>NZ_JBHUUW010000033.1:0-84575 GCF_042670825.1 Streptomyces sp. NPDC057137 | reverse complement strand
GCTCAGTTGAGCCCGTCCGGCGATTGAGGACGAACCGGCCACCGGACGGACCCGGTGAACCTTCCCGGTCACCGCCCTAGAGCGGGAGGAACGCCGCCGCCGTGGCCGCGCCCAGCGTCGCGCCGGCCGCCGTCTGGGCGACGGAGTGGTAGCCGAGGCGTACCCGGGACCAGCACACGGCGACGACCACCGCGTACGCCGCGAGCCACCACGGGTCGTGGACGGCGGCGAGCATCGCGACGACCGCGGACGCCACGGCGGAGTCGACGCTGATCTTCCATACGGTGTTGACCGCCAGCAGGACGACCGTCATCGCCCACAGGGCGGTCATCGCGATCAGGATGCCCGTGGGCGCCCCGCCGGCGATCATGGCGAGCGCGCCGAGAGCGATCGAGCCGAGGATCACCAGGAAGATCGGTGCGCGCTGCGTCCGGTCCACGACGTGCCGGTCGCCCCATCTGCCGCGCCCGCGCTCCCACTCTATGTACGCGGCGGGTACCAGCCCGGCGCACACCGCGCCCAACAGCCCCCAGGGGACGCCGGTCCAGTCGCCCGCCGCCGCCGCGCCGATGCCGGTCATTCCGGCGAGCAGGGCGTTGCGGGGCTGGAGCACGTCGGTGACGCGGCGGGCGGTCCCGGTGGTCACGTACGCCTTACGCCATGTCGGACGCGCGCGCCCGGCCCGCCGCGATCCGTCGGTTGCGCAGGACCGACGACCAGAAGGACCAGCCGATCAGGACGACGCCGATGAGGCCGGTGATGATCTCGCTGATCTGGTACTGGATGGTGATGAGCAGGATCACGGCCAGCGCGCCGATCGCGTAGTGCGCGCCGTGCTCCAGATAGACGTAGTCGTCCAATGTCCCCTGGCGGACCAGGTAGACGGTGAGCGACCTGACGTACATCGCGCCGATACCGAGGCCGAGTGCCATCAGCACGATGTCGTTGGTGATGGCGAACGCGCCGATCACGCCGTCGAAGGAGAAGGACGCGTCGATGACTTCGAGGTAGAGGAACATGAAGAAGGCGGCCTTGCCGGTGACGGCGACCAGCGACGGACCGCCCTTGCCGCTCTGACCGGCCGCGGTCCCCGTTCCCGGCTCGCCCGGCGGAATCACCTCCGCGTCGGCCTGGGCGTCCGCCTCGTCGGCCAGTCTGTTCTCGAAGAAGCTGGAGAGCCCGCCGACGATCAGATACGTGACGAGGCCGGCGAGTCCGGAGGTGAGGACCGTCTGCGCCTTGTCGGCGTGTTCGCCGCCGTGCTGGTGGGCGTGGGTCGCGACCGTCATGGAGGCGATCAGCAGCACGATCAGCGAGAGGCAGACGGACAGCATCTCGACCTGTCCGAGCTTGGCCAGCGGGCGTTCGATCCAGCCCAGCCACTTGATCTCGCGGTCCTCGAAGATGAAGCTCAGGAAGATCATCAGCAGGAACATGCCGCCGAAGGCGGCGATGGACGGGTGGGCGTCGGTGACCAGTTGCTGGTACCGGTCCTTGTCGTTGACCGCCAGCTGCACCGCCTTGACGGGGCTGAGCTTGGCGGTGACCGCGACGATGACGACGGGAAACGCGAGTCTCATGCCGAACACGGCGATGAGGACACCGATCGTGAGGAAGATCTTCTGCCAGAAGGCACTCATCTTCTTCAGGATCCCGGCGTTGATCACCGCGTTGTCGAAGGACAGCGAGATCTCCAGCACGGTCAGGATCGCCACGACCCCGAGTGCGGTCCAGCCGTCGTAGATCACCGCCACTGCGAGGCCGAGCACGGTGAACCCGAATGCCCAGCCGAATGTTTTCAGTACCACGACTCACCAGCCTTCCGCGGACATGCTAGGCGATCTTCGCTCACGCATCCCGCCGGAAGGACCACGGGAAAGGCCACTCGGGGGCAACACTTGCCAGACAGCAACTATTAGGCCACGGTAGTACCGGACGGGTCCTCAGGCAGTGGCATCACAGCAGAGTGCCTACACCAGCAAAGGCGATGACGTGACGATGAGTACGGATTCCCCCGCCGCTCCGGCCCCCGCGGGCATCGGAGCGGCCACCACTCGTACGGACTCGCCGTCCGGCGAGCTTCCTTGGATCGAGGACACGGGGAAGGTCTCCCCCCAGGACGCCCGGCAGCTGTCGAAGCTCTTCTTCGACCGGCTCCAGGTCCTCGAAGAAGGCACCCACGAGTACCAGTACGCCCGCAACACACTGATCGAGATGAACCAGTCCCTGGTCAGATTCGCGGCACGGCGCTTCCGCAACCTCGGCAGCGGTGACATGGAGGACATCCTCCAGGTCGGCACGATCGGTCTGATCAAGGCCATCGACCGGTTCGACCTGTCCCGCGAGGTGGAGTTCAGCTCCTTCGCCGTGCCGTACATCCACGGGGAGATCAAGCGGTTCTTCCGGGACACCACCTGGGCCGTCCATGTGCCGCGCAGGCTTCAGGAGTTGCGTGCGGACCTGGCCAAGGCCCAGGACGCGCTGACCGACACGCTCGGCCGCGCGCCCACAGTGGCGGAGCTGGCCGGGCATCTGGAGCTGACCGAGGCCGAGGTCATCGACGGGCGGATCGCCTCCAACGGCTACACCGCCGGGTCGATCGATCTGCCGGCCGACGGCGGGGACGACGGACCGGCCGGTACCGGCGGGCGTGCCTTCGCCGACACGCTCGGCGCGTGCGATCCGGCCATGGAACTGGTCGAGGACTTCCACGCACTGGCCCCCCTGCTGGAGGAGCTCGACGAACGTGAGCGCGAGATCGTCGAGATGCGATTCGGACGTGAGATGACGCAGTCCGAGATCGGCGCCGAGCTGGGCGTGTCGCAGATGCATGTGTCCCGGCTGCTCTCGCGCATCCTGACCACCTTGCGTACGGGGATGCTCGCCGAGGAGTGAGCCACGGCCGCCCCTGAAGAGTGGAGCTGAACAACGGGGTGCGGGCGCCGGTCGGGCGCCCGCACCCCTCGTTGTTCGGCTCCGCTCAGCTCTGTGCCGGCGGCTCGGCGTCCGGTCTGCCCGACCAGTCGAGGCAGAGCACGAGCGCGTCGTCCGTCGTGTCCGCCTTGCGGAACTCGGCCAGCGCGCGCAGCAGGGCGCGCGGCGCCGCGGCGGCGGGAAGCAGACTGGTGGAGTTGATCGCGCGGGCCAGCGCCTGCCGGCCGTACGGCTCACCGTCCGGCGAGAGCGCGTCGTACACACCGTCGCTCACCATGAGCAGCCGGTCGCCCGGCAGCAGGTGGAATTCCTGGGCCTCGTAGTGGGACTCCTCGAACATGCCGAGCGGGAGCTGCGCTTCGAGGGGGACGCGTTCGACCGTCCGGCCGCGTCTGCGCCACAGTTGCGGCGAGCCCGCGTCCACGACCTCCACGCGGCCGGTCGCCAGGTCGAAACGCATCAGCAGAGTCGACACGTGCGACGCGCCCCGGTGCTGCTCGTAGAGCGCCTGGTCGGCGAGGGCCGCCTGGCCCGCGATGTCGAGGCCCGAGCGGCGCGCG
The DNA here is from genome assembly GCF_042670825.1 of Streptomyces sp. NPDC057137. Classification (NCBI taxonomy): domain Bacteria; kingdom Bacillati; phylum Actinomycetota; class Actinomycetes; order Kitasatosporales; family Streptomycetaceae; genus Streptomyces; species Streptomyces sp. NPDC057137. The sequence continues at coordinate 81,081 of NZ_JBHUUW010000033.1, read as the reverse complement.
TTGCGCAGGGCGTTGACGGCGAGGTTGCTGAGCAGGGACGCCTGGATGCCTTCGCCCATGCCGTTGGTGACGGCGACGGTCAGCTCCTCCGCGTCGGCCGCCCAGTCGAAGTTGTCCCCGTGAATGGCGTAGGCCGGTTCCAGCTGGGCGCCGATGGCGAACTCCTCGGCGGTGCAGGCGCGCGCGGGAAGCAGTTGCCACTGCATCTCGGCCGCGAGCGTGAGCCGGCTGATCCGGCGGGCCCGCTGGTAGGCGTCGGTGTCCCGCTCTGCGACCAGGATCTCGTGCCCCAGCAGATCGGCGACGTGTGTCAGCTCGTCCACGGCCTCCGGGGTGGAACGGTCGCCGGGCAGTCGCACCGAGAGGATGCCGGTCCGTTCGCCGCGGACGGTCACCGGCAGGTGGTGGTCCACGGCGTCGCCGTGTCTGACCTGCTGCTCGCGCGGTTCCTGGCTGCCGAACGCCCGTCCCTCGGGGCTGTTGTAGAGGGAGAGCGGCTGTTCCTTGCCCGGGAGCGGGTCGTACGGGGTGAGGACCGTGGCGCCGTAGTCGGCGAGGAACAGTTGCACGCGCGTGGCGCCGTGCGAGGCGGCGAGCGTGTCGCGGACCCTGTCCACGAGCGCGTGCGGCGCGGCTGCCCGCACCGATCTTCCGAGTACGTCGTCGCGTTGCGTCACGGTCTCTCAAACAATCTTGGTAGGGGGACGGGGGTGGCCTCGCGGGCAGCCGTGTGGGCGGCCTCGGGGGCGGGGCAGAGCTGACAGAGGTCGCCGTCGGGTGACACAGTGGACGGATGTCCCCCCTCACCGGTCAGCCGCGTCCGCGCGAGAAGATGTCCGAGGCCGCTCGTGCCGCCTCGGAGCTGCTTGAGGTGTTGTGGGGGCGCGGACAGGAAGCGGCGCCGTCGGGAACGGTGTCGCCCTCGCAGCTCAGGGCCCTGCTCGTGCTGGAAAAGTACGACGGGACGAACCTGCGCTCGCTGGGCAAGGCGCTCGGCTCCCGCCCCCCGTCCGTCAGCCGGCTGTGCGACCGGATGGAGGCTCTGGGCCTGGTGGAGCGGCGCACCAGCACGACCAGCCGCCGTGAGGTGGAGCTGCGGCTGAGCCCGCGCGGACGCAAGGTGCTGGACGAGCACCGGGCGATCCGGGCGCGGGAGGTCAGCGCCGTACTGGACGGCATGGACGCCTCGGCGGTGGCCGCGCTCACGGAGGGGCTGACCGCGTTCCACATGGCGGCGTCCGCCCGGCTCGACGCGGCGGCCGAGGCGCGTCCCACGGACGACCGGGGCTCGGCGGCGAACAGCGCCTGACGTCATCGCGCCCCATTTCCGCGTGCGAGTGGTGGACGGTGCGGGGTTCGGAGTGCGGTCCCGCCAAGAATGTTTACGTAGGGCAACAGTCTCTGTTGTGAAGTTTAACAGCGCGGCCCGCCGGTCTCAGAACGCGCGCGGCAGCTTGACCACGGTCACGAAGAAGTCGTCGATCTGCTGGACCGCCTTGATGAACTGTTCGAGGTCGACGGGCTTGGTCACATACGCGTTGGCGTGCAGCTTGTAGCTGCGGAGAATGTCCTCCTCGGCCGCCGACGTGGTCAGGACCACCACCGGGATATGACTGAGGTCCGGGTCGGACTTGATCTTCTCCAGCACCTGACGGCCGTCGTACTTGGGCAGATTCAGATCGAGCAGGATGAGATCGGGGCGCGGTGCCTCGATGTGCTCCTCGCGCTGGTAGAGGAAGTCCAGGGCCTCCAGACCGTCCCGTACGACATGCAGGGTGTTGCCGATCTTGTTGTCCTCGAACGCCTCCCGGGTCATGAGTTCGTCGCCGGCGTCGTCCTCGACGAGCAGGATTTCGACGGGCCGAGGCTGGGGCGAGGTGCTCATACGGTGCTTCCTTCGGTGGTGGTGACCGGCGGGGCGGTGCTGACGTCCGGCGAGGCCGGCTCGACGGCCTCGGGCAGCGGCGGTTCTACGGCGAGTTCTGCGGGGAGGGTGAAGGCGATACGTGTGCCGTCGGTGTGGGTCGTGTCGATCCAGATGTGCCCGCCGCTGTGTTCAACGACCTTCTTGCACAGCGACAGACCGATGCCGGTGCCCGCGTACGCGTCCCTCGCGTGCAGCCGCTGGAAGATGACGAAGACCTTCTCGGCGAACTCCTCGGCGATGCCGATCCCGTTGTCGGTGACGGTGAACGTCCAGGAGTCGGCCCCTTCCACCCGGTCCACGGCGATGCTGATGCGCGGTTCCCGGTCGGGGCGGCGGAACTTGACCGCGTTCCCGACGAGGTTCTGCCAGAGCATCGTCAGCAGCGTCGGGTCGCCGACGACCTCGGGCAGCTCGGCCGGGCGCTCGATGACGGCGCCGCTCTCCTCGATCGTCACCGAGAGATTCCGTACGGCGCGGTCCAGGGCCGCGTCGAGGGCGACCGGTACCTGCGCGTCCTGGACCCGGCCGACGCGGGAGAAGGTGAGCAGGTCGTTGATCAGGACCTGCATGCGCTTGGCGCCGTCGACGGCGAAGCCGATGTACTGCGTGGCGCGGTCGTCGAGCTGGTCGCCGTACCGCTTCTCCAGCAGCTGGCAGAAGGAGGCGACCTTGCGCAGCGGCTCCTGGAGGTCGTGCGAGGCGACGTACGCGAACTGTTCCAACTCGGCGTTGGAGCGCCGCAGTTCCACCGCGCTCGCGTCCAGCTCGGCGGCCTGGCGGGCGAGTTCGCCCTCGTTGCTCCGGGAGGTGGCGAGTTCGCTGACCACCCGGAGCCGCATGCCCTCCACGGCCGCCGCGAGGGTCCGCAGATCGGCCGGCCCGTGCGCGGGGATCGCGTGGTCGAAGTCCCCGTCGGCGACGCGCCTCGACGCGGTGCGCACGGTGTCCAGCGGCCGTACCACCGTGAAGTGCACGAGGACGGTGATCGCCACCCCGGTCAGCAGGAACGCCACCAGGGCGGCGATCAGCGCCCGGTCGCGGTCCGTGCGGGCCCCGGCGAACGCGGCTCGTGCGTCGCGCTGCTCCTGCCCGAGGTGTTCTTGCTGGGCGTCGAGCGCCGCGCGGACCCGGTCGAAGGCCTGCTTCGCCTCGGTCACCGAGGTGGCGTCGTCGCCCGACGCGCCCGCCAGCGCCGGGTCGGCGAACTCGGTGCGCCACTCGCGCGCGGCCCGGTCGACCGCCCGCAGGTCGGCGACCGGCCGGTCGAGTCCGTCGACCAGGTCGGCGAGCCGCTCGCGCGCCGCCGTCTCGTCGGTGAGGCCGCGCCGGTACGGCTCCAGCAGGTCCTCGTCCCTGGTCAGCTGATAGCCGCGGACGCCCGTCTCCTGGTCGAGAAGGGCGGCCTGGAGCCGGAAGGCCTGGGTACGGGCCGGGGACACCTCGTCGATCAGGTGGTCGCCGGTCTCGGTGGTGCGCGCGAGCGTGGCGGCGGCCACCGCCCCGGCGACCAGCGTCATGGCGCAGAGGGCGGCGACGGCCAGCAGGAACCAGCCCTGGACGGTGAGCCGCCGGAGTATCCGGACCCGGTGGCCGAACGGCGGGCGCGGCGTCCCGGCGGGAGGTCGCGTGGTGTCGGACATCAGGTGGCACCGTTCCATTCGAGGTGAAGCACGGCGACGTCGTCGGCCAGGCCACCGCCGCTCGCCGCGAGGGTCTGCGCGGAGTGGATCAGCGTGTCGACGAACGTCTCGGCCGCTTCGTGCGCGTGGCGCCGGGCGAGTTCCAGGAGCCCGTGCTCCCCCAGCCGTTCGAAACCGGTGCCGATACGTCCCTCGATGAGCCCGTCGGTGAACATCATCACCGCGCCGTGCCGGTGGACGGGGACGGCGGTCACGGGCCAGGACACCCGGCCGGGCAGCAGGCCGAGTACGGGACCGCCCGGCACCTCCTCCAGGCGCACGCCGCCCTCGGGCGACCGGATCAGCACGCCGGGGTGGCCGGCGCGCTGCACGTTCATGTGGTCCTCGGCCGGCAGCCGGGTCAGACAGGTGAGGGTCGCGAAGATCTCGGGACCGGACCGTTCGGCGACGAGGATCTGTTCGAGCAGGGCGAGGAGTTGCTGGCCGCGGGCGCCCGCCAGGACGAAGGAGCGCCACGCCACCCGCAGACACACACCGAGCGCCGCCTCGTCGGGCCCGTGCCCGGAGACGTCGCCCACGACCGCGTGGGTCATACCGTCGGGTGTCTGGACGACGTCGTAGAAGTCGCCGCCGAGCAGCGCCTGGGAGCGGCCGGGCTGGTAGCGGGCGCATATGGCGACCGTCGAGTCGAGGAGCAGCGGGGTGGGCAGGAGGCCGCGCTCCAGGCGGGCGTTCTCCTGGGCGCGGAGCCGGCTCGTCTGGAGGGCGGACGCCGCCTGTTCGGTGTGCTTGCGCTGGATCGCGTAGCGGATCGCGCGGAGGAACAGGTCGGGCTCCACCCGCCCCTTGATCAGATAGTCCTGGGCCCCGGCCGCGACGGCCGCGAGACCGGCCTGCTCCTCGGCGAGCCCGGTCAGCACGACCACGGCCGCACCGCCGGCGTGGACGAGGACCCGCTCCAGCGCTTCCAGGCCCTGGGCGTCCGGCAGATGGAGGTCGAGCAGGATGCACTGCGGCACCTCCGCCTCCAGCGCGACGACCGCCTCGGCCAGCGTCCTGGCGAGGCTCAGCCGCAGCGGGACCTCGCTGTCGGCCACGAGTTCCTCGACCAGGAGCGCGTCGCCGGGGTCGTCCTCGATCAGCAGCACCGTGGGCGGGCGCCCGTTCCACAGGGCCTGCGCCGCGTCGTCCCCCCGCGTCGTGTCCCTGCTCGCGGGGACGTGTCCCCGTACGCCGGGCGACGAAGGGGTGCCGGGTCTGCCTGAGGTGGATTTGACCGCTGTGTTCGGGCGGGTGCCCATGGCAGTTGTTCTCCTCTCGCCACGGGCGCCACGGCCCGTGGGACCGCCGGGTGCGTCCGGGTTGAGACTAAAGCGATCAGTTACCGCATGACAACATTTTCCCGGATCACCCTCGGACGACCGTCGGGGCTGCCCTCTCACGACCCGCGCGCCCACCGGTCGGACGCGTGGTCGTCCTGGTGGCCGAGGGTCCCGTCAGCCGCCCGGGAACATCGGGTACCTGTGCGCGGGCACGGTCGAAGCGGCTGCCCCGGGAGTACCCGGAAGTGATCCTGGCAGAGACGAGGACCGTACATGCGGATCGGTTACAAACTGGCCTCCGAGGCGTTCGGTCCGGCGGAACCGGTCCGGCAGGCGGTCCTCGCCGAGCGCGCGGGTTTCGACTTCGCCGAGATCAGCGACCACTTCCACCCATGGCCCGACAACCAGGGACATTCCCCCTTCACCCGGACCGTGCTGGGCGCGATCGCGGCGAAGACCGAACGCGTCGGTCTCGCCACCGGCGTGACCTGTCCGACCGTGCGCCACCACCCGGCGGTCATCGCCCAGGCGGCGGTGACGCTCGCGCTGCTCTCCGACGGCCGCTTCGTCCTCGCGGGAGGCCCTGGACATCATCCGGCTGCTGTGACGCAGGCGGTGACGGGCCCCGCTACGCGCGCGAAACTCGACGGTCCGCCGCGGCGGCTCACCCCGAAGGGTTCAACAGCCCGAGGACTGGTCGTAGCGAACTGAAAGGGTTCAGCCAAGAGGCTCAAATCGCCTGCCCGGCAAGGCAATGTGAGCGCGACACCTTGACGCGCCAGGAGCCCGCCCCTACTTTCACGCAATGAATCGATTCACTGTCGAATTGTTCTGGGGTTGACGTGATCAGTAGACGCCGCATGCTCACCACCACCACCGCAGCCGCACTGGGCACCTCCCTCGCCACGGCCGCCGCGCCGTCGGCGCAGGCCGCCGAGCAGGCCGTGACCGGCACCGCCGCCGGCCCGGGCCGGGCCGGCGCACTCCGGGTCGGCGCGCCGACCGTCGAGTACGTACGCAATCCGCTGGGCCTCGACACCCCGAAGCCCAGGCTGAGTTGGCCCCTGCTGTCCGACACGCCCGGCCAGGCGCAGAGCGCGTACCAGGTCCGGGTCGCGTCGAGTCCCGACAAGCTGGCGAAGCCCGACGTGTGGGACAGCGGGAAGGTCGAGTCGGACCACTCGGTGCTCGTGTCGTACGCGGGGCCCGCGCTCAAGCCACTGACGCGGTATCACTGGTCGGTCCGGGTCTGGAACGCCGCCGGTGAGGTCTCCGGCTGGAGTGACAGCGCCTGGTGGGAGACCGGGCTGATGAGCACGGCGGCCTGGTCCGCGCGGTGGATCGCCGCGCCGGCGACGCTGAGCGGTGCGCCGACCCTGCGGGGCTCGTCCTGGATCTGGTTCCCCGAGGGCGAACCGGCGAACAACCTGCCCGCCGGGACCCGTTGGTTCCGCCACGCCGTCGATGTCCCGGCCGGTGTCACGGGCGCCCGTCTCGTGGTGGGCGCCGACGACGCGTACACCGTGTACGTGAACGGCACCGAGGTGAGCCGTACCGAGCCCGACGGGCCCGCCGAGAACTGGCGCCGTCCGGCCGTCGTCGATGTCACGGCCCACCTGCGCGCCGGCGCCAACGTCCTGGCCGCGTCCGCGATCAACGCCACCGAGAGCCCGACGGGTTTCATCGCCGTACTGGAACTGACCTCGGCCGACGGGACCACGAGCACCGTCCACACGGACGACACCTGGAAGAGCACGGACAAGGAGCCGTCCGGCGCCTGGCAGCAGGCCGATTACGACGACAGTGCCTGGCCCGCCGCCAAGAAGGGCCCCGCGTGGGGCTCCGGGCCGTGGGGAGCGGTGGCGCCCGCGATCTTTCCCGCCACCCAGCTGCGGCACGCCTTCCGACTGGCGGACAAGCCGGTCGCGAGCGCCCGTCTCCTCACGACCGCGCTCGGCCACTACGAGGCGCACATCAACGGACAGCGCGTCGGCAAGGACCAGTTCGCGCCCGGCTGGACCGACTACCGCCAGCGGGTGCAGTACCAGACGTACGACGTCACCGCGCTCGTCCGGCGCGGCGCCAACGCGCTCGGCGCGCATCTCGCGCTCGGCTGGTACGGCGGCAACCTCGGCATGTTCGGACCGCACCACTACGGCGACCGGCCCGCGCTGCTGGCCCAGTTGGAGGTCACGTACCAGGACGGGACGACCGAGCGGGTCGTGTCGGGGAACAACTGGCGGGCCGCGTCCGGGCCCATCGTGTCGACCGACATGCAGGCGGGCGAGCAGTACGACGCCCGCCTGGAGACGAAGGGCTGGACGTCACCGGGCTTCGACGACAAGGGCTGGCTCGCGGCCGAGCAGGTCGACGGCATCACGACGGAGATCGTCGCGGAGCTGGACGGCCCGGTGCGGATCACGAAGGAGCTGCCCGCCAAGAAGGTCACGCGCGTGGCGCCGGGGGTCTTCGTCTTCGACCTCGGCCAGAACATGGTCGGTTCGGTACGGCTCCGGGTGTCGGGCACGGCGGGCACGACCGTGAAGCTGCGGCACGCCGAGGTGCTGAACCCGGACGGCTCGGTCTACACCACCAACCTCCGTACGGCGCGCGCCACCGACACCTACACGCTCAAGGGCGGGGGCGAGGAGACGTTCGAACCGCGCTTCACCTTCCACGGTTTCCGCTACGTCGAGGTCACCGGCTTCCCGGGCACGCCGCGCGCGAGTGCGATCACCGGCCGCGTCATGCACACGTCGGCGCCGTTCACCTTCGAGTTCGACTCCGACGTCCCCATGCTCAACCAGCTGCACAGCAACATCAGTTGGGGCCAGCGCGGCAACTTCCTCTCCATTCCGACCGACACGCCCGCCCGGGACGAACGGCTCGGCTGGACCGGTGACATCAACGTCTTCGCCCCCACCGCGACGTACGTCATGGAGTCCGCGCGCTTCCTCACCAAGTGGCTCCAGGACCTGCGGGACGCCCAGACCGACGGCGGCTCGTTCACCCACGTCGCCCCGGACATCGCGGGCGTCGGCGACGGCTCGGCCGGTTGGGGCGACGCCGGTGTCACGGTGCCGTGGGCGCTGTACCAGGCGTACGGCGACGAGCGGATACTCGACGCGTCGTGGGACTCGATGGTCAAGTGGCTGGACTATCTGCGGGCGCACAGCGACAACCTGCTGCGCCCGGCGGACGGTTTCGGCGACTGGCTCAACATCGAGGACGAGACGCCGAAGGACGTCATCGGCACCGCCTACTTCGCTCATGTCGCCGATCTCACCGCGCGGACGGCCCGGGTGCTGGGCAAGGATCCCGCGCCGTACGAGACGCTGTTCGGCCAGGTCCGCGACGCCTTCCGGGCGGCGTACGTGACGGCCGACGGCCGGGTGAAGGGTGATACGCAGACGGCGTACGTGCTCGCCCTGTCCATGGATCTACTGCCCGAGGCGTCCCGCGGGCCCGCCGCCGACCGGCTGGTGGCGCTGATCGAGGCGAAGGACTGGCATCTGTCGACCGGCTTCCTCGGCACGCCCCGGCTGCTGCCGGTGCTCACCGACACCGGCCACACCGATGTGGCGTACCGCCTGCTGCACCGGCGCACGTTCCCCGGCTGGGGGTACCAGATCGAGAACGGCGCGACCACGATGTGGGAGCGCTGGGACTCGATCAGGCCGGACGGCAGTTTCCAGGACGCCGGGATGAACTCCTTCAACCACTACGCCTACGGGTCGGTCGGCGAGTGGATGTACGCGAACATCGCGGGGATCGCGCCGGGCCGGCCGGGGTTCAAGGAGATCGTCATCAGACCACGGCCCGGTGGTGAGGTGAAGCGGGCCGGGGGCCGGTACGCGTCGGTCCACGGGCCGATCAGCACCCGCTGGGAGTCGGGGCCGGGCGGCTTCGAGCTGGAGTGCTCGGTGCCGCCCAACACCACGGCCGAGGTGTGGGTGCCGGCGCGGAAGGCGGGCGACGTCAGGCACAAGGGCGCGAAGTTCCTGCGGATGCAGGACGGTTGCGCGGTGTACGCGGTGGCGTCGGGGCGCCATCGGTTCACCACCTGATCGCGGTCCGGCGGCCGGGTGCGGGAGGGCGTCCCGTACCCGGCCGCCGACCGTCGGCGCGGGTCAGCCGCCGAGCAGCGGCGGCAGTCCGAGGAGACCACCGAGAAGGCCGTCGACCGGATTGCCGTTGCCCTCGGGCTCGTCGGCCGGCGGGTCGGGCTCGACCTGCGGCTCCTTCGGAGGCGTACCCGCGTTGTCGCCGGCGGGCGGGGTCACGTCCGAGGCCGGCGGCGTCGGCGCGGTGTCCGGGCCCGAACCCGTCTCTGTTTCCGTCTCCGCGTTCTGTCCGGAGCCGGAGCCGGAAGCGACCGTGTCCGCACCACCCGCCGGGGTCTCGCGGGGGGCGGCGGCGCCGTCCCCCGCATCGGCCGCTTCGGCGGGAGCCGCCGTGGCCGACGGAGGTACGACGCCCTCCTCCCAGCCCCAGTCGGCGGGCAGGGTCCCGTTCGGGATGGTCGGCTCCCAGCTGGGCTGCTCGGCCCCTGCCCCTGCCCCCTTGACCTCGGCGGCCTCGGCCACCGCGTCCGTCACGCCCGGTATCCGGAGAAACGGTGCGCCGGAGCTGCCCCCGACCAGCGAGGCGGCCACGGTCGTCGCGTAACAGGCGCAGACGATGGCGACCGCCCAGCCGAACCGCCGGAACGTCCGGCTCCGGCGACCGCTGGTGTCGACGAACACCTGTCGCGTTTCTGGCTCACTGTCTCTGTGTACGTTCACTGGATCCGCGTGCCCCCTGGTCTTCTCTCCGCGAGTCGCGGATACGCCCATTCAGACACGTCTTCGGAGTCAACAACGCCACGGATTGGTCGGATTACCCGATCGGCTGAAAAACGTTGGTCACTGGCGCGCGGTCAGCGTCCCCGTGTGTTCACGCACCTGCTCCGGCGTCAGATAGGCGTCCGTGAACTCGAAGTCGTGCAGCGAGGCCGGCTTCTGCGCCTGGAACCCGGTCCGTACGAAGTCATCCCCGGCGACGGCGTTGAGCACCCAGTTGGTCAGCACCCGCGCCTTGGCGACATTGGTCCGCAGCGCCGACCAGTGGTAGCCACGGGCGACGGCCTGGGCCGGCAGCCCGCGCAGTTCGACGCCCATGGGCTTGGAGACCGCGTCCCGGCCGCCGAGGTCGACGACGAGGCCCAGATCCTTGTGCTCGTAACTCTGGAGAGGCTGCTGACGCACCGTGGCGATGACATTGTCCGCGGCCGTACGGCCCTGCCGCATGGCGTGCTGGGCGGTCGGCGGGCAGATCGCGTCGCCGCCCTTCGTCAGGTCCGGCACGGCCCCCGCGTCGCCGAGGGCGAAGACGCCGTCGAGGCCGCCGACCCGCAGCTCGGGCGAGACCACCAGCCGGCCGTGCAGCGTCTCGGCCTCGAACGTGCCGACCAGCGGGCTCGCGACGACGCCCGCCGTCCAGATGAGCGTGCGGCAGGGCAGCACCCGGCCGTCGGTGAAGGTCACCTCGTCGGGGCCCGCCTTGGCGATCGACACCCCGAGCGACACCTCGATCCCGCGCTTGCGGAGGATGTCCAGGGCGGTGGCGCCGAGCTTGTCGCCGAGTTCCGGCATGAGCTTGGGGGCGATGTCGATGAGGTGCCACTTGATCTGCTTCGGGTCCAGCCGCGGATAGCGCCGCAGGGCGTTGGTGGTGACGCGCTGGAGGCAGGCGGCCGTCTCCGTGCCCGCGTAGCCGCCGCCGACCACCACGAACTGCAGGCGCGCCGCGCGCTCCTTCTCGTCCGGGCTGGCGTCAGCGATGTCGAGCTGTGCGATGACGTGGTCGCGTACGTAGGCGGCCTCGGCGAGTGTCTTCATACCGCGCGCGTTGTCGACGAGTCCCGGGATGTCGAAGGTGCGGGTGATGCTGCCGGGAGCCAGCACGATGTAGTCGTACGGCTGGTCCACGATCTCACCGGTGATCATCCGGATGACGCAGATCTTCGCCTTCGGATCCACTCCGATGGCCCCGCCGGGGATGATCCGGGTGCGGTGCTTCTTGCTGCGGCGCAGGGAGACCGCGACCGACTGCGGGGTCAGCACTCCCGAGGCCACCTGCGGCAGCAACGGCAGATAGAGCTGGTACGAGAACGGCGTGACCAGGGAGATCTCCGCCTCTCCCGGGCTCAGTTTCCGCTCCAGGCGGCGCACGCACGCCACCCCCGCGAAGCCTGCGCCCACTACGAGAATCCTCGGTCGTGCCACGGTGTCCATCCCTTCCGGGTCGTGCTGGGTCGCCCTTCACCTTCCCCGGGACGGGTTTCTCTCACGGACGGATCGGCTCCGGCGCGGACTTCACCGGACCACACCCGTGTCCCGCACGCCCGGATACGCCGGGAGGAGGAAGAGATCACTCTGATGCAGGGTCAGCAAGCGTGCATAACAGGGCATATCAGTACCCACCATGGGAAATCATCTGCCGGAATTCCGCGCTGCCGCCCGCCGTATCGACCGCCGTCAGTTCGTCACCCGCACCGGCGCCGCGGCCGTGCTCGCCTTCGCGGCGAACATGCCGACCGCCGGCGCGGCGAGCGCCCGCCGGCTCAACCCCAGGTACATCACCAAGAACCCCTTCACGCTGGGCGTCGCCTCGGGTGACCCGCTGCCCGACACGGCTCTGCTCTGGACCCGGCTGGCACCCGAGCCGTACACGGCGGACAGCGGCCTGCCCGCCGAGCGGGCCGAGGTGGAGTGGGAGGTCGCCCACGACGAGCGGTTCGCCGTGATCGTCAAGAGTGGCACCGCGACCGCCCACCCCGAGTTCCACCACAGCGTGCGCGTCGAGGTGCCGGGGCTGTCGGCCGACCGCTTCTACTTCTACCGCTTCCGGGTCGGTACGTGGATCAGCCCGGTGGGCCGCACCCGTACCGCCCCCGCGGCCGGGGCCCTGATCACCCAGCTCAAGTTCGCCACGCTGTCCTGTCAGGCCTACTACCACGGCTATTTCACGGCGTACAAGCATCTGGCCGCCGAGGACCTCGACGTCGTCGTCCACCTCGGCGACTACCTCTACGAGTACGCCGTGACGGCGGAGGGCGGCTCGCGGAAGTACACCGACCGCAAGCTCCCCGCGCACTACAACGCGGAGACGGTCACGCTGGAGGACTACCGGCTGCGCTACGGGCTCTACAAGTCCGACCCGGACCTGATGGCCGCGCACGCCGCGCACGCCTTCGTCGTCACGTGGGACGACCACGAGACGGAGAACAACTACGCCGACGCCACCCCGGAGAACGACGTACCGCCGGAGGAGTTCCTGCTCCGCAGGGCCGCCGCCTACCGCGCGTACTGGGAGAACCAGCCCCTGCGCACCCCGCAGCAGCCCAACGGCCCGGACATGCAGCTCTACCGCCGCCTGCACTTCGGACAGCTCGCCCAGTTCGACATCCTCGACACCCGGCAGTACCGCTCCAACCAGGTCCAGGGCGCCAACTGGCAGGTGCCGGGCGCGGAGTCGAAGGACCCCAAGCGCACCATGACCGGCGAGACGCAGGAGCGGTGGCTGATCGACGGCTGGAAAAGCTCGAACGCCACCTGGAATCTGCTGGCGCAGCAGGTGACGTTCGCGCAGCGCCGTGACAGGCCCGGGTCGGGCTTCAAGCTGTCGATGGACGCGTGGGACGGGTACACGGCCTCCCGTAAACGCGTCCTGGACGGTGCGAAGGCGGCCGGTCTCGACAATCTGATGGTGCTGACCGGAGACGTACACGTGGGCTACGGCTTCGATCTGAAGGAGGACTTCGACGATCCGAAGTCCCGTGTCGTGGGGACGGAGATCGCCACGACCTCGGTCAGCAGCGGCATGGACGGCGCGGAGAAGCCGTCCAACTGGTCGAACCTCACCTCGGCGAATCCGCATATGAAGTACTACAACGGGCGCCGGGGGTATACGACGTTCACGCTCGCGCAGGACAGGGCGACGGTCACGTTCAACACCCTGACGGCCGTGACGAAGCCGGGCTCCGCGCTCACCAGGGCGGCGTCGTTCGTCACGAAGGCCGGCGATCCGGGATTGACGCCCGCGTAACCCGGCGGCACGGAGGCCGTCATGGCCGTGTGGAATTCTCTCCAGCAGGCCTGACCGGAGTACCGCCCTCTGGTGGCACGGGCTCCTGAGGGACATGCTGTCGCCCGTGCCCGCACCTTTTCGGCCAGGGCAGCACGCACGAGCGCATGCGAGCCCGACCGGCCCACACGGCCAAGATCCTGGATCGAGCTGAGGACTTGAGATCACGGAGCACGGCGGCCGCACCGGCCGCCCGGAGACCGGGAAAGATCAACAGACCTGCCACACGGGCGAGTTGCTGTGGCAGACTGTCCGCCATGGCTGCGGTGGTGCTCGGGGGTGCGGAATGAGCGAGCCACGGTCGGCTCCGACGATCGGTCAGATCGTGCTCAGCAGACAGCTGTTGGCGCTGCGTGAGAAGGCGGGGCTCACCCGGGAGCAGTCCGGTCAGTTGCTGCGGGTCACGGCCGCCACCGTCCGCCGGATGGAGATGGCGGAGGTCGGGCTCAAGGTCCCGTATCTGCAGATCCTTCTTCCCGCGTACAACGTGCCGGACGAGGAGGTCGACGTCTTCCTCCGGCTGGCCGACGAGGCCAACAGACCGGGCTGGTGGCAGCGGTTCCACGATGTGCTCCCCGACTGGTTCAGCGGCTACGTCAGCCTCGAAGAGGCCGCGACGACCATGCGCTGCTACGAGCCGCACTTCGTGCCGGGGCTGCTCCAGACCGAGGAGTACGCGCGGCACATCCTGACCGCCGGGGCCCTGGGCCAGCAGCTCGCCGGCTCGGCCCGTATCGAACGCCAGGTCGCGCTGCGGATGGAGCGCCAGGCGCTGCTGACCCGTACCGACGCGCCCGTCTTCTGGGCCGTACTGGACGAGACCGTGCTGCGCCGGCACGTCGGGTCGGCGGACGTGATGCGCGGGCAGATCGACCGGCTGCTCGAAGCGAGTGAACTGCCGAACGTGACGCTCCAGATCGCCGAGTTCACCGCCGGGCATCACCCGGGCACCTACAGCCCGTTCGTCCTGTTCCGCTTCGGCATCCCCGAGGTGCGGGACATGGTCTACATCGAGTATCTGACCGGCGCGCTCTATCTCGACGAGGACGCCGAGGTCTCCGAGCACATGGAGGCCATGGACCGGATGGTGGCCCACGCGGAGTCCGCGGGCCGTACGAGGCAGTTGCTGTCCGACTTCCGCGACGCGCTGTGACCGCCGGAACCCGGCACCGGGCCGTGACCGGTGCCGTACCCCTCGTTCTTGCCACCCCCCTCTTCGGATCAGACAGCCAACGGAGCACCCCATGAACGCAGGTTCGCCAAAGTCCCAGGTCGACACGAGCAGGCCCCACCCGGCGCGGGTGTACGACTGGCTCCTGGGCGGCAAGGACAACTACCCCGTCGACCGGGCCGTCGGTGAGCAGCTGCCCGAGCTGGGGAAGCAAGGCGCCAGGCAGAACCGTGCCTTCATGCACCGGGCGTCCGCGTGGCTGGCCGGCCAGGGCATCGACCAGTTCCTCGACATAGGCACCGGCATCCCGACCGCGCCGAACCTCCACCAGATAGTCCAGGAGATCAACCCGAAGGCCCGGGTCGTCTACACGGACAACGATCCCATCGTGCTCCGGCACGCCGAGGCGCTGCTGTTCAGCACGGTGGAGGGCGGGACCGACTACATCCAGGCGGATGTGCGCGAGCCCGAGGCGATCCTCGACCACGCGCGCGGGCACCTGGACTTCGACCGGCCCGTGGCCTTGTCGCTCATCGCGCTGATGCACTTCATCCCGGCCGGCGACCGCCCGTACGAGATCACCCGCACCCTCCTCGACGCGCTCGCGCCCGGCAGTTATCTGATGCTCTCCCACGGCACCTTCGACTTCCACGAGGAGCTGAAGGCCCAGATCACCGGGACCTACGGCAAGGGCGGCATCGAGCTGAGCTTCCGCACCCGCGACGAGGTGGCGCGGTTCTTCGACGGTCTCGACCTCGTCGAGCCCGGACTGGTCACCGGCCCCGAGTGGTACAAGGACACGGCCGCGCCGGAGAGCGAGGGGCACGCCGCCCTCTACGCCGGAGTCGCCCGCCTCCCCTGACTGGGTGACCATGGGGGGTGGTGCCTATCGCGGGAGGAAGCCCCCCATGGCTTATCCGGAACGCTACGAGCTGGTCTTCGAGGAACCGACCCCGGCGGCGGACCCGACCGACCCGGCGCCACGCAAGGGCGTCGAACGGGACGCCGTGACGGTCCGGCGCACCGCCAGGGCCGGGGCGGGCGGCTTTCCGGTGTACGAGGACGAGACCGGCATCGTGCGCGCGGAGATCAGCGACCGGGGCGAGGTGCGGATGCTGGCCAGCGGGGGCCAGCAGGCGCTCAGCACGCCGGTGACGGCGCGGTCGCTCGACTCGTGAACGGCCTGGCCCCGTCCCCCGGTGATCACTTTCGGTGATCGCTGAGGGGACGGGGCCAGAAGTTTTCACGGTGCCGGAGTCACCGGACCGGATTCACAGGGGCGTACGCAGACCGGAGAGGCCGTCGCGCCAGGCGGGGAGCAGCTTCTCGGCGAGGCGCGCGTCCAGCACGGCCGTCGCGTCGACGCCGAAGGCCACGTCCGTCTCCAGCCACGGCTCCTCCTCCAGCAGCCCGCCGACGACCTCGTCGCGGACAAGCTGTTCGTGGGCCGCGTCGCCCGCCACGTGCTCGGCGTAGAAGTGCACGGCCGCCTCCCCCGCGTCCACACGCCGCATGGCCTCCGCCAGCCGGCGGGAGGCGGGCGACGAGACCACCTCGACGGCGGCGAAGTGCCCGACCAGCGCGCCGCGGAGCGCACGGTGCAGGCCGAACATCGACATCAGGTTGACGCTCGCCAGCATCTCGCCCGCCGCCACGTCGACGTACCGGCCGTACGTCGTGTCCAGGCCGAGGTCCGTCATGAGGCCGGCGTAGAGCCGTGAGTGCATGCGGTCCGCCCGGCCCCCGCCGAACTCGGCGAACTCGACCGCGGCCATGGCCGCCTTGGCGCGGCCCCGGAGCCGGGGGATCACCCAGGCGTGCGGGTCGGCCTCCTTCAGGTGGTAGACGGAGCGCTGGGCGGCGTACTCCCGCAGGTGCCACAGCTCGCCCTCGTCCCTGAGGTAGTGGGACGCGCTCGCGCCGTCCGGCGATTCGACGAGGAGGTCGGCGAGCGCCTCGTCGATGTCGGTGCGGCGTTTGGTGTCCGCGCGCAGCGCGTCGAGGAAGCGGCGTTCGAGGTCGGCGCGGAAGGCGAGCAGCGCGGGGTCCCACTCCCAGGCGGGGTCGACGCCGCAGAATCCGCGGTAGTGCAGTTCGTAGCAGAGGTAGAGCGCGAGGTGCAGGTCCTCGCCGTACGGGGCGGCGTCGTCGGCCGTCCCGCTCGGCGGAAAGGGGGTCCCGGAACCGGGGCGGCCACGCAGGGCACGGACGACTCCGTAACTGAGGTCGCCGCGGCCCGTCGGCAGAGCGGGCCCGGTCGGCCGGACGTCGGCGTTCTCCACTGACTTCACTCCTTGACCTGATCGAACTGATCAGCGTGCTCGGTTCGATCATTCTCGCCGCTTTGGCCGACCTGTCCCCTTTCGAAGATGCCTTGTCGGTGACCGCTCCCGGACCGTGGGTAACGTCCCGCCGCGCCTCGTGCCCGCCCGTCGGCGCCGTCCGTTCCCGGCCCTCCGGGCGGCCCGCCCGCTTCGGTCCCGGCGCGGTGGGAGCATGCCGCCGTTCGGGTGGTCCGGCCCCGTCGGCCCGGACCACCCGGAGCTGTCACCGCCCGCCGCCGGGGGTCAGCGGGCCGGCAGTGCGTCCAGCCACTCGGTCAGGAGAGCGTTGACCTCGTCGGCGCGCTCCTGCTGCACCCAGTGCCCGCAGCCTTCGACGATGTGCGAGGAGACCAGGCCGGGAAGGGTGGTGGGGAAGTTCTTCACGGCGTCCGCCATCCACGCGAGGGAGGCGTCGAGACCGCCGCCGATGAAGAGGGAGGGCTGGGTGAGCGGGGCGCCGTGCCAGGCGGCCAGGTCCGCCCAGTCCCGGTCGACGTTGCGGTAGCGGTTGAGTGCTCCGGTCGGCCCGGTCCGCTCGAACTCGCCCGCGTAGTGGTCGAGGTCGGCCGGCGAGAGCCAGGCGGGCAGCGGGCCGGTGGGGAACCGGTCGCGGAGCCTGCCGCCGGGCGGCACGAAGAAGAGGTTTCCCTCGCCCTCGGGCGGCAGCGTGTCACCCGAGAGCCCCGTGTAGAACCCGGCCAGCCAGCCGCGGATGTCGGGCTCGATCTCGGCCTCGGCGCGGCCGGGGGTCTGGAAGTAGCTGACGTAGAACTCCTCGTCGCCGCCGATCCGCGCGAACGCCTCGGTCGGGCGGGGGCCGCCGCGCGGCGCGTACGGGACGCTGAGGAGCGCGGCCGCGGTGAACATGTCGGGGCGCAGCAGCGCCGAGTCGGCGGCGATGTTCGATCCCCAGTCGTGGCCGACGATCGTCGCGGTCTCCTCTCCGAGGGCGTGGACGACACCGACGTTGTCGGCGACATGGGCGAGCATCCGGTAGTCCTCGACGGCCGACGGCTTCGAGGAGCGTCCGTAGCCGCGTACGTCGACGGCCACCGCGCGATACCCGGCGGCGGCGAGCGCGGGGAGCTGGTGGCGCCAGGAGTACCAGGACTCGAGGAAGCCGTGGACCATGAGGACGAGGGGGCCGGTGCCCTGTTCCACCAGGTGGATCCGGCCGCCGGGGACATCCACCAGGCGGTGTTCGGCGCCGGGCGGGGTGACGGGGGTGGCTGCCGCGGGCGGCGTGGTGGGGTCCGGCATGGGTCCTCCTCGGGGTGATCGTTTCCGCTCACCATCATTCGGCGGTCGCGGTGCGCGGGCCAAGAGAACTTGCCGGGTCGGCAAAGTCCGCTGTCGCGTGCCGTCGGACCGGCCTTGCGTAGGGTGCGTTTCCATGGCGGATCGACGGGTCAATACAGGTGGGGCGGGCGCGGGGGCCGATCTCCATCTGGAGCTGAGCGGACGGGGATCGCGCCGGGAGCAGTTGATGCTCGCCCTGCGGGACGCCATCACGTCGGGCCGGCTGGCGCCGGGCACGCGGCTGCCGCCGTACCGCACGCTCGCCGTGGACCTGGGCATCGCCCGTAACACCGTCGGTGAGGCGTACGCCGAACTCGTCGCCGAGGGCTGGCTCACGGCCCGTCAGGGGTCGGGTACCCATGTCGCCTCGCGCGCCAGGCCGCTGCCGGTCGCCAGGGATCGCGCCCGGCCTTCCGCGCCCGCGGCGCCCGCGGTGGCGTACGACTTCATGCCGACGTCGCCGGACGCCTCCGCGTTCCCCCGGTCCGCGTGGCTGACGTCGGCGCGCCGCGCGCTGAACGACGCGCCGAGCGACGCGTTCGGCGTGGGTGACCCCCGGGGTCGTGTCGAACTGCGCACGGCGCTCACCGAATATCTCGCCCGCGCCCGTGGCGTACGTACCGCGCCCCACCGGATCGTCGTCTGCGCCGGTTTCGCCCATGCCTTGCGCGTCTTCGGGGAGGTGCTGGACGGGACGGTGGCCGTCGAGTCGTACGGGCTGGCCTTCCACCGTTCGCTGCTCACCGGTGCCGGGCTGCGCACGGTGCCGCTGACCGTGGACGCGGACGGCGCGCGGACCGCCGAACTGGACGCGGTCGACGCCGGGGCCGTACTGCTCACGCCCGCGCACCAGTTCCCGACCGGGGGTCCGCTGCGTCCGGAACGGCGGACGGCGGCCGTGGACTGGGCGCGCGCCTCGGGGTCGGTGGTGCTGGAGGACGACTACGACGGGGAGTTCCGCTACGACCGGGAGCCGGTGGGCGCCGTGCAGGGGCTCGATCCCGACCGGGTGGTCTATCTGGGGTCCACGAGCAAGAGCCTCTCCCCCGCGCTGCGGCTGGGGTGGATGGCGCTGCCCGAGGGGCTCGTGGACGACGTCCTCGCCGTGAAGGGCAGCCGCGAGATGTGGACCGGCGTCTCCGACCAGCTCACCCTCGCCGACTTCATCGCCTGCGGCGCGTACGACAGACATGTACGTCTCATGCGGCGCACGTACCGGCGGCGGCGCGACCGGCTCGTCGCGGTCCTCGCCGAGCGGGCACCGCACATCGGGGTCAGCGGCATCGCGGCCGGGCTGCACGCGGTGCTGGATCTCCCGCCGGGCACCGAGCGGGACACGGTGCGCGCGGCCGGTGAGCTGGGCCTCGCGCTGGCAGGGCTCGGCGCCTTCCGGCACCCGGACAGCACCATGCCGCCGCGCGACGGTCTGGTGATCGGCTTCGGCGCCCCGCCCGACCACGCGTTCAACGGCGCGCTGGAGGCGCTCTGCGCGGCGCTGCCGCCGGCTTCGTAGATCCCGCTCCGCGCACCGAGTGATGACACCACATGGTGCAACCACTGTCCGGTTGCTATGGTCGGTCGCATGACCGCCATGACGCTCCGTATCCCGGACGAGATCAACGCATCGATCAAGGCGGGGGCGGCAGCCGCCGGTCTGTCCCTCAACGCCTACATCGTGCGCGCCGCTCAGCGGCAGGCCGTGCTCGACTCCGCCCGCCGGCTCGCGTCGCTCGGCCTCGGCGACGACTTGAGCGGCGAGGGCGACGCCCTGTGAAACGTGGTGAGATCTGGACGCTCGGGGACGGGCGCAACGTCCTGATCGTCTCGCTGGACGGCCTGGAGGAGGCGTACGGCGCGGTACTCACCGTCGTACTGCACGACGCCGGGCGCTACCCCGACACCGCGATGTCCGTGGTGATCGACGACCCGCTGCCCTGCACCGCCGTCGCGGTCAACCTCCAGCAGCTGAGGGTCACGCGCTTCGACGGCGCGAAGCTGCTCGGCCCGGTCGACACGGCCGTGATGGAGCGCATCAGCCAGGCACTGCGCGCGGTGCTCGACCTCTGATCGCCGCTGAGCCCCGGTTCACCAGGGCTCAGCGGCTCTCGTCGGCCGGCGCCGGAGCGACGGCTACTGGCTGCTGCTACGGCTACGGCTGCGCCACCAGCCGGAACGTCTGGTTGGCCGCTTCCGTGCAGGGCTGCTGCGTGAGCGTCGCGCCGTTCGCCGTACCGCCGCTCACCGTCAGGCACTTGTTGCTGTGTCTGGCGGCGAACCGGTAGCGGTCGGTGGTCCCGATCCGCTGCGGCTGCCACTGCTGGTTCGTGGCGCCGGTGTAGCTCCACAGATGCGCGCGGGCGCCGTCGGCAGTGGCACCGACGCCTCCGTCGACGTCCCACACCTTGCCCGCGTGCCGGTTGACGACCTGGTGGTAGCCGTTGGTGGTGGGTCTGAACTGCCAGGTCTGGTTGTTGGCCGCGGGCGCCGAGCAGGACCACTGCTGGAGTGCGGTGCCGTCCGCCGTACCCCAGCCGGTCGCGTCGAGGCACGCGTTGCTGCCGCTGTTGACGACCTGGTACCACTTCGCGGGGTCGATGGCGCCGTCACCCGGAGTGCCGGTGTCGGTTCCGGTCCACACGAGGGTGGCGACGGCGCCGGCCGGCAGTGTGTACGTGGCCGAGCGGCCGGCGTCCGTGACGGAGAACGTCCGGGCCGCGCTTGCCCCGTTGACGACGTACGCCGCCTTGCTGCCGTCCGGGTTCTGCCAGACGACGTTCTGCACGCCGCCCGCGCCCTGGCTGGTGGAGCCGATGCGCGTGGCGCCGGGCTTGACGAACTTGGTCAGATGACCCAGGACGTAGTACTCGGCGTTGCGCGTGACCGTGTTGCCGTTGATCTCGACCACGCCGTTGCAGCGGGTGGTGCAGTGGCCTTGGTGGGGGCCGCCGGCCTGGTTCAGTGCGAGGTTCCACATGATCGTGGTCTCGCCGCCGTTGCGCATGTTGGCCACGACCAGGTTCTCCGCGTGCCACTTCAGCGTGTCGGCGAACGTGGTGGCCGGGTTGTCGCTGTCGGTGCCCGAGCACTCGGTGAAGAAGACCCGCTTGCCGGCCTGCCTGATCTGCGACTGGCTGGTGGGCTGGCCGCCGTAGCAGTGGAACGCCGCGCCGATCACGCGGTTCATGCCCGGCGTCTCGGAGAAGACCTGGAGCGGGTAGTTCGGGTGGTCCCAATTGTGGTCGTACGCGAGGAGGTTGGTCGGCAGGTTCGCCGCCGTCAGGGTGCGGTCGAGCACCTTGAAGAACGCCGCCTGCTCCGAGGCGGTCATGCTCATCGACGGATAACTCGTCGCGAACTCGGGCTCGTTCTGCACTGTGAGGTCGGTGAGCTTGAGGCCCTGCTGCTGGTAGCCCTGGATGGCCTTCACCAGATAGTCGGCGTATTGCTGGTAGCGGTCGGTGCGCAGACTGCCGCCGTTGAGGCTGTTGTTGGTCTTCATCCACGCGGGCGGTGTCCACGGGCTGCCCATGAAGCGGATGGCGGGGTTGATCGACACGGCCTGCTTGAGGACGGGGATGATCGCCTCGTGGTCACGGCCGAGGTTGAAGTCCCCCTGGTTGTCCTCGTAGGTGTAGGCGGCGCCCTGGTTGAAGTCGGTGCCACCCAGCGGCTGGCGCAGGTAGTTGATGCCGATGCCGTCGCCCTGGGCGGAGAACAGCGAGGTCATCAGCGCGTTCTTCTGTGCCTGCGGAAGCTGGTTGATCAGATGCCCGGCCGCGCCGGTCACCGAGGCGCCCGCCCCGGTGAACTGCTGCTCGCGCTGCGCCGGGTTGACGTTGATGTCGATGGCCTGCGGTGTGGAGTTGAAGGTGATCTGGCCGTCCGAGGCCAGCTTGCGGCTCCCGTCGGCCGTGGAGATCCACACCTGGGCGGTGGGGTCGGCGGCCTGCGCGGTACCGGACGAGGTGAGTCCGAGGCTGCCGCCCAGCGTGAACACGCTGAGTGCCACGGCGGCTTTGCGAACGACGTTTCTGTGCAGGGTTCTTCGCATACGTGGGGGCTCCTGCCGGTTCATGTGTCGAACGAATCGCCCGCGGCCCCGGGGCGTCCCGCACCGTGGCCGGGTGGTGCGTCGGCGACATGAAAGCACGCTTACTAAGTACTTAGTAAGTCGTCGTGCCGAACTTGTTTCAGGCGGGACTCGCACCGGGCGCGCGACGCCCTGACCGTGATCCGGAGCGCCGTAGACTGCGCCCGGTGAGCAACAGACGAGCGGGGGAACGGGGCGGCGCGGCGGCCGGGCCCGCCCAGCCGCGTACGCCGCGCAGCGCGGGGGCACGCCAGCGGCGCGAGGAGATCCTGCGTATCGCCATGGAGACGTTCGCGGCGCGCGGCTACAACAACGCGTCGCTGGCGGAGATCGCGGATCGCGCGGGGCTCACCCAGGCGGGCGTGCTGCACTACTTCCGGTCCAAGGAGCTGCTGCTCACGAGCGTCCTCGAACTGCGGGACCAGACCGACATAGAACAGCTCGGCCCCGACCGCCCCCGCGGTCTCGCCTTCCTGCGGCATCTGATCGACACCTCGCGCCGCAACTCCGAGCGGGAGGGCATCGTACGGCTGTACGCGGTGCTCTCGGCGGAGAGCGTCACCGACAGCCACCCCGCGCAGGCGTACTTCCGCAACCGGTACACCGGGCTGCGGGCGTTCGTGGTGGACGCGCTGCGTGAGGCGGCCGAACTGGGGGAAGCGCGCGAGGACCTGGACGTCGAGAACGTCGCGAACGCCATCATCGCGGTGATGGACGGGCTTCAGGTGCAGTGGCTGCTGTCGCCGGATTCGGTGGACATGGCCGCGTCGACGGAGCGTGTGGTGTGGTCGCTGCTGGCGTCGATCGCACCCCCGGCACACTGACACGGCGGGTCCGATCCGCCGTCAGGCGCAGTGTGCCGCCCGCCGCTTGGCGCGGATCAGACCGGCCGCCCACTCGCACCACTCCGCCGTCTCGGCCTCGTACCGGATGCCGCGCCTGGTCGGGGCGCCGTTCACTTCTCGGCGGGCCGGGCGCGTACGTGCATCTTCTCCCCCTGCCGGCCGAAGATCGTGAGGAATTCCACCGCTTCCGTACCCGCGCTCGCCCACCCGTGCGGCGTGCGGGTGTCGAACTCGGCGGCCTCCCCGGCGCCCAGCACCAGGTCGTGCTCACCGAGACGCAGCCGGAGCCGGCCGGCCAGGATGTAGAGCCATTCGTAGCCCTCGTGCGTTCGCTGTTCCAGTTCACCGGTGTGCTGCGGGCCGGCCGGGATGATCTGCTTGTACGCCTGGAGCCCGCCGAGATGGCGGGTCAGCGGCACGAAGGTCATGCCGTACCGAGTGAAGGACCGCAGATGGACGCGGGGGTCGCCGGTCGGGGGCGCGTCCACCAGCTCGTCGAGTTGCACGCCGTACGCCTTGGCGAGCGGCAGGAGCAGTTCCAGGGTCGGCTTGCGACCGCCGGACTCCAGACGGGACAGCGTGCTGACCGAGATCCCGGTCGACTCGCTCAGCAGGGCCAGTGTCGTACCGCGATCACGGCGCAGCGCGCGCAGGCGCGGTCCCACGCCGTTGAGGACGGTCGAGAAGTCGTCGTCAGCCATGATTCCATTTGCCACCTCGGCAAGTAATTTTGTCAAACCGCGACGGGTGGACGGACCATCTCCAGCAGATGGAGGTGCTTCGCATGAAGACACAAAAAGTAGATTTCGATGTCGTGGTGATCGGTGGCGGACCCGCCGGACTGAGCGGGGCGCTGACCCTCGCGCGGGCGCGCCGCTCGGTGCTGGTGATCGACGCCGGCGAGCCGCGCAACGCCCCGGCGTCCGCCGTCCACAACTACCTGGGTCGCGAGGGCGTCGCGCCCGGCGAGCTGCTGTCCGTGGGACGCGAGGAAGTGGCGGGCTACGGGGGCGAGTTCCTGGCCGGCCGGGTGGCGACGGTCAAGGGATCGGCCGCCGACGGGTTCCGCGTCGTGCTCGAAGAGGGCGCGGCCGTGCCCGAGGTGACGGCGCGCAGGCTGCTGGTGACGACGGGGCTGGTCGACGAACTGCCGCCGGTTCCGGGTGTCACCGAGCGCTTCGGGCGCGAGGTGCTGCACTGCCCGTACTGCCACGGATGGGAGGTGCGCGACACGCCCATCGGCATCCTGGCGACCGGGCCGCTCGCGGTGCGCCAGGCCCAGATGTGGCGGCAGTGGAGCGATGACGTGACGCTGTTCCGGCACACCGCGCCCGAGTTCGACGACGAGCAGTACGAGCAACTGGCCGCGCGTGACATCGCCGTCGTGGACGGGGAGGTCGTCGCCCTGGAGGTGACGGACGACCGGCTCACCGGCGTCACGCTGGCCGGCGGCCGGGTGATCCCGGTCCGTGCGGTGGTGGTCGCGCCGCTGTTCACCGCGCGCGGGGGCGTCCTCGCGGACCTGGGGGCAGCCGCGGTCGACCGGGAGATGGCCGGTCATGTGGTCGGCAGCTACGTCCCCACCGACCCGGCCGGGGCGACATCCGTACCCGGCGTGTGGGCGGCGGGCAATGTCGCCGATCCGACGGAGGTCGTCATCGGCTCGGCGGTGGCGGGGCTGCGGGCGGCAGCGGCGATCAACGGGGATCTGATCGCCGAGGAGACGGCGCGGGCGGTCGAGGCGCGGCGGACGGTCGGGCGACGTGATCGGCACAAGTGACAGCAGTTCCAGCGGTGACAGCAGTGACAGCAGTGACAGAGCGCAGGACCAACTCGGCGAAGGAGAAGCGGTAATGACCCACGGCCACACCTCGACGGACACGGACACCGACACGGACAACGGCACCGGTGGCACCGGTGGCACCGACGGCGGCACGAACGAGGAGTTCTGGGACTCGCGTTACGGCGAGAGCGACCGTATCTGGAGCGGGAACCCGAACACGATCCTCGTCCGGGAGGTCGCCGATCTGAAGCCCGGCCGGGCCCTGGACCTGGGATGCGGCGAAGGAGCCGACGCGATCTGGCTGGCCGCCCAGGGGTGGCAGGTCACCGCCAGCGACATCTCCGGGGTCGCCCTCGCCAAGGCGCGGCGGCACGCCGCCGAGGCGGCCGCGGACGTCGCCGGCCGTATCGACTGGCAGCGCCACGACCTCGGGGTCTCCTTCCCCGCCGGGACGTACGATCTGGTCTCGACGCACTTCCTGCACACCCCGGGCGACATGCCGCGCGAGCAGATCCTGCGGACCGCCGCCGCGGCCGTCGCGCCCGGCGGGGTGCTCCTGATCGTCGGGCATGCCGGACTCCCGTCCTGGGAGCCCGTCCCCCACCCCGAGGTGCACCTCCCGACGCCGGACGACGTCGTCGCATCGCTCGAACTGCCCGACGGGGAGTGGGAGGTGCTGCTCAGCGAGGAGCACGAGCGGATCCAGATCCGGCCCGACGGACAGCCCGGTACGCGTACGGACAACGCCGTGAAGGTCCGCCGCCGCGCGGTGTGACGGACCTCCGCGTCCTGATCGCCGGGCGGGTGGCTGCTCAGCCCGTCCGGCGGTCGAGGACATCCGCCAGCGCCGTCCGCAGGTCGGCGGCGTCGCGGTGGAGCACCCCGGTCATGCCGAGCGCGACGGCGGCGTCCACGTTCTCCTGCCGGTCGTCCACGAAGAGGCAGCGGTCCGTGGACACGCCGGCCCGCTCGACGGCGATCTCGTAGATACGGCGGTCGGGCTTGGCCACGCCCACCCGGGAGCTGTTGACGACACCGTGCGCGAGGTCGGTCAGCCCGAGGCGGGCCAGGTCCTCGTCGAGCCAGGGCGTCGCGTTGCTGACGAGCACCAGCGGACAGTGCTCCCGGACCTGCCGGAGCAGGTCCACGACCGCCTCGTCCACCCGGAAGGCGGCCGTGCTGAACGCGTACGCCAGGGCCTTGGCCTCGTACGACGACACACGCGGCAGGAGGCCCCGGACGATCGAGTCCGCCCACTGTTCGCGGGTGATCGCGCCGAGCAGCAACGGCAGATCGTTCTCCGGGGCGTATCCGACGGCCGCCGTGGCGCCCTCCGGCAGTCCCGCCGCCCGCTCAAGACGCGTCACCTCGGACGTGTCGTAGAAACGGATGACGCCGTCGATGTCACACAGCACGGCGTCGAAGGGCAGGCCCACGGGCCCCGGCCGGTCCGCTCGTGCCTCATGCGCTCCCATGCCCGCGGCCCTCACCCTGTCCGCCGATCCCCCGCTCGCGTGGGCCCGTTCGTCAAGCGTGCCGCCTCCACGTAGGCGCGCACAAGCGGGCGGTTGTCGTCCGCCCGCCAGGCCAGGGCGAGTTGGGCGGGCGAGAGACCGGCGACCGGGCGGGTGACTACGCCCGGACGTGCCACCAGCGGCGCGTTACCGCCGGCGAGCAGGCAGACGCCGAGCCCGTCGACGAGCGCTTCGTACGTCTCGTCGGGGCTCGCGATCTCCGCGCCGATCACCGGCGGGCGGCCGGCGCGCGCGTCGATGGCGAGCCAGTGGTCACGCAGCGGTCCCGCGCTCTCGGGCAGGGCGAGGAACGGCTCGTCCAGCAGGTCGCCGAAGTCGACGCTCTCGCGCTCCGCCAGGCGATGGGTCTCGGCCAGTGCCACCAGCCGGGGCTCCTCGGCCATCACGATCCACCGGTAGCGGCCGGCGTCCGGCAGCGGCAGCCAGACGAAGGCCACGTCGCTCGCGCCGTCCGCCAGCCCGGCGGTCGTGTCGGACCAGCTGACCTGGTGGAGCGTCAGGGTGGCGGCCGGGTGCGCCGCGGTGAAGCGTGACCTGATCGCGGGCAGCATGCCGCCCCGGCCCGGACTGGTGCTCATCCCGACGGCCAGCGTGGCCCGCTGCGCCGCCTTCGCCTCCTCCAGCGCGACCACGCCCGTGTCCCAGTCGGCCAGCACACGCCGGGCGTGCGGCAGGAGCGCCTCGCCCGCGCTCGTGAGCCGTACGCCGTGCCGGTCCCGGTCGAACAGCGGCGCGCCGAGGGTCCGCTCCAGTGTCCGGATCTGCTTGCTGAGCGCGGGCTGCGAGACGAAGAGGCGCTCGGCGGCGCGCGTGAAGTGAAGTTCCTCCGCCACGGCGACGAAGTAGCGGAGATCCCGGCCGTGCACGTCCATAACCAATGGTTATCACGGAGGGTCTTGGACGCGCGAGGGAGTCCGGGAGCAGGGTCGTACGTACAGGCCCCACCGACGGAGGAGAACGACATGAGCAGGGTATGGCTGATCACCGGCGCGAACAGCGGCTTCGGCCGCGCGATCACCGAAGCGGCGGTGGCCGCAGGCGACACCGTCGTCGCGACGGCCCGTCGCACCGGGACGCTGGAGGCGCTGGTCGCGCGCCACCCCGGCCAGGTCGAGGCGGTCCGGCTGGACGTCACCGACCTGGCCCGGATCGACGTGGTGGTGGCGGACGTCGCCGCCCGGCACGGCCGTATCGATGTCCTCGTCAACAACGCGGGCCGGACCCATGTCGGCGCCCTGGAGGAGACGACGGACGCGGAGCTGCGCTCGCTCTTCGAGGTACATGTCTTCGGCCCGGCGGCACTGACCCGCGCCGTACTCCCCCATATGCGGGCCCGCCGCTCGGGCGCGATCGTGCAGCTCAGCAGCATGGGCGGCCAGATGTCCTTCGCGGGGTTCTCGGGCTACAGCGCCACCAAGTTCGCCCTGGAGGGCATGTCCGAGGCGCTGGCCTCCGAGGTCGGGCCGCTCGGCATCAAGGTGCTGGTGGTGGAACCGGGGGCGTTCCGCACGGGGCTGTTCGGCGGCAAGAGCGTGAGCGCGGAGATCGACGCGTACGCGGACACGGTGGGCCCGACACGGCACATGGCCGAGACGGCGGACGGCACACAGCCGGGCGACCCGGCGAAGGCCGCCGCCGCGATCCTCACCGCGCTGGCCGCCGAAACGACGCCGCTGCGACTGCCCCTCGGCCCGGACGCGGTCGACGCGGTGACCGGCCATCTGGACTCCGTCCGGGCGGAGATCGCGACTTGGGAGAAGGTGGCCCGGGGCACGTCGTTCGACAACTGAGCCGCGCCGTCGCGGTGTTGGGACCTGACGGGTCTACGCCGCCGGGCGGCCGGAAGCGCGCATCACAGGTCCGCCGCGTCGATCCAGCAGATCACCGCCACACGGTCCGGCGCCTGGTCGGTGGCCTCGGCAGCCAGCAGGGCCCAGTCCCGGCAGTCGGCGACGATCCGAGGCCAGGGGTCCCGGCGGTCGACGGCCCAGTCGATGCCTTGGTCGAGCCAGCCATGTGCCGAACCGTCGGCGTCGACCCGCCATAGCGAGAAGTGGAGCACGGCCTGCCCGTGGTCGGCGAGATCTTGGACCGCCTCGCCGAGATGGATCGTCGGCCAGACGAGTCCCAGCCCCTCAACCGGGCGGCGCAGCGCGGCAGTTCGCGGTGGGAGTACGACGTCACGGGCGCCCAGGTCGTTGAGCGCCGAGCGCAGGGCCACGCCCTCGCTGTGGTCGGGCGCCTCACCGGAGCGGCGGAAGGCCTCGTAGGTCTGTCGCAGACATGGCACGGCCCGCCGGATCTCCAGTTCGGCCAAGGCGTCGGCGGCCCACTGTCTGACCACCGTGTTGTCGCTGCCCAGCATGCCGATCAGTACGTCCCCCGGACGCGGATCTCCGAGGGCACGGAAGATCTCGATGGCACAGAGCTGTCCGAACGAGCCGAACCCCGGTGCGGCGAGGATCAGTTGATCCAGCACTTGCGGCCCCATGGCGATCAGCGCGTGCTGCGCGTCCTCGGCCACCTCGCCCGAAGCCGCGTCCAGTTCGCCGACCCTCAGGGCGATCACATTCTCCACGTACGCAGTCTGTCCCGGACCTGGTCCGAACGGCCATGCGATATACGGCTTCGGCGCTCCCCGGCCCCCTGCCGATGACAGGAAGGCGTGAGCGTCGTCCCATTATCACCGCGCTGTTATATTAGCGCTGTGACATCTTCCGACCCCACCGCGCTGCCCGACCCCTGGCAGCCGCTGCACACGTTGCTCGCCGCCATGGACGCCGAGATCGAGCAGGTCTACGTCGCGCGTGGCATCGAGGGCGTGCGGCCGCGGTTCGCCTATCCGCTGATCCGGCTCGCCCACAGCGGACCGCTGACCATCCGTGAGCTGGCGGAGTCCCTGAACCGCTCGCACTCCGCCATCAGCCAGACCCTCACCGCCATGCGCAAGGAGGATCTGGTCACCTCCGAGCCGGGGCCCGACGCCCGTACCCGGCGGATCGATCTGACGGAGCGCGGCCGGTCGCTCGTACCGTTCCTGGAAGCCGAGTGGCGCGCCACCCATGCGTCCGTCGCCGAGCTGGACGACGAGGTCCCGTACGCGCTGACCGCCGTGGTCGAGGAGCTGCGGCGGGCTCTCGACCGCCGGTCGATGCGACAGCGGATCCTCGACCATCTTGTCGAGCCGCGGTGAAGGCGCGCGGCCAGTTCCTCGACACCCGCCCGCTGCGTAGCAGTCGGCCGTTCCGGGATCTGTGGATCGGCTCGCTGGCCTCCCAACTCGGCGGCCAGATAGCCACGGTGGCGGTGCTCGCGCAGGTCTGGGAACTGACCCGCAGTCCGGTGGGCACCGGTGCCATCGGGCTCGTCTCCGGTCTGGCGACACTGCTCTTCGGGCTGCTCGGCGGCACGTTGGCGGACTCCGTCGACCGCCGAACGGTCGTACGGGCCACCACCGGCGGCCAGTTGCTGGCCGCCGCGGGGCTGTGCGCCCAGGCTCTCTCGGACAACCGGGACGTCGTGCTGCTGCTCGCCCTGGTCGCCGCCAGGGCCGCCTGTGGCGCGCTCGGCGCGCCTGCCCGGCGTACGTTCCCGGTCCGGCTGCTGCCTGCCGACCAGGTCGCGGCCGGGCTCGCGCTGACCAACATCGCCTTCCAGGCGGCGATGCTGGCCGGGCCGGCGCTGGCCGGGCTGATCATCGCCCGCTGGGACTTCCCCGCCGCGTACGCCGCGCAGGCCGTGGCAGTCGTGATCTCGATGCTCGGGGTGATCCGCCTCCCACCCATGCGCCCCGAGGGCGCCGGCGCGACCGGCAGGCGCAGACCGCAGCGCGGCGGCTGGCGGATCGTCCTGCGCCGTCCGACGCTGTGGGGGGTGCTGGCCACCGACCTGTCCGCGACACTGCTCGCCATGCCGGTCGCGCTCTTCCCGCTGGTCAACGAGGCCCGTTTCGGCGGCGACCCACGCACCCTGGGTCTGTTCCTGTCGGCCGTGGCGGTCGGCGGGATCGCGGCCGGGCTGCTCTCCGGCACGGTGACGCGGCGGCGCGGCGCCGGCCGCGTCCAACTGGCCGCGGCCGGCGTCTGGGGCCTGGCACTGGCCGGCTTCGGCCTGGCCGGGCCGCTGTGGCTGGCGCTCGGCTGTCTGGCCGTGGCCGGGGCCGCCGACACCGTGTCCGTGATCACCCGCAGCGCGCTGATCCAGTTGGAGACCCCGGACGCGTTCCGGGGGCGGGTCTCCTCCGTGGAACACGCCATCGGCGTCGCGGGCCCCGAGCTCGGCAACTTCCGCGGAGGTCTGGTCGCGTCGGTGACCTCCGCTCCCTTCTCGCTGGTCACCGGCGGCCTGTCCGCCGCACTCATGATCGCGGTCGTGGCCGCCGTCAACGCCCCACTGCGCGGCTACCGCACACCGTCTCCCGCACCGCCCTCGCCACCCGCGCCACTCACCACCGAACCGACCTCGGGCCTGCAGGCGTGAGACCCGGCCGCGACGGCGGATCTACCGTCCGGCGGCCAGGCTCCCGCTGCGCGTGAGTTTCGCGTACCAGTGGGCGCTGGCCTTGGGGATGCGCCGCTGGGTGGCGTAGTCGACGTACACCGCGCCGAAGCGCCTGC
Organism: Streptomyces sp. NPDC057137; assembly: GCF_042670825.1. Lineage (NCBI taxonomy): Bacteria > Bacillati > Actinomycetota > Actinomycetes > Kitasatosporales > Streptomycetaceae > Streptomyces > Streptomyces sp. NPDC057137. Next base: position 50,402 of record NZ_JBHUUW010000033.1, on the reverse strand, counting down.
TGTAGCCGTAGCCCCACTCGTAATTGTCGAGCAGCGACCACAGGAAGTAGCCCCGTACGTCGGCTCCCGACTCGATGGCACTGTGTACGGCGGCGAGGTGGTCCCGCAGATAGTCGATCCGCTCCGGATCGTGGACCTCGCCGTCGGGGTTGGCGTAGTCGTCGAACGCCGCACCGTTCTCGGTGATCATCAGCGGCAGTTCCGGGTGGTCCCGGCGTACCCGCATCAGCAGCTCGTACAGGCCCTGCGGGTCGATCGTCCAGCCCATGGCGGTCCGGGGTCCCGCCGTCTGGTGGAAGGCGACATCGTCGGCGGCCGGCCAGGGGCTGTGGTCGCTCACGCCGTGTCCGTCCGAGCGGTGGGCGGGCGGTCCCTCGTGGTGGGAGACGAGCGTCGGCGAGTAGTAGTTGACGCCGAGGAAGTCCAGCGGCCTGTTGATGAGCGCGGTGTCGCCGTCCTGGACGAAGGACCAGTCGGTGAGCGACGAGGTGTCGGCCACGACGTCCTCGGGATAGGCGCCGTCCAGCATGGGGCCCGTGAAGATCCGGTTGGCGAGGCCGTCGATCCGGCGGGCCGCGTCGCTGTCCGCCGCGCTGTCGGTCAGGGGCCGTACGTGATGGAGGTTGAGCGTGACGGACAGCCGCGCGTCCGCAGGGAGCCGGTCGCGCAACGCCTGGACCGCGAGGCCGTGGCCGAGGTTGAGGTGATGGGCGGCGCGCAGGGCGTCGACGGGGTCGGTACGGCCGGGGGCGTGGACCCCGGAGCCGTAGCCGAGGAACGCGCTGCACCAGGGCTCGTTCAGCGTCGTCCACGTCTTGACGCGGTCGCCGAGCGCGTCGGCGACGAGGGCCGCGTACTCCGCGAACCGTTCCGCCGTACGGCGTTCGGGCCAGCCGCCCGTCTCTTCCAGATGCTGCGGAAGGTCCCAGTGGTAGAGGGTGACGACCGGTTCGATGCCCTTGGCGAGGAGGTCGTCGGTGAGTCGGCGGTAGAAGTCGAGCCCTTCTTGGGAGGCAGGGCCGCTGCCGGTGGGCTGTACGCGTGGCCAGGAGACCGAGAAGCGGTAGGCGCCGACGCCGAGGTCGGACATGAGGGCGGTGTCCTCGCGCCAGCGGTGGTAGTGGTCGGCGGCGATGTCGCCGGTGTCGCCGTTGCGGACCTTGCCGGGGGTGCGGGAGTAGACGTCCCAGATGGAGGGGGTGCGGCCGGCTTCCCGTGCGGCGCCTTCGATCTGGTAGGCGGCTGTCGCGGTGCCCCAGAGGAACTCGGGCGGAAAGACTCGTACGGAGGGGGATGTGGCCACGAGGGTCCCTTTCAGGAGTTGAACTGTGTGCCGTGTGCTGTGTGTTGCGCATGGGGAGGCGTGAGCGGCGCCGGGAGCTCTCAAGGCCGGCGGGTCAGCCCTTGACCGCGCCCTGCATGATCCCGCCGACTATCTGGCGGCCGAAGACGATGAACATCACCAACAGCGGCAGGGTGCCGAGCAGCGCGCCCGCCATGATCACGGACTGGTCGCGCACATAGCCCGCGCTGAGCTGGGTGAGGGCGACGGGAACCGTGGGGTTGGTCATGTCGAGCGCGATGAACGGCCAGAAGAAGTCGTTCCACGCGTGCACGAACGTGATCATGAAGAGAACGGCCATGGGCGGCCGGGCGATCGGCAGCACGATGCTCCAGAAGATACGGAGCGAGTGCGCGCCGTCCAGGCGCCCCGCCTCGATGAGTTCGTCGGGCAGCGCCTCCTTGAGGTACTGCCGCATGAAGAACACGCCGACCGCGCTGACCAGCGTCGGGAAGATGACCGACGGAAGCGTCTGCCCCCAGCCCAGCTCGGCCATCATCATGAACAGCGGTACGACTCCGAGCTGCGGCGGCACCATCATCGTCCCGATGACCAGCAGCAGAAGGAGATTGCGCCCCCGGAAGCGCAGCTTGGCGAAGGCGAAGCCGGCCAGGGTGGCGAAGAAGACCGTCGACAGCGCGATGGCACCGGCGACGATCAGGCTGTTGAGCATCGCCTTGCCCATCGCGGCGTCCTGCCAGGCGATCCCGAGGTTCTTGAGGAGATTCGGGCCCGGCAGGAACGGCGGCGGGGTCTGCGACACGCGGGTGTTGTCGGTGGAGGCGGCCACCACCGTCCAGTACAGCGGAAAGAGCGAGACGATCGCGGCGATGCCGAGCAGGAGATAGGCGAGCGGTCCGGCATGGTGCGTGCGGCCGGCGCCGGGGCGCAGCGCGCGGCGGATCCGCAGGCGGCCGGAGGGTGCGGGCGCCTTGGGCGCGCGGTCGTGTGCGTCCGCCCGGACGGGCGCGGTGTCGATGGTCATACGGCGGCTGCTCCCTGGTCAGGACGTGGCGGACGGCGTGGACTTGGGCTGCTTCTTCGGGGCCGTGGCAGCCCGCGAGCGGCGTGTCGCGATGCCCTTGACGACGCGCTGGAGGACGAAGACGAGCACGAGGATCAGGAACATCGCCCAGGCGATCGTCGCGGCCCGGCCCATCTGGTAGTTCTTCCAGCCCTCTTCGTAGAGGAGCAGCCCCAGCGTCTGGTACTGGTTGTCGGCGCCGCCGCTGATGCCGTTCGGCCCCTGGCCGAAGATCAGCGGCTCGCCGAAGAGCTGGGTCGCGCCGATCGTGGACAGCACGATGGTGAAGACGATCGTGGCGCTGATGCCGGGAATCGTGACCTGGCGGAACTGCTGCCAGCGTGACGCGCCGTCGATGGCCGCCGCCTCGTACAGGTCCCTTGGTATTGCCTGCATCGCCGCCAGATAGAGCAGCGCGTTGTAGCCGGTCCAGCGCCAGATGACGATGGCGGAGATGGCGAACTGGGCGGGCCATTTCTGGTTCTCCCAGTCGACGTTCTCGATCCCGAAGAAGCTCAGTCCCCAGTTGATCATGCCGAAGTCACGCTCGAAGAGCATGGTGAAGACGAGCGCGGCGGCGGCGATGGAGGTGGCGTACGGGGTGAGTACGGCGACCCGGAAGAACGTCGAGCCACGAAGCCGGTAGTTGAGGAGATGGGCGAGGACCAGTGCCATCAGGAGCTGCGGGACGGTGGAGATGACGCCGATGGTGAAGGTGTTGGTCAGCGCGTTCCAGAACCGGTCGTCGTCGATGAGTTCGGTGAAGTTGGCGAGTCCTCGCCACTCCATCGTGTCCAGGGTGGACAGCTCGACGCGGTGCAGCGAGATCCAGAAGGTGTAGATGAGCGGGTAGAGGCCGAAGGCCCCGAAGATGAGGAAGAACGGGGCGATGAAGGCGTACGGCACCGCGCGCACGTCCAGCCGGTGCAGGATGTTGCGTCGCGACTGGCCGGCGGCTGCGTCGCGGCCGGCGCCGCCCTTCCCGCCGGAGCCGTCCGGGGTCGGGTGCGGCTGCCCGTCGGTGCGGGCTGCCGGGGTGGAGGTGGCCACGCGGGCGTCCTTCCTTGAGGTCTGGGTCTGTGGGAGCGGTTCCGTGGAATCCGTGGAATCCGTGGAACAGGCTTACGCAGGACGGGGATACGCGGGACGGGGGCTACGCGGGGGGGGCGCGTCCCGGCGGCCGGGCCGGTCAGGTGACACCGGCCGCCGGGACCGCCCCGCCGGTCAGCGCGTGGCCTTCTCGATGCGCTCGTCCGTCGTCTTCCACGCCGCGTCCGCGCTCTTGCCCTGTGCCTCGATCAGCTGGAGACCGGCCGAGAACGCGTCCTTGATCGTGCCGTCCTTGCGCCCGAGGACCTGCTCGTCCGGGATCTCCTTCGCCGCGTCGCCGAAGATCTGGCCGATCGGCGCGTCACTGAAGTACGCGGACTTGCCGTTGGCGACGGCCGGCATGTCCAGCGCGGTCTTCGAGGACGGGAAGTTGCCGAGCTTCTCGAAGATGTACGCCTGCTGCTCGGGCGCGGTCAGCCAGGCGACGAGATCGGACGCCTCCTTCTTCACGGGGCTGTTCTCCATCACCCCGAGGAACGCACCGCCCCAGTTGGCGCCCTTGGGCGCCTTGGCCACGTCCCACTTGCCCTTGTTCGCCGGTCCCGCCTTCTCGCTGATGTGCGAGAGCATCCACGCGGGACAGACCGCCGTGGCGAACGTGCCGTTGGCCAGTCCCGGGTCCCAGCCCGGCTGGAACTGCCGCAGTTTGGCGGTCAGTCCGGACTCCGCGGCGTCGGCAGCGAGCGCCCAGGCGTCCTTGACCACGGGGTTGTCCTGGTAGATGAGCTTGCCGCTCTTGTCGTAGAACTGCTGCTCGTCGCCGTAGATCATCGCGTTGAACAGACCGCTCGAACTGTCCATGAAGGCCAGCTTCTTGTTCTTGGTCCCGCTCTTGAAGTCCCGCCCGACGTCGACGTACTTGGACCAGTCGCCCGCCCACAGCTTCTCGACCTCGGCACGCTCGGTCGGCAGTCCGGCCTGCTCGAACAGGTCCTTGCGGTAGCAGACGGCCATCGGGCCGATGTCCGTGCCCAGTCCCAGAAGCTTGCCGTCGTCCGTGGTGACCTGGCTCGACTTCCACGGCAGGTAGTGGTCGAGACCGGGCGTCTTGGACAGGTCGGCGAACTTGCCCGACTGGGTGTCGACCAGTTCCTTCGCCCGGCCTATCTCTATGCCCTGGATGTCCTTGAGGCCGCTGCCCGCGGCCAGGTGCGTCTGGAGCGCCGTGTAGTACGTCTGCTCGTCGCCGGACACGTCGGCCTCGATGACGATGTCGGGATTCTCCTCCATGTACCGGTCGAGGAGCCCCGACTCCTTGAACCCCATGACGCCGAACATCCCCATGCTGACGACAGTCTTGCCGTCCTTCGTCTTCGCCTTGCCCGTGTCGCCACCGCCTCCGCAGCCGGCGACGAGCACGAGGGACAGACCGGCCGCGGTGACGGCGGCGAGGGTCGGGAAGCGGGACGGGAAGCGGGACGGGAAGCGGGACGGACGAGCAGAGAAAATGGATCCGAAGCGATGACGGGCGGTGCCCATGTGCTTCCTCCTTGCGGGGCGCTCGACGCGCCGAAAAGTGACTCGATGAACACACCGGACGCGGGCCCGTCATCCGGTGAACGGGAGAATGGGAGCGCTCCCAGTCGGTTGTGGAAGACTCTGCGGAGAACGTCGCACCGTGTCAAGAGTTGAAGACATTTCCGTTGCCCGGAGATGTCCGGCGCCGAGCGGGACGGAGCGGTGCCTCGCGGGTCAAGTGCCCTGCGCAGGCGGTAACCGGGCCGTCCTCCGGGGCAGAGATCAGGAGAAGCGATGAGCAGCCCCAAACACCAAGGTCAGCGGCCAACTCTTGAAGCCGTCGCCGAGCTGGCGGGGGTGGGGCGCGGGACGGTTTCGCGGGTCGTCAACGGTGCGCCCGGCGTCAGCGCGAAGGCCCGCGCCGCTGTCGAGACGGCCATCACGCAGCTGAACTACATACCCAACCCGGCGGCGCGGAGCCTCGTCACGAGCCGGACGGACTGCGTCGCGCTGGTGATCCCCGAGTCGGAGAGCCGGCTGGCGGCGGAGCCGTACTTCTCCGCCGTGATCCGTGGCGTGAGTACGGAACTGGCGGACACCGAGATGCAGTTGCTGCTCATCCTGGTACGCGACCGGCGCGAGCTGGACCGGCTGACGCGCTTCGCGGCGGCGCGCCGGGTGGACGGCGTTCTGCTGGTGTCGATCCACGACGACGACCCGCTGCCCGGCCTGCTCGAAGAGATGCGGATGCCGACCGTCCTGGCGGGCCGGCGCTCGCCCGACGAGTCCCTGAGCCATGTCCACTCCGACAACGTCGGGGGCGCCGCGACAGCCGTACGACACCTGATCGACGCCGGGCGCACCACGATCGCGACGATCACCGGGCCGCTCGACATGGACGTCGGCAACAGCAGGCTCCGGGGCTGGCGCGAGGCCCTGGCCGAACGGGGCACGGCGGTGGACGAACGCCTCGTCGCGGTCTCGGACTTCACCGAGGAGGGCGGGCGTACGGCGATGCGCGACCTGCTCGACCGCGCCCCCGCCATCGACGCCGTCTTCGCCGCGTCGGACGTCATGGCGGTGGGGGCGCTGGCCGAACTGCGCGCGCGGGGGCGGCGGGTGCCCGACGACGTGGCGGTGATCGGCTTCGACGACTCGGTCATCGCCCGGCATACGACACCGGCACTGACCAGCGTGCGGCAGCCCATCGAGGCGATCGGGCGCTCGATCACGAGGCTGCTCCTGGCCGAGATCGCCGAGCCCGCGACGGCTCACCAGCAGCTCGTGCTACCCACGACGTTGGTGGTGCGCGACTCGACGTGAGACCGGGCTCGACGTGAGAGCGCGGCTCGGGAGCGGATGCGGCTCGGGAGCGTGCGCGAGCCGGCCCGGGGCGGCCTCCGGCCCGGAAACCCGGTTGCCGCCGGTCGGCGCCGCTGACAAGGTCTGCGCGATGCCTACCTACTCCGCACCTGACGACACACGACTCGCCTATCACGTATTCGGTGAGGGCCCTCCCCTGATCTGCCTGCCCGGCGGGCCCATGCAGTCCTCCGACTACCTCGGCGAGTTGGGCGGCCTCTCGGCGCACCGACAGCTGATCATGCTGGATCCCCGCGGCACCGGCGGCTCCGCCGTGCCGGGGGACCCGGCGTCGTACCGCTGCGACCGGCTCGTCGAGGACATCGACGCGCTGCGCGGGCATCTCGGTCTCGACCGGATGGACCTGCTCGGTCACTCCAGCGGGGTGAATCTGGCGGCGCTGTACGTGGCCCGCCACCCGGAGCGCGTCGGCAGGCTCGCGTTGATCACGCCGAGTGTCTGGGCGGTCGGTATCCCGATCCCGGGGGAAGTGCGGCGGAAGACGGTACGGGCCCGGCACGCCGAGCCGTGGTTCCCGGCGGCGTACGCGGCGCTGGAGGCGATCACCGAGGGCCGTGCCACCGCCGACACCTGGCAGGCCATCACACCGTTCTCCTACGGCCGTTGGGACGAGGAGGCCCAGGCCTTCGAGTCCGCCGGGGAGGCGCAGCGCAACGACGAGGCGGCGGGCGTGTTCGCCGGGGAAGGCGCCTTCGACCCGGACGCCACACGCGCGGCGCTCGGCCGATTCGAGGGGCCGGTGCTGCTGCTCGCGGGCGAGGTCGATCCCGGAGCCCCGCCGGTCACCGTGACCGAGTTCGCCGGGCTGTTCCCGAACGCCGAACTCGTCGTCCAGCCCGGCGCCGGGCACTTCCCGTGGCGTGACGACCCCGACCGGTTCGTGGCGGCCACGGCGGAGTTCCTGGCCTGAACGGCCGCCGGGCGGTGGGGAGTCACGCCTGATCGACGTCCCTCACCCCACCCCGCGTCCTACGCGGCGTCCGGGATCAGCACGACCTTTCCCGTCACCGTGCTGGACTCGGCCAGGCTCATCGCGTCGGCGGCCTGCGACAGCGGCAGACGCGCGGCGACCTGCGGCTTGATCTTCCCGTCGGCGAGCAGGGTCAGCACCTCGGTGAGGTCGGCGGCGAGCTTCGCCTGGAAGACGGCGGCGCGCCGCTTGCCCGCCCAGATGTTGAAGAAGTGGGCGCTCTTGCCGTTGGGCAGCGCGTTCCAGAGCTGGAGCCGGCCGATGAGCTTCAGGACCGGCAGCTTGGACGAGCCCGCCGCGTCGCGGGTCGAGGCCGTGCCGTACGACACGAGTGTCCCGCCGGGAGCGAGGAGCCCGAACGACGCGACGATGCCGTCACCGCCGATGTGGTCGAAGACCGCGTCCACACCGTTCGGGGCGATCTTCCGGACCTCCGCGGTGAGGTCGGGCGTGCGGTAGTCGATCGGGATGGCGCCCAGCTCCCGGACGGTCTCCTGGTGCCGGGCGGACGCCGTCCCGATGACACGGGCGCCCGCGCGGCGGGCGAGCTGGACGAGGGTGGATCCGACGCCGCCGTTGGCGCCGAGTACGAGCACGGTCTGGCCGGACTTCACGTCGGCAACGCGGTGCAGCATCTGCATCGCGGTGATGCCGTTCACCACCAGGGTCTCGGCCTCGGCCGCGTCGACACCGGCCGGTACCTCGACCAGTTCGGCCGCCGGTACGAGCAGGTGGCTGGCCCAGCCGCCGGTCTTGGTGAGCACGGCGAACCGGCGCCCGACGAGCGACGCGTCCCCGCCGGTCCCGACCGCCGCGACGGTGCCCACGACGTCGTAGCCGGGGGTGAAGGGGTACGGCGGCTGGTCGTAGTACTTACCGCGCCGCATCTGCTGCTCGGCGAAGGAGACGCCGGACGCCTCCATCACGAGGAGGACCTGGCCGGGGCCGGGGGCGGGCACGGGCTGCTGCCGCACCTGAAGTCCGGCCGGCTCGACGATGCCGGGCAGGACGACCTCGGTCATCACCGCCCGGTCGTTGGCCTGTCGCAGATCGCTCATGGCACTCACCCCTTCAATGTTCTTCTCGCTTGAGTTAGAAGCTATAACTAGAGTGTCAGTCCATTGCGTGGCGATGTCAAGCGGGGACTCCGCGGGCGGGTGAGGGTCGTCCCGGAACCGGGCGGGTGAAGGCGGGGCCGGAACCGGGCAGGGAGAGGCGCGCGTCCGTCCGGACATGCGCAAGATCACGAACGCCGGCGAAGGCCCCGGCACACCCATGACCGCGACAGCGACGCGCTACCTCTACCTGGCGCGGCACGGTGAAGCCTCGGAGGACGAGAGCGACCTGACCGAGAACGGCCGGCGTCAGGCCGTACTGCTCGGTGAGCGGCTACGGGGCAGCCCGCTTTCGGTGATCCGGCACGGACCACTGCCGAGGGCGGCGCGTACGGCCCGCCTGATCCACGACCAACTGGACGGCGTGGAGCGCGAGTTGTCCGACCTGGCCGGCGACTACATCCCGTACGTGCCGCACGAACACGAGCTGCCCCCGGACCACGCGGGCACGATGCTGGAGCGTCTGGCGGGGTTCCCCGCCGAAGATCGTGAACGGGGACCGGAGTTGGCGCGGGAGGCGCTCGCGCGGTTCACCGGGCCGGTGGAGGGTGACGAGCAACGCCACGAGCTGGTGGTGACGCACAACTTCCTCATCGGCTGGCTCGTACGGGACGCCCTCGACGCCCCACCCTGGCGCTGGATGGGGCTCAATCACTGCAACGCGGCGCTGACCGTCATCCGTTACGCGCCGGACCGGCCGTCATCCGTGCTGCTCTACAACGACATGGGGCATCTGCCGGCCGAGCTGCGCTGGACGGGCTTCCCGGCTCAGCCGCACCCCTGATCCCGCCCTCGGGTCCTTGGTGTCATATCCCGACCCCGACATGCCTCAGCACATCGTCCGCCAGCTCCGCCGTCGGCCGCTCGCCGTCCAGAAGGACGGTCCCGGCGGGCATCGTGTCCGCCGCCGCCACACAGCGCGGGACCCGCTCCATGACCCACCGGCGGGCGGCGGCGTTGCGCTCGGGATTCCCCGGTGCGACGTCGCGGGTGTCGACGCGGCGCTCCAGCTCGGTCGCCGAGACCTTGAGGAAGAAGTGGTGCACGGTGACATCGGCCGCCGCGAACGCGCCGAAGACCTCGCTCACGTAGAGCGGGTCGACCAGCGTCATCGGCGCCAGGACCGGGCGCTCGTACTCCTCAAGCAGCCCCAGCGCCAGCGAGACCAACTGGCGCCGCCACAGGCGCAGATCCTGGAAGTCGCCGGTCGGGACATCCACGATGTCCCGCAGGACCATGCCGACCTGCTCCGGGTCGTACACGAGCGCGTCGGGCCAGCGGCTGTGCAGTTCGGCGACCAGAGTCGTCTTGCCCGCGCCGAAGGAGCCGTTCACCCAGACGATCATGCTGTTCTCTCCTCTTCGATGCCGATGCCGATGCCGATCGCCGTGATCCGGTCGAGCACGGACGTGTAGACGGATCGCCTGTCGGGGCGTGCGTGGTCGGCCGTGTGCCGGAGCGCGGGGACCGCGCGCGGGCCCAGGCGCAGCAGACCCTCCACCGCCGCGCCGCGCACGACCGGGTGGGGATGGTCGAGCAGGGCGACGATCGCGGGGACGGCGGGCTCCCAGCCGGCGTGGGTGAGTGTCCGGACGGCCGAACGCACCACGTCCGGCTGCGGGTCTCCCAGCAGCGCCGACGTGTGGTGCAGATAGGTCGACCGGTCGAACAGCGCTCGGGAGGTCCGGAGGGCGTGGAGACGGACGCGAGGCCGGGGGTGGTGCAGCAACTCGCCTATCAGCGCCGTCAGTTCGGGGTCGTCGGGGGTCGGGGTCGCCTTCGCGGCGGGGTGTTCCTCGGTGAGACGGGTGAGCGCCCGGCGGATCTGATCGGGGCTGCCGGTACGGGCCAGGTGCAGCAGGTCCTGGCGGGACGGCCCGCCTGGGTCTCCCGTCGGCTCTGCCAACCGCCCTCGCGTGTCTGCGTGTTGATGCCCGGTGGCCGGGTCGCGCAGTGGCCCGTCGACCAGGAGAAGGCTGTCGGCGACGCGGTCGCGACCGTCGGCGCGCAGTCGGCGGCAGATTTCCGTGAGCGCGGGGGTGCGGAGCAGCGTACGGCCGGCGAGCAGGTCGAGGAATCCCCACGCGCCCGCCGCTGTGCGTTCTCCGAGGATCACGGCGAGCGTATCCGCCGGGACGGCGTTCAGGACGGGACGAACAGCCTCGGGAGCCTGCTGCCACCACTCCAGGATGAGGGGTACGAGCGGTTCCAGGGCGGCCGGGTCGAGCCGTACCGCCACCCGGGCCAGCCGGTCGTACCGGATCTCGTCGCTGTGCGGCTCCGCCCCTCCCAGTGCGGCGAGCACACCGGCCGGGACGGCGTCGGCCGGGATGTCGACGTCGACACGGCCGTGGAGGTACGCGCCCAGTACCGCCGAACGGACGTCGGGATCGGGCCACTTGAGGAGCGCGAGAGCGGCGGTACGGCGCCGGTCCGGGTCGGGTGCGTCGAGCATGTCCAGCAGACGGGCGCGCAGGGCCGCCGAACGTGGCTGGTCCAGGTCGTCCGCGCGGACCGTCCGGTCGGGTGTCCGCCCGGTCGACGGGTCGGAGGAGGCGGTCTCCCCGAGGGTCCAGGGCGGCGCGTCCAGGGGCTGGAGCGCCGTCATGCGGTCGAGGAGGGCGGACCGGGTCACGGGGTCGGCGGTCGGGTAGTCGGCGGCCAACGCGGCAAGCTGGGCACGGGAGTTGGGCGTGCGGGGTGCGTCCGAAGGTGCGTCCGGGATCGCGAACGCCTCGCGGAGTACGGCTCCTTCGGAGCGCGCGGTGGGCGCCGCCGCGAGTGCCTGGTCCAGATCGGTGCGCACCAGCGCCACGCCGCAGCCGCGGAGCAGAGTCAGTGTCGGAGCGGGTGCGGTGCCGGGCAGCGCGCGTACGGCGGCGGCGACAGCCCGTTTCTCCGCCGTCGGCAGCGTGGGCGCCAGCTCGCCGAGCGCGGAAACGATGCCCCGCCCGCCCGCACCCGACATCGCCTTGTCCGTAAGGCAGCTGAGCAGGTACGGCAGGTACCGCGCGTAGGTTCTCTTCTCGTCGTCGGACAGTCGGCTCGGGCGGATCCTGACCGCCACCTCTACCAATCGCGCGCGTGTGCCGGACATGGTGTCCGGCAGCGAGTCGGCCAGGGCGAGCCAGTCCGCGTGCGCCGGTCGCAGTCCGTGCGAGGGGAGAAGCGCGGGCAGTTCCGGGCGTCCGGCGATCCGCAGCGCGATGGCGGGCTGCCAGCCGCCGGTCTCCAGCGCGTCGAAGTCGGCGAGCGCCGCCTCCTTGGGCCGCGGGCTGTCCGCGAGGCACGCACCCAGCAGTTGTCGGGCGCGTGGCTCCTCGGCGCGGTCGACGGCGGCGCGCAGTGTCGCCTCGTAGGCGGGACCGAGGATGGCCCGCAGTGCCTCGACGAGCGCGGTCCTGAACCCTGGATTGTCATGGCGGCCCAGCCAGTTGAGGAGCTGAGGTACGGCGGCCGCGGTGCCCGCGAGGGCGAGTACCCCGGCCGCGGTCTTCTTGATGTTCATGTTCGGGTGGTCGAGACAGGCGGCGACGGCGCCCGCCGCCCAGCGCGCCCGCGCGTGGCCGAGGGCGAGCAGGGCCTGTCGTACGGTCTGGATGTCGTCGGCGGTGGTGAGGGTGATGAGGCTCGCCGAGAGTGCCTGCGCGTCGTCTCCGTCGGAGTCGTTGGCGAGCAGCGCGATCACGTGTTTGCGCACGTGGGGGTCGCGGTGGCGGAGCAGCCGGTGCACGCGCGGCCGGATGTGGGGGTAGGGGATCCGGGTCAGCAGTTCGAGGAGGATCACCCGTTCGCCGTCGGTCGGCCCGGGGCGGTCGAGCAGGCCGAGCACCATGGTCGCGGCGAGTGCGTTGCCGGGCGCGTCGGCGTCGGCGGCGTCGAGCAGGCAGGACGGTCGGATCCTGCGCCGTGCGTGGAGCCGGCGCCCCAGTTCCCGTACGGCTTCGAGGACTTCCCCGGGCACGACGGGCCTGTCCGCGACCGCCGGTCCGTCCGGCTGCGAGGAGGCGGGCGGCCGATCCGTCAACATCCTTTCCCGCAGGGCCAGTTCGGCGACCACGTCCAGGAGCAGATCGGCGATGACCGGAAGGGTGCCCGCGCCGCCGTAGGCGGCCAGTCCGCACAGCGCCGCCGCCGGCTCGGCCCGGTCCACGCGGGCGCCGAGCAGGGCCAGTTCGCCTTCGTCGGGGCCGCCGAGATCGGCGGCGATACGTGGGGGCAGGTCGGCGGGGTCGAGACGTACGAGGAGGGCGCGCCGCTCCGTCATGTCCTCGGTGAGCTGCCAGAGCAGCTCAAGTGCCCTGTTCCGTAGGGCCCGCAGATGCGGTGCGATGACGCCCGCGCCGTCCGCCGCCGTGAGGCCGAGCCCGTCGCGCAACGCCGCAACGGTCGGCTGTCCCCCGATGGCCTCCAGGGTGTCGAGTGCGGCGGCGGGCTCTGTCGTCAGACGCGCCAGTACGGCCTCTTCGGCGGCCGTGTGCCGTAGTGCGCGCAGCGCGGCGAGGAACGGCCGAGGGGCCGAAGTCGCCGCGAGCGCAAGGGTGATGGCGTCGCCGATCGGGAGTTCGCCGGCGTCGCCCGTGCCCTGTCCGGCCAGCGCGACCAGTAGGTCGAGTCTGCGCGGCCAGCTCGGGTCGTCGGCGGGGGCATCGGTCAGCAGCCGGAACATGTCCTGCCGGCAGGTGAACAGGATGGTCGCGATATCGCGTGGCGCGATGGCGTGGTCGGCCAGCGCGAGGGCGACGACGGCGGGAACGTCTCGGCCGGTCACGAAGTGTCCGCGCCGGTGGAGCCCGCGCAGGCAGGCCACGGCCGGCTCGCCGAACAGCAGCGGGTCGCGCGTGGCGACAGCCGTCAGCTCGCCGATGTCGTGGCGTGTGGCGAGCGATCCGAGCAGTTCCAGGGCTCGGCGTCGCAGCCGGGGCGGCAGATCCGGGTCGTCGACGGCCTGCCGAAGTACGCCGCTGTGGCCGTGCCGGGCGAGCGTGGTGAGCGCGGCGCCGGCCACCTCGGGTCGGGCGGTGGCTGCGGCGACGGTCACGAGGGCGGACAGCCGACCGGGCGGCAGGGGCTCCAACGTCGCCCAGGGCTGGGCGAGTTCGGCCAGCGCGGCGGCGACGGTCCCGGCGTCGGCTCCGGCGTCGGCTCCGGCGTCGAGATCGAGCAGCCGCGACAGATGGTCGCCGACGAGCCGGGCAGGCAGGACTCCGGCGTGCAGCCCTTCCCGGGCCAGCCTCAACGACTCGCCCACCAACACCCGGTCGCCACTGTCCAGCAGCTCCGCGACCAGCCGGTGCGGCCGAGGGGTGTGGGCGATGCCGGTCTCCCGTACGGCCTGGTAGAGCAGTTCGCAGGCGGGCTCCCGGCGGACGGTCGTCGGGTCGTTGGCGATCTCGGCGCGCAGCCAGGCGATCTTCACGCGTACGGGGAGCCCTGCCGTACGCCATGCCGGGGCGCGACCCGCGACGGCGTACGGCTTCGGCACATGCGGTCCGAGTCGCGCGTACAGCTCCGCCAGGACGAGCGCGTCGTCCGCCGTCCAGATGTCGGCCGACGGTCCGGCGGCCAACAGGGCCGTGGGCAACAGAGCGCCGAGTCCGGCCGGTTCGCCGAGCACGGCCCGCTCTCCGAGGAGCGCCAGCCCCAGCGACCGTACGCACGCGTCCCCGTGCCGGAGCAGCCGCTCGAAGACCTCCGGCGGGCAGTCGGCGGGGTCCAGCAGCATGGACAGCCGACGGACGTCGGCCCGCCGGAGCGCGTCGTCGAGTACTTCGTCCATCGGCGTCATCGCGACCGATACTAGGCGCGGCCTCACCGGCCCCACCAGCGAGATTCGACCCGCTCAGCGGCCAGGGGAATCGGCGTGGGTATCCGAAGGCACAGGCCGCCGAACGCCGGTCGTCACCGCGTCGTGGAGCCGTCCCGCGCGACCAGTCGCCAGTCCTGGCCGTCTTCGGCGCGGACCACATCCATCAGCTGGACCACGGCGTCACGGTTGAGGGGCCCCCGGAGCTGTGCCATCCGGAATCCGGGCTGGTGGGCCATGGGCGAGTAGGCCGGCGGGGCCACCCAGTCGACCGGGACGTCGACCATGGTCTCGTCGATGACCAGGACGAGTCCATCCGTGTCCTGGTGGAAGCGCGCGATCGCCTTGAGGACCGCCGCCTCCGTCGGAGAGCAGTGGACAGTGCCGTCCTTGGCCAACGACGGCGGCGCGTACGGCCGATCGGGATCGGCCTGCCAGTTTTCCCGTACGGCGAAGTGATAGAGCATGAGGTGGTTATAGCTGCTCGGGACGGGGCCGAACGCGTCCACACCGACGCACTCACCGGATCGGACCACGCGCACGGAGCAAGGCCTACGGGTCGGCCGCGAGGCTCTTGACCGAGCTGGTCAGCGCCGTCCACGCCTGCTGGGCATCCGGCGTCCGGTCGTGCGGTGCGCGAAGCCACCCGAGGAATTCGGCGACGTCGTTCAAGGCCCAGCGGAGCCGGTACAGCGCCAGGGCCGACGGATCCGGTTTACGACCCCCGGCCTCCTCGTACCTGGCGAGGTCGTCCGGGCCGTCCGCGACCAGCCACAGGTCACGCTCGGGCACCGCGAGGCCCACCGTGTCCCAGTCCAGCAGCAGCCGCCGCTCCCCCGCCCGCAACAGATTGCCGGGGTGCGGCTCGCCGTGCGTGATGACGAGCGGCGCGCCGCTCGCCCTCAACTCCCCTGCCCGCCGGTCGAATTCGTCGAGCCGGCCGCGCAGGGCAGTGGCGTGGTCCGCGAGCAGTTGTCTGGCGGGGTCGGCGAACGGTCCGAAGCCGTCCCAAGGGCTGCCTATCTCCCGCAGTGCGCGCTCCAGTTGGGGGCGCGTCGCGAACTCCGGCGGCAGTACGCGGGCCGAGGCCGGAGGAGCCGTCCGGTGGAGCCTGGCGAGCAGGTCCAGCACCAGGCCGCGGTCAGGCGCGGCGAGGGTGTCGCCGAAGTGGCCCGGCGCGCCCGACACGAGCGGGAACACGCTCACCGCGTGCCCGGTGCCCAGCCCGCGTACCGTCTCGCCGTCGGCGGTCCGCACGGGTGCCACCACGAAGTCCAGGCCGTCCGGGTCCGCGCCACGCAGGGCGACGGCGGTGTCCATGGCGTCCCGCAGACCATGGAGGGCGCCCCCCGGCCCGTCCCCGTACCAGCTCTTGTGCGCCAGATCGGCCACGGTCACGAACCACCGACGCTCTTGCGTGTCGGTGGCGGTCCAGTGGTAGTCGCCGAAGCCGACGGGGGCGTACTCCCAGGTGACGGGGGTGATCCCCCACGCGTTCAGCGCTTGTCGCACGTCGGAGTCTTCGATGCCGACGGGTCGCTCTTCCATGCCCGGGAAGGTAGTGGCTCGTCGCCGTACCCGCACATCGTTAAACGGGTGGAGAGCACGAGGCGCGGCTGGTAGTTTGCCGATCATGAGCAGCCCCGAGTCCGACAGACTCTAGCCACCGGTCGTCCGGTGGCTGATCCGCTGTCGAGTTGACGCCGTACGACCGTGTCGGGTCGTGGGCGGGCTCTCGGTACGGCTGTTGCCGCCGGTCCACCGTCGTGTGGGCCGCCCCTTCCGCGTCCTCTGATCCGTCCGATCGGTCCTGGCTGTCCGTCCGTGAACTCTCCGGACGGGCCTGACTGTTGGCGGACCTCTGCCGCGTGGCCCTACGCCGTGACGAATCGTCATGCCGTACGGGCGCGGCCCACCTCCCCCTCACTTGACGGTCCGTCAACTCCCGCTGCCTTCCATGGGGTTCTTTCATGCCATTCGCTGTCTACGTGCTCGGGCTTGCCGTCTTCGCCCAGGGCACCTCCGAGTTCATGCTGTCCGGGCTCGTCTCGGGCATCGCCGAGGATCTGCACGTGTCCATCCCGGCCGCCGGTCTGCTGACGTCGGCCTTCGCCGTGGGGATGGTGATCGGCGCGCCGTTGATGGCGCTGTTCAGCCGTCGGTGGCCGCGCCGCCGCGCGCTGTTGATCTTCCTGTCCGTCTTCGTCGCCGCGCATGTCGTCGGCGCCGTCACCCCCAGCTACGAGGTACTGCTCGCGACGCGGATCGTCGGGGCGCTGGCCAACGCCGGATTCTGGGCGGTCGCCCTGGTCGCCGCCCTCGCGATGGTCGAACCGGCGGCGCGGGCCCGCGCCACGTCGGTGGTGGTCGGCGGTGTCACCGTCGCCTGTGTGGTGGGTGTGCCCGCCGGGGCGCTGCTGGGTGAGCACCTGGGGTGGCGGGCCGCGTTCTGGGCGGTGGCTCTGGTGTCGCTGCCGGCGCTCGTCGCGATCGTGACGTCGGTCCCGGACGAGCGGCCGGTGACCGAGCGGCCGACGAGGGCCACCACAACGGCCACCGCGACGGCCACGAACCCTTCGGCCTCGGCGAGCCCTTCGGCCGGCACCGGAGCGCCGCCCACCGTGCGCGAGGAGTTGCGCTCCCTCACCGGCCGGCGCGTGCTGCTCACGCTGCTGACGATGGCGCTCGTCCAGGGCGCCACGTTCTGCGCCTTCTCCTATCTCGAACCGCTCGCCACCCGCGTCACCGGACTCGGCGCCGGATGGGTGCCCGCCCTGCTGGCCCTGTTCGGCGTGGGGTCGCTCGTCGGCGTCACCCTCTCGGGCCGGGTCGCCGACGCGCGGCGAGGCGCGTTCGTCGTGGCCGGCATGGCGTCCCTGGCGCTCGGCTGGGTCGCGCTGGCGCTGAGCGCGGTGAGTCCGGTGGCCGCGATCGCGCTGGTCTTCGTCCAGGGGATGCTCGCGTTCGGCACCGGTTCGGCGATGATCTCCCAGGTGTTCCAACTGGCTCCCGGCGCACCGACCTTGGCCGGTTCCTTCGCAACGGCCGCCTTCAACATCGGCGCCGCGGCCGGCCCCCTGCTCGGCGGTCTCACTATCGACGCGGGCCTCGGCTTCCGGTCACCGGTGTGGGTGAGCGCGGCGCTGATGGTCCTCGCCCTCACTCTGGCCGGTGTCACCCGCCTTGTGGCCGCGCTTGCCCGACCCGATTCACCAAAGCTACAGTTGCAATGAAAAGCTAGACCCTCTAAATAACGGAAGGCTGCGCCCGTGGCGGTCGGCAAGGACACTCCTCGGCAGCGCTACCGCGAGCACGTACGCGCGGAGATCAAGCAGGTCGCGCTGCGGCAGATCGGCGACGGCGGCCCCGCGTCGCTCAGTCTCAACGCGATCGCCAAGGAGCTGGGGGTCACCGGCCCGGCGCTCTACAAGTACTTCGGCAGCCGGGACGCCCTGCTCACCGAGCTGATCATCGAAGGCTACGAGGCTGTCGCCGGCGCGGTGCGGGCCGAGGCCGCCCGCACCGCCGACAGGCCGGCCCGGGAGAGGCTGCACGCGCTGGCCGCCACGTATCGGAAGTGGGCAGTCGAGGTCCCGCATCTGTACCAGCTGCTGGCGGGCTCACCGTCGCCCGGCTACGAGGCCCCGAGTGAGACGGTCGACAGCGCGCGGGCCGTCCTCGGCCCGTTCCTGGCGGTGCTCGCGCAGGGTTCGCCCCGGTCGGCGGCGAACGCCCTGGAGGCGGAGCTGGGCGCCTGGGACGAGAGCACACCCGCGGTGGCCGAGTGGGTACGGGCGTACGCCCCCGACGCCGATCCCGGCCCGGCTCTCGCGGGCGCGATCACCGTCTGGTCGCGGATGCACGGGGCGGTCAGCCTGGAGATCCAGGGGCAGTTCTCGGGCATGGGACACCGTGGAAGCACCCTGCTCACATCCGAGATCGACGCCCTCGCCGACGCGATGGGGCTGCCGCCGAGCCCGAAGGAGTGACCGCCGTGCCGACTGCGGACCCCGGGCGTGAGCCGGGGTCGGGACCCGCCCCCGGCGCATCGCTCGGCACGTGGGAACCCGCGCCGCTCACCGAGGTGGTGCGGCTGTTCTCCGGTCTGCCGTGCCCATGGTGGATCGGGGGCGGTTACGCGATCGAACTCGCCGTGGGCCATGCCTTCCGGCCCCACGGCGACATCGACGTCCTGCTGCTGCGCCGTGACCAGCTCGCCGCGCAACGGGTGCTGGCGGGCTGGGAGTGGTGGGCCGCCGATCCGCCGGGCACGCTGCGCCCGTGGGCGGCCGGCGAGGTCCTGCCGGTCGGCGTCCACGACATCTGGTGCCGCCCCGGGCCGGGTGCCCCTTGGCGTATCCAGGTCATGCTCGACGAGTCCCACGGCGAGGAGTGGACGTCGCGCCGCGACCCCCGAGTGCGCAGGCCCGTCCGCGAACTGGGCGTGACCTCCGCCGAAGGTGTGCCGTACCTGGCGCCCGAGGTGCAGCTCTACTACAAGGCGAAGGCGCCACGCCCCAAGGACGAGGAAGACTTCGCCACCATGCTGCCGCTGCTCACCGACGACCGGCGTGACTGGCTCGCGGGGGCGATCTCCCTGGCGTACGGCGCGAACGACCCGCATCCATGGCTCGCGCGGCTGCGGCAGGCCGACAGCCGCTGAAGGTGATCGGCCACTTCTCGTCACATCGGCCGGGTCCCGTCCGTCATCACGGTGGGGGAACGCACTGACGGGACAGGTCGAGAGGTACGGCGATGGACGAGAACGAGTTCCTGGCGCGGCGCTTCGAGGCGCACCGTACCCATCTGCGGGCGGTGGCCTACCGGATGCTCGGTTCGCTGAGCGAGGCCGACGACGCGGTCCAGGAGGCGTGGTTCAAGCTCCACCGCTCGGACACGAGCGAGGTCGGGAATCTGGCCGGCTGGCTGACGACGGTCGTGGGCCGCGTCTGCCTGGACATGCTGCGCGCGCGTACCGCACGGCGCGAGGACCCGCTGGAGGAGCGCGTACGGCTGCCGGACCCGATCATCAGCAGCGTGGACGTCGTCGCCCCGGAGCAGGAGGCGCTGCTGGCCGACTCGGTCGGCCTGGCGCTGCTCGTGGTGCTCGAAGCGCTCGCTCCCACCGAGCGGCTGGCCTTCGTCCTGCACGACCTGTTCGCCGTGCCCTTCGAGGAGATCGCCCCGATCGTCGGCCGCACTCCGGCCGCCGCGCGGCAGTTGGCCAGCCGGGCCCGGCGGCGGGTGCACGGGGCGGCTCCCGCTCCCGATCCGGATGTCGCCAAGCAGCGCGAGGTCGTGGACGCGTTCCTCGCGGCGGCGCGGGACGGCGACTTCGACGCGCTCGTCGCCCTGCTCGACCCGGACATCGTGGTGCGCTCGGACGGCGGCACGCTGCGTCCGGGCGGGCTGGTGCGCGGTGCGGCGGCCGTCGCGGGCGGGGCGATCTTCGCGGCGCGGTTCGCCGGGGTGTCACGGCCCGCGCTCGTCAACGGTGCGGCGGGGGTTGTCGCGACGGCGGACGGGCTACCGATCTCGGTCATGGCGTTCACGATCAGGAAGGGCAGGATCGCCTCCATCGCCATCCTCAACGACCCCGAGCGGCTGGACCGGCTCGATCTGACGGTCCTGGACGGCTGAGCGAGGGGCGGGCCGGCGCGTCCGCCGGAGCCGTCGGCACGCCGGACGCCGTGGCGCAGGCCGCCGTGTATCTCGCCGCCGACGAGGCCACGTTCGTCCACGGCACGGTGATCGACGTCGTCGGCGGGCGGGTGTGGCGGTCATCTCCGCCGCGTAGGACCGTAGTTCGCAGTTGCGGCACGCCCACGCACGCCCGTCCACGCCCCGGTCAGGCGGACGGCAGTTCCCGCCCGCATCCCCCTCTCCATCCTTTTCGTCAGGCAGGCTTGACGTCAAGCCTGCCTGACGCGAAGGATGGAGTCATGTCCACACCTGACGAGTTGGAACGCCGGTACACCCTGCCCGGCGCCGTCGCGCGCTACGACGCGCTGCGGACCCGCGACGCCCTGGCGTCCCCCGCCGACGAGGACGCCCCCGAGCGCCCGGACGCGGACGCGCTCACGCGCGGCGAGTCGCTGGAACTGCTCGCACTCGGCGAGGTGATCGCCCGCAAGGCGGGATACGGGCGACAGCTCTCCGTACGGTCCGCCCGCCGGGCCGGTGCCTCGTGGTCGCAGATCGGCGCGGCGCTGGGTACCAGCAAGCAGGCGGCCTGGGAGGCGCACAACCGGTGGATCGACGAGCAGGCGCGGGAGTCCGGCGTCGGGCACTGGGGCTGGGACGCGGACGAGGTGGCGGCCGCACGCGCGCTCGCCGGTGAGCCGGACGGCGGCGGCGCCCGATGAGCGAGACCGGCACGGACGCCGCGTTCGCGATCGAACCGTTCGTCATCGACATACCGCAGGCCGACCTGGACGATCTGGCCGCCCGCCTCGCCGCCACCCGGTGGCCCGACGAACTCCCCGGCGTCGGCTGGTCCCAGGGGGTGTCGCTGCCCTACCTCCAGGAGCTCGCCGAGTACTGGCGTACGGGCTACGACTGGCGGGCACAGGAGGCGTACCTCAACCGATTCCCGCAGTTCACGACCGTCATCGACGGCGCCACGGTCCACTTCCTGCACATCCGTTCCGCCGGCGCCGCCACGGGCGCGGGCGCGCTGCCGCTGCTGATCACCCACGGCTGGCCCGGATCCGTCGTCGAGTTCCTCGACGTCATCGGCCCCCTGACCGACCCGGGCGCGCACGGCGGCGACGCGGCCGACGCGTTCGACCTCGTCATCCCGTCCATCCCCGGTTACGGCCTGTCCGGACCGACCCGCGACGGCGGCTGGGACGTGCACCGAGTGGCCCTGGCCTGGGCCGAGTTAATGCGGAGGCTGGGGTACGGCCGCTACGGCGCCCAGGGCGGTGACTGGGGGCACGCGATCACCCGCGAACTCGCCGCGGTCGACGGTGACCACGTCGTCGGGATCCACCTCAACACGCTGCTGACCCTCCCGCCGGACGACCCCGCCGAAGCCGCCGGCCTCACCGACGAGGACCGCGCCCGGCTGGACCGGCTGATCGCCGCAGAACCGGAGATGTCCGGCTACGCCAAGATCCAGGGGACCCGGCCGCAGACACTGGCGTACGGCCTGACGGACTCCCCCGTCGGTCAACTCGCCTGGATCGTCGAGAAGTTCATGGAGTGGACGGACTCCACGGAGACGCCCGAGGACGCGGTGCCACGCGACCGGCTCCTCACCGACGTGATGCTCTACTGGCTGACCGCGACCGCCGGATCGTCCGCCCGTCATTACTGGGAGGCCGCCCACCCGTCCCGCCCGCCGCGCGGCGGAAGGCTGACGACGCCCACCGGCGTGGCGGTCTTCGCCGCCGATACGGCCCGCCCGGTACGGCGGCTCGCCGAGCGCGACAACACCATCGTCCACTGGTCGGAGTTCGACCGCGGCGGCCACTTCGCCGCCATGGAGGAACCCGGTCTGTTCACCGACGACGTCCGCGCGTTCTTCCGCCGTTTCCGGGTCTCCCCTCGCCGTCACGACATCCCCGATAAGATGTCAACTGCGAGTTGACACCCCCTACGCGTCAACCTAAGGTTGACACATGACGCATCCCATCCGGCTCGACGATCTGATCGACGCCATCAAGAAGGTTCACACCGACGCTCTCGACCAGCTTTCGGACGCGGTCATCGCCGCGGATCATCTGGGCGATGTGGCCGATCACCTGATCGGTCACTTCGTGGATCAGGCACGACGCTCCGGCGCTTCATGGACCGACATCGGCCGCAGCATGGGGGTCACCCGGCAGGCCGCCCAGAAGCGGTTCGTCGCGAAGCCGGGCGAGGGGTCGGACCTCGACGCCAGTCAGGGGTTCAGCCGCTTCACCGACCGGGCCAGGCTGGTGGTGATGGCCGCCCAGGAGGAGTCCCGCGCCGCGGGCAACGACCAGACCCGGCCGGAGCACCTCGCGCTCGGGCTCCTGAGCGAGCCCAAGGGCATCGGCGCGCGGGCCATCGTCGCGCAGGGCGTGACCGCGGAGGCCCTGCGCGACGCGGTCGAGGCGGTCCTGCCGCCGGCCGTGCCGAGCGTGCCCGAGCTGATCCCGTACGACGCGGGCGCGAAAAAGGCCCTGGAACTCACCTTCCGCGAAGCCCTGCGCATGGGGCACAACTACATCGGGACCGAGCACATCCTGCTCGCCCTGCTGGAACTGGAGGACGGCAAGGGGGTGCTCAGCGGACTCGGTCTCGACAAGGCGGCGGCCGAGACGTACATCTCCGAGGCACTCGCCGTGATCGTCGCGGCGCAGGAAGACGACTAGCCCCGCCTGATCCCCCGCGCCTGATCCGACGTCCGATTTCGCGGCCGAGCGATGAGTTTCGTGCACGCCCACGGTCAACACCTCAGTTGCTTTCACCAAACGGAGGTTTGATCACCATGGCCAAGTTCGAGACCGTCGACGCGTACCTCGCCTCCCTCGACGACTCCCTGCGCGGCGTCGCCGAGGACGTGAGGAAGGTCGTGGACGCGGCTCTGACCGGTGTGGACGCGGCCATGTGGCACGGCCATCCGGTGTGGAGCCTGGGCGCGACACCCGGCGAACAGCCCGTCGCGCTGATCAAGGCGTACGGCTCCTATGTCACCTTCGGCCTCTGGAAGGGCCAGAGAGTCAACGACCCTTCCGGCCGACTTGAGGCCGCCGCACGGGAGATGGCGGGCGTCAAGCTCCGTTCGGGGGCGGACATCGACGTGGAGCTGTTCACCGACTGGCTCCGCCAGGCGCGGGACCTGGAGAGCTGACAGCGGTATCCACCGGTCCCGGCGCGCCCACGAGGGGAGGTGCGCCGGGACCGGCGTCGTACCACTGCTCAGGGACGTCCCGCCGCCGGGACTTCCTCGCCCGGCGGCACCGGCCCCGGCGGGGTCCCGTCCCCGAAGGGCCGGCCGCCCAGCTCCTCGCGGTGGTGGGGTGTCAGCCAGTCGGAGAGATCGGGTCCCAGGGGGACGATGCCGGTGGGGTTCACGCCGGTGTGCACCATGTAGTAGTGCCGCTTGATGTGGTCGAAGTCGACCGTGTCGCCGAAACCGGGTGTCTGGTAGAGGTCCTTCGCGTACGCCTGGAGCACCGGGTCCTCGGTCAGCTTGGCGCGATTGCACTTGAAGTGTCCGTGGTAGACGGCGTCGAAGCGCACCAGCGTGGTGAACAGCCTGATGTCGGCCTCGGTGATGGTGTCCCCGACCAGATACCGCTGACCGGCCAGCCGCTCCGACACCAGATCGAGGCGGCGGAACACATCGCGGTAGGCGCGCTCGTACTCACTCTGTTCCGACGCGAAACCGGCCCGGTACACACCGTTGTTGACGTCCCGGTAGATGCCCTCCATCACCTCGTCGATCTCGTCGCGCAGCGGTTCCGGGTACAGGTCGGGCGCGCCGGGGCGGTGCAGCGCCGTCCACTCGGTCGCGAGGTCGAGCGTGATCCGCTGGTAGTCGTTGGTGACGAGCTGCCCGCTCGGTACGTCCACGATCGCCGGCACGCTGACGCCACCGGGGTAGCCCGTCTCGCGCGCGTCGTACGCCTCACCGAGGAAGCGGATGCCGAGTACGGGATCGCGGCCGTCGGGGTCGAGGGTGAAGCGCCAGCTGCGGTCGTCCTGGATCGGGTCGGTGATCGCGAGCGAGAGCGCGTCCTCAAGACCGAGCAGCCGCCGTGACACGACGGCGCGGCTCGCCCACGGGCAGGCGCGGCTCACCACCAGGCGGTAGCGGCCCGCCTCCACAGGCCAGCCGTCGCGGCCGTCGGCGGTGATGCGGTCGGCGAAGTGGCTCGTGGAACGCTTGAAGGGTTTCCTGCCGTACGCGGCGTTCCCTTCCGTCCCTTTGGCTTCCGTCCTCTTGGCTTCCGTCCCCTTGGCTTCCGTGGCGCCGGTTGAGTCGCTCATGGCCGTCCTTCCCCGGTTGGGCCCCCGCGGAGAGACCGGGGCCGGACCTCGATCATCGACCGGCCGCTCTCCCACGCTCTGTTCCACGCTGTCCACCACACGCGGAAACACACATACGGACGCGGACGGAGGCGGACGGACACGGATGTTGCGGACGGACGGCGTCAGGCGGGGCTCTCCAACCGCTGGGCCCGTTCGGTGAGATGACGGCGTTCGGGGGTGCTGGTGGTGCGGCGGGCGGCCTCGCGGTAGGCGGTCGCTGCGGCGGCGCGCTCCCCGAGCAGTTCCAGCAGATGGGCACGGGTGGCCAGGAGGCGGTGGTGGTGCGCCAGGCGCTTGTCGCTCTCCAGTGTCGCCAGCAGGTCGAGGCCGGCGGACGGGCCGTGGACCATGGCGACGGCGACGGCGCGGTTGAGCGTGACCATCGGATTGGGCCCGTACCGCTCCAGGAGGTCGTAGAGCATAAGGATCTGCGGCCAGTCGGTGGCGTCGGTGTGGTCCGCCTCGTCGTGCACGGCGGCGATGGCCGCCTGGAGCTGGTACGGACCGACCTGCCCGCGCGGCAGCGTGGCGCTGATCAGCGCCACGCCTTCGGCGACGAGCCGACCGTCCCACCGGCCGCGGTCCTGCTCGGCCAGCGGCACCAGTTCGCCGTGGGGTCCGGTGCGGGCCGGGCGGCGTGCGTCGGTCAGCAGCATGAGGGCGAGCAGGCCAGCCGTCTCGGTGTCGTCGGGGACGAGGCGGCGCAGCAGGCGGGTGAGCCGGATCGCCTCGGTGGACAGCTCCGGGGCGGTCAGACCGGCGCCGCCTGTGGTGGTGTAGCCCTCGTTGAAGACGAGGTAGAGGACGTGCTGCACCTCTTCGAGCCGTTCGTCGCGCTCCGCCCCCTCGGGCAGGGCCATGACGGCGCCGGTCGCCTTGACGGTCTGTTTGGCCCGGCTGATGCGCTGGGCCATCGTCGTCTCGGGCACCAGGAAGGCCGCGGCGATCTGCGCGGTGGTCAGACCGCCGACCGCGCGCAGGGTCAGCGCGATGCGGCTGGGCGAGGACAGCGCCGGATGACAGCACAGGAACAGCAGGGCCAGCGAGTCGTCCCGGTCGGTGGCGGACTCGGTGTCTGCGGCCGGGGTGAGCAGGGCCGCCTGCGGGGTGGCCAGCGCGAGGGCGTTCTCGCGGCGGCGCCGCGCCGCGTCGCTGCGCACCTCGTCGACCAGCTTGCGGGCGGCGACGGTGACCAGCCAGCCCCGCGGGTTGGCCGGCGTCCCTTCCTCGGGCCACTGCACCGCGGCGGCCAGCAGCGCTTCCTGTACGGCGTCCTCGCACACGTCGAAGCCGTCGTACCGGCGGACGAGCGTGCCGAGGACCTGCGGCGCCAGCTCGCGCAGCAGGTCCTCGACCTCTTGGTGACCGACGGTCACAGATCCGCCGCGGCCTCGTGCAGGATCGGCCACAGCTCGACCGGGTCCGCGTCCGCGAACGGGATGTCCGCGGCGATCTCCTGTGCCCGCTCCAGGCTGTCGCAGTCGAGGAGGTAGAAGCTGGCGATGTACTCCTTGGTCTCCAGGTACGGGCCGTCGGTGACGACCGGCGCGCCGTCCTTGCGGCGCACCAGCTGCGCGTTGGCCGCGTCGGCCAGGCCGTACGCGCCGAGGAGTTCACCGCTGTCGCGGTACCTCTTGTTGTACGCGTCCTGCTTGGCGACCGCCTTGGGCCACTCGTCGGCCGGGAAACTGTCCCACTTCGCCTGGTTGCCGTAGATCATCACGATGTACTTCATTTCCGGTGTCCTCCCGGTCTCGCGCGCCCCGTCGGCGCGCTGTCACCCCTTGGTCGGAACGGGAAGCGGGTCCTCGACATCCGACGACGGATTTCCTGAACATATTCTCCGCCCCGCCGGTGAGCGGCGCGAACGCCCCGGCGGCCGACAGCCGGGCGGCCCCCGGACGTCGTGCCCGCGGGCTGCGTGTAGAACATAAGGATGTCCGGATCGATCACTCCCTTCTCACGCAGCACGGATTGGTTCCTCGCCTCATGAACGCAGTCAGTGACACCGCCGGCGACGGCAACCGCGCATTCCTCGACCGCACCGCCGACGTGCTCGCCGCGCTGCCCGCCGTCAAGGCCGTGACGCTCGGCGGCTCACGCGCCCAGGGCACCGAACGCCCGGACAGCGACTGGGACTTGGCCGTCTACTACGAAGGCGGGGACGAGGGGGACTTCGACCCGGCCGATCTGCGGGCCGTCGGCTGGACGGGCGAGGTGTCCGAGATCGGCGGCTGGGGCGGCGGCGTCTTCAACGGCGGCGCGTGGCTGACGGTCGAGGGCCGTAGCGTCGATGTGCACTACCGCGATCTCGCCGTGGTCGAGCACGAACTGGCCGAGGCGGAGCAGGGCCGCTTCCATCTGGAGCCGCTGATGTTCCATCTCGCGGGCATCCCCAGCTATCTGGTCGTCGCCGAGCTGGGCATCAACCGGGTGCTGCGGGGTGAACTCCCCCGCCCCGACTATCCGGCGGCACTGCGCCGGACGGCACCGGAGCGCTGGCTCGGCAACGCGCGTATGACGCTCGCGTACACGAAGGCCAACCATGTCCCGTACGGCCGGCTCACCGAGGTCGTCGGGAATCTCGCCATCGCGGCGACGCAGACGGCGCACGCCGTGCTGGCGGCGCGCGGTGAGTGGGTGACGAACGAGAAGACGCTGCTGCGGCGGGCGGGGCTGCGGGACGTCGACATGATCACGTCGGAGCTGAGCACGGACCCCGGGGAGCTGGCGGGTTCGGTCGCGGAGGCCGAGGCCCTGTTCGCCTCGGTCTCCGCGTACTGAGCGGGCCGACAAGGGATCACCGGCGCAGCCATACGGCGGTGTCCGCGGGCAGCCGTCCCCCGTCCGTCGACGGCCCGCTCGCCAGGACCACTTCCGTGGTCTCGAAGGCGTCGGAGAGCGGTAGCGGGTCCGGGCCGAAGTTCACGGCGCAGACCAGCCCGTCGCCCCGGTCGAACGCCAGGTACGACGCGCCGGGCGGCGACAGCAGGCGCAGCGCGCCGCCGTCCGCCACGGCCCGTGGGGAGCCGGACCGCCGCAGCCGTAGCGCGGCCCGGTACAGCTCCAGCGTCGAGGCGGGATCGCCGCGTTCGGCGTCGGCCGTCAGCCCGGCCCACCCCTCCGGCTGCGGGAACCAGCAGTCGGTTGGGGCGGCCGAGGAGAATCCGTACGGCGGCTGCCCGCCCTCCCAGGGCAGGGGGACCCGGCAGCCGTCCCTCCCCCGCTCGGTCCCGCCCGATCTCCGCCACACCGGGTCGCGGAGCCGGTCGTCGGCCAACTCGACCTGTGGCAGGCCCAGTTCCTCGCCCTGGTAGACGTACGCCGTGCCGGGCAGGGCCAGCATCAGCAGCGCGGCGGCGCGCGCCCGCCGGGCACCGGCGGGACCGCCGCCGTACCTCGTGACCGGGCGGACCGCGTCGTGGCTGGAGAGCACCCAGGTCACGGGGGCGCCCACCGCCGTCATGGCGGCGACGGACTCCTCGACGACGGCGCGGATCGCGGCCGGCTGCCACGGGCACTCCAGGAAGGCGAAGTTGAAGCTCTGCCCCATCTCGTCGGGGCGTACGTAGCGTGCGAGCCGGGCGGGGTCGAAGACGGCCGCCTCGGCGACGAGCAGCCGTTCCCCGGGTGGCGCGGCGCCGGGCGGCCCGGCGGGGTGGTCGGCGAGCAGGGTGTGCCAGCTCCGGTAGAGGGGGTGCAGTTCCTCGCGGTCGTAGTACGGCATCAGATGGTTGCGCGCCGGGTCCTCGTGCTGGCCGGGGCCCGCGTCCGGCAGGGCCGGGTGCTTGAAGAGGGCGTGGGCGACGTCCACGCGGAAGCCGTCGACCCCGTGGTCCAGCCAGAACCGCAGGATCCGCTCGAAGTCGGCCACCACCTCGGGGTGGTGCCAGTCGAGATCGGGCTGCTCGGGCGCGTGGAGATGCATATACCACTCGCCGTCGCCTGTCCGCGTCCACGCCGGGCCGCCGAACGCGGAGCGCCAGTCGTTGGGCGGCTCCTCGCCCCGTACGCCGCGGCCCGGCCGGAACAGATAGCGGTCCCTGGCCGCGCTTCCGGCGGGCGCTGCCAGCGCCTCGCGGAACCAGGAGTGCGCGTCGGAGGTGTGGTTGGGGACCAGGTCGACCAGCACCTTCAGCCCCAGGGCGTGCGCCCGCGCCGCGAAGGCGTCGAAGTCGGCGAGCGTGCCGAGGTCCGGCGCGACGTCGGTGTGGTCGGCGATGTCGTAGCCCGCGTCGGCGAGCGGGGAGGGGTAGAACGGCGTGAGCCATACGGCGTCCACGCCGAGGTCGCGCACGTACGGCAGCCGGTCGGTGGCGCCCGGCAGATCGCCGATGCCGTCGCCGTCGGAGTCCGCGAAGGAGCGGGGGTGGATCTCGTAACAGACGGCGTCGCGCCACCACGGACCACGCGCACCCTCGCCCTCGTCCTCGCTCTCCCCCTCCGAGGTCATACGACGCGCTCCAGCCGGGCCACCCCGATGTGCGCGTCGGCCATTCCGTAGAAGACATGGCGTACGCCGTCGATCTCCTCGATCGCGGTGGGGAACACGACGTTCGGTACGGTGCCCGAGCGCTCCTCCTCGGTCTCGGGTGCCATCAGCGGCTCGGCCGAGCGGGCGAGCACCACGGCCGGATCGGCGGGATCGAGGATCATCGCGCCGGCGGCGTAACTGACCTGCTGGTTCTGGGCGAAGGGGTCCTCGATGGTGCCGGAGACTCCGTGGTGGATGAGGAGCCAGCCTTCGTCGACGCGTATCGGCGCGGGGCCGGCGCCGATCTTCAGGCTCTCCCAGGGGTGTTCGGACAGGGCCACCAGCCGGTGATCGCGCGGCCTGGTCAGGGCGGTGATGTCCCGCTCCACCTCGGCGGCGGGCACGTAACTGATCCAGATGCCGGGCCGCTCGTCGGTCAGTCCGGCCGGCAGGTGGACGCCCTCGCCGGGGCGGAACCAGCCGAGGTCCCACATCGGGCGGTGCAGCATCGCGTACGCCGGTTCGCCGTCCGGGCCCGGGACGGGCTCCGGGAAGTGCACGACGTCCTTGTTGGGGAAGAGGTTGAGGTCGGTGTCCAGGTCGGGCTGATAGCCGAACTGGACGGGGCCGAGCCGCCGCCAGTTCGTGAGGTCGTCGGAGACGGCGAGGGCGGGCTTCGGGCCGAGCGGGCCGTAGGCCACGTACGACATGACGTGCAGGCCGAGGGCCGGGATCCAGGTGACGCGGGGGTCCTCGACGCCCGCGTTGTTCTTGCCGCGTTCCCAGCCGGCGTCGGGGGCGAGGACGACGCCGCGCCGTTCGACGCCCGTCGGGACGCCGTCGGTGAGGACGACCTCGGCGAGGCCGACACGCGAGACGTTGCCCGCGGACACCAGGCGGGGCAGCAGGTGCAGCGTGCCGTCGGGGGTCCGGCCGGAGGCGGGGTTGAGCACCCCCTCGGCCTCGTTCGTCTCGCCGGGGAGCGGCGACATCACCACGCCCTGCCGCACGAGGCGGAAGGGGATGGTCGTGCCGGGGGTGGCGTGGGTGCGGGGGGAAGTGGCGCTGTGCTGCACGGTGGGTCAGCCCTTTGTTCCGGAGTCGATGTCGGTCTGGGTGAAGTGGCGCTGGAAGATCAGGAAAAGCACCACGGCGGGTACGGCGAGGACGCAGGCGCCCGCCATGAGGGCGCCGGTCGGGTTGGCGACGGTGCCCTGGAGGTTGCTCATGAATCCGGCGAGGGACACGGCGAGCGGCTGCATGTCCGGGTCCTTGGTCACCAGGAACGGCCAGAGGAATTCGTTCCACGGCCCGATGAAGGTCAGCAGGGCGCCGCTGAGCAGCGCGGGCCTGACCATCGGGATGGCGATCTGCCACAGGATGCGCAGTTCACTCGCGCCGTCGATGCGGGCCGCCTCGAAGAAGGTGGCGGGGATCTGGAGGAAGAACTGGCGGAAGAGGAAGACGGCGACCGAGTTGATCGCGAAGGGGAGGATCATCCCGAGGTAGCTGTCGCCGAGCCCGTAGTCGCGTACGACCAGGACGTACAGGGGCAGCATCAGCAGTTGGAAGGGAACGGTCTGGATGAGGAGCAGTACGGCGAAGACCGTGCCCCGGCCCCGGAACTGGAGCCGGGCGAGGGCGTAGCCGGCGAGTACGCCGAAGACCATCGTGCACAGCAGTACGCCCATGGTGAAGACGCCGGAGTTGACGAGTGAACGGCCCAGCGAGATGGCGCCGTTGATGCTCTCGTAGTTGCCGGTCGTGGTGTTGCCGGGGCGTGGGACCGCGCCGTCGAGGTCGCCGCTGGTGACCTTTCCCAGCGAGCCGACGACCATGTAGTAGAAGGGGAAGAGGAAGGCGACCGCGCCGAGGGTGAGCACGGCGAGTCGCAGCGGACGCCCGCCGCCGACCATGACGCGGCGCACGAGGCCCCGTCGGGGGTTCGGGGGCGCGGAAGGCCCGACGGACGCGGTGGTCGGTGTGGCCGTGTCGGCGCTCATCACTCGGCTCCCTTCTCGGTGAACTTGCGGGCGACCAGGGCGAGTACGACCACGAAGACGACGAGCACGACGCCGAGCGCCGCCGCGAAGTCGGGGTGGGCCTGCTCGATGCCCTTCTGGTACATGACGAGCACGGGGGACGACGAGGCGTGGTCGGGTCCGCCGCCGCCGGTGAGCAGGTAGGGCTCGCTGAAGAGGTTGGAGCCGGTGATGACGGCGAAGACCGTGACGAGGGTGGTGGCGTGGCGTACGCCGGGCACGGTCACGGACAGGAAGCTGCGCACGCGTCCGGCGCCGTCGATGGCCGCCGATTCGTACAGCTCCTTGGGGACGCTCTGGAGCGCGGCGAGGTAGAGCATCACGAAGAAGCCGAGCTGCTTCCAGGTGACGAAGACGGCGATCACCGGCATCGCGAGGCTGGAGTTGACCAGCCAGGACGGGTCGGGGGCGAGGTCGCCGAGCGCGGTGTTGAGGAGTCCGTCGGTGCCGAAGAGGTACTGCCACACGGCGACCAGTGCCACGCTCGCCGTGACGTACGGCAGGTAGTAGGCGGCCCGGAAGAACGACCGGAAGGGCAGCTTGGCGTTGAGCGCGCTCGCCAGTACCAGCGCGAGCACCACCGTCAGCGGGACGTTGATCACGAGGAAGATCGCGATGTTGAGGAACGACCGCTGGACGACCGGGTCGCTGAACACGTCCTGGTAGTTGCGCAGTCCGACCCACGGGGTGTCGATGTCGGTGCCGGGCGCCGTGAAGTAGAAGCGGTGGAAGGAGATCCAGATGGTGTAGCCGAGCGGCACGGCGAAGACGGCGGTGACGAACAGGACGTACGGCGAGACGAAGAGGGCGCCGATGCCCGGCAGTCGGAGGCGCCGTCGGGGACGGGCGGCGCTTTTCGGGGCGGGGACGCCGGTGGTGCCGGGGATACCGGTGGTGCCGGTGGTGCCGGTGGTGCTCATACGGGCCTCAGTCCTCAGTACTCGTCGAGGAGGGATGTAATGTCCCGCGAGAGCCGGGGCAGCTCCTCGCCGGTGGGTTCGCGGCCGAAGACGACCGAGCGGGTCCAGCCGTCGCGCAGCGCCTGCCAGACGTCGATGGAGCCGCCGACGGCGGGGACCTCGACGGTCCGGTCGGCCTGGTCGGCGAACTCCTTGTAGTCGGGGTTCTCGGCGAACCAGTCGGCGTACGTACGCAGGAGGTCGGGGCGCATCGGCATCTGGCCGGTCTCGGCGAGGAAGGCGCCGTCCTGCTCGCGCGACGTCGCGAACTTCATCAGGTCCCAGGCGGTGGCGCGGTTCTCGCAGGCGCTGAACATCGCGACGGACTTCTCGTCGCTGAAGGTGGAGATCTGCGAGGCGGGGCGTCCGTCGGAGGTCGGTACGGGGACGACGCCCCAGTCGATGCTGTCCTTGTACGTCGCGACGGCCCACGGTCCGACGGTCGACATGGCGGTCTTGCCGCCGCCGAGCGCGTCGCCGGGGAAGGTCTCGTTCGGGGCGAGCTTCTCCCGGTAGATGGTCCGCCAGAAGTCGAACACGCGCTTGCCGGCGGGGCTGTCGAACTGCGGCTTGCCGTCCTCGACGAGCGATGTGCCGCCGCTCTCCGCGATGAAAGCCGGGTAGAAGTCGAACCAGGACTGGAAGAACTCGGAGGTCGGCGCGGGCCAGATCGCCGCGTCGGCGGCGCCGCTGTCGACGATCTTCCGGGAGCTGTCGAGGAACTCGTCGTACGTCGCGAGCTTCGGGTTCTCGGGGTCGAGTCCGGCCTTCCGGAAGATGTCCTTGTTGTAGAGGATCATCACCGGATTGCTCTTCCAGGGCAGCTGGTAGTAGGAGCCGTCCTCGAAGCGGTACTGCTCGGCGCGGTCGCCGGTGCGGGACTCGATGTACTCCGCGCCGTCGGGGAAGCCGTCCAGCGGGACGAGCCCGGCCTGTTTCTGGAACTGCGGTACGGAGGCGGGCGAGGTGTTGAAGACCAGACAGGCGCTGTTGCCCGCGATGATCGACGCGCTCAGGGCCTCTTCGGAGGTCTTGCCCGCGGGTACCTGCTGGGAGCTGACGTGCTGGTCGGGGTGCGCCTTGTTCCAGCTCGCGATCATCTTCTCGCCCCAGGCGACCTCCTGGGCGTTGTTGGACAGCCATACGGTGATGGGTCCGCGCGCTTCGGCGGCGGCGGCGCTGTCGGGGCCGGAGCGGGAGCACGCGGCGGCGGTACCGGTGAGGGCGAGCGCGAGGAGGACGGCCGCGGCTTTCGTACGTATGAGGCTCGGCATGGCTAGTCGCTCCGTACGTTGGTCGCGGTGGTGGCGGTGGTCCCATCCGGCGCGGTGGCGGCGTCCGGCGCGGTGGTCGCACCCGGCGCGGTGGTGGCACGCGGTGCGGTGGTCGCACGCGGGTCGGGCGCGGGGCCCATGGAGCCGCGCCGTACCAGCTCCGCCGGGGGCAGCGCGACGTCGTCGGCGTGCCCCTTGGCGATGACCTCGTCCAGTGCGCGGACCGCGGCGGCTCCCCAGCCGAGTGCGTCGGCGCGCGCGGAGGCGAGCGGCGGGTGGGTGTACTCGGCGAGCGGCGTGTCGTCGTAGCCGACGACGGACAGATCGCCGGGGACGCCGAGACCGAGCCGCTGGGCGACGGCGAGACCGGCGGTCGCGGAGAGGTCGTTCGCGTAGATCACGGCGGTGGGGCGGCGGTCCGGGACGAGCGCGAGCAGTTCACGGGTGGCCCTGGCGCCGCCCTCGGCGGTGAACCCGCCCGGCAGGACGGGCCCTTGGGGCAGGCCCAACTCCCGCATGGCCAGCTCCCACGACTCACGGCGGCGCCGGGCGTGGCGGAATTCCTGCGGTCCGGCGACGTGTGCGATACGCCGGTGGCCCAGGGCGGCCAGTTCCCGTACGGCGGCGGCGAAGGCGGGCCGGTCGTCCAGTCCGACGGCGCACAGTCCCCCTGCCCCGCCGGGGTCGCCCACCACGACGGCGGGCAGGCCGAGTTCGACGGTCAGCGCCGGACGGGGGTCGTCGACACGCAGGTCGGTGAGGAGGACACCGTCGACCCGGCGGTCGGCGGCGAGGCGGCGGTAGGTGGCGTCCTCGTCGGCGGGCTCGGTGACATGGAGGACGAGGGCGTCGCCGCGCCGGGCGAGTACGGATTCGATGCCCGCGATGAAGGCGGGGAAGAAGGGGTCGGCGCCGATCGCGTCGGTGTCCCTGGCCAGTACGAGCCCCACCGCCCCGGCCACACCGCGGGACAGCGCCTGGGCCTGCCGGCTGGGCCGCCACCCCAGTTCCTCCGCCGCCGCCAGGATGCGCCGCTTGGTCGCCTCGGCGAGTCCGGGCCGGTCGTTCAGGGCGAAGGAGACCGAACTGCGCGACACCCCGGCCCGCTTGGCGACGTCGGCGATGGTCGGACGCCGGTCCATGGATTCTCCCTGACATCGATTGTTCAAACCGGTTTAACGCGAACGCAATGGCAGTACTGAACCGGTTTAGTTCGTGAGATGTCAAGGGTCGGGACAACAGTCGGGACAACACCGGACGTCCGACAGAAGGGAACGGTCACCGTCCGGGGCGGCGCGAGGCGCCTGTGCGACCGGGGACCCCTCTTATGCCGCACATATCCGCGTTCCGGATGGCGGAGACCCGACAGATGTGGGTTTGTTGTAGCAACGCGTGCGTGCTGATCACGCACCGTGACCAACACGGTGTGTGCCCACCCGTGAAGTTCGACGCAAGGGAGCCGCGCCATGCCGCTCGACCCCACAACCCCCACCAACAACGACCACCACTACGAAGAACCGCCCCACCCGGACGCCGAGAGGCGCGCGGGCTCGCGGGACCCGATCAACGAGTCCGGCGAGGAGCCCATACGCACGCTGCTCTGGACGGCCGCCACGTACCGGCCGCTGGAGGAGGTCGCCGCGCTGGTGATGCTGCTCAAGCGGACCGGTGAAGTGCCCAACCCCGGCGACGAGGCCCTGCGGGTCGCCGCCGTGGCCCGTCCCATAAACGAGGTCATGCAGCTCGTCGCCATGCTGAACGAGCCGCCGCACGAGATCGACGAGGCCGACACGACACTGCGCGCCGCGGCCGTCGGCCGACCGATCGAGGAAGTCGCCCAGCTGGTGGCGTACCTCGGCACCCACGAGAACGAGCCGCCGTTCGCGACCGCCCACCGGAACGGGGGGCGCGAGAAGCCGTCGCCGACACTGTTCGGGCGGCCCGGCGAGGACGATCCGCGCGACGCGTTCACCCGTCCCACGCAGCACGAGGACCGTGACAGCCTCGCCGACCACGCGGCCCAGGCCGCCCGCGGCGCCCAGGCCGAGCACATCGCGCCGTGGACGAGCGCCCCGGCCGGTCCGCCGCCCGAGGTCCCGCATCTCGCCCCGGCGGCCGGCCGCCGGCCCGCTGCCGGGTCCCAGGACCGGGCGCCGTCGTTCGCCCTGCGTTCCCCCCTGCGGTCCCCGCTGCGCTGGCCCGCCGCCGCGGCGCTGTTCGCCTGCGGTGTGATCCATCTGCCGACGGACTTCGCCGGTCTGCGGTCCGGCGGGTACGCGGACGCCGTCTC
Source organism: Streptomyces sp. NPDC057137 (assembly GCF_042670825.1). Taxonomy (NCBI): domain Bacteria; kingdom Bacillati; phylum Actinomycetota; class Actinomycetes; order Kitasatosporales; family Streptomycetaceae; genus Streptomyces; species Streptomyces sp. NPDC057137. Next base: position 15,147 of record NZ_JBHUUW010000033.1, on the reverse strand, counting down.
GCTCGTCGTCACCGTGCTCTGCCTGGTGTTCGGCGTGTGGCTCGCGGTGGCCGACACGGCGCGGATCTGGGCGGCGAGCGCGGCCACGGCCGTCGGGATCATCGCGGCTCACACGCTGTCGGGTCTCGGCACGGTCGATCTGCTCCAGAGCAGTCTGGGCGCGGACTTCGGCTGGGCGAGTCTTGTCGCGGTGGGCTGTGCGGCGGTCGCCCTGGTGCTCTCGGGGCTGGCTCTGATGCTCCGTCAGAAGGCCGTGCAGAAGGCGATTCAGCGGCCGACGCGGAGGTCGGCTCCGACGGCCGGCGCCGCCAACGACGCCTGAGAATCGGCACCTCGCACCCCGTCCCCCGTTCGCGGTCTGTCACCGACCACGAGCGGGGGACGGTCGTGTCGCGGCACTCCTTCACCCTTCCGACCGGCCAGGACCGTGTCGTACCACCGGTCCAACTGATCGTTCACACAGGGCTCTTGACGTGAACGCGGCGGCCTGTATGGTCTAGGCCAAGTGGTAAAGACCTTTGCCGAATGCAGGCGCCAATGACTGCCTTCGGACAAGGCCGCTGGCCACCGCCCTTCGCGCCTCTTGGCCCCACACCTGAGAGGCCCGCCCGAGCCGTACTCGTGTCCCCCCACGGACCGGTACAGCGCGGGAAGACCTGATGTGAAGGAGTAACGCATGCACTCGAAAAGGAAGATGGCCGTCGCCCTCGGTGCGGTGATTGCGCCGATCGTCGCGATAAGCCTTCCCGCGGGCTCCGCGAGCGCCCACGGATACATCTCCGACCCGCCGAGCAGGCAGGCCCAGTGCGCCGCCGGAACCGTCAGCTGCGGTGACATCAAGTACGAGCCCCAGAGCGTCGAAGGCCCCAAGGGCCTGACCAGTTGCAGCGGCGGGAACTCCCGCTTCTCCGAGCTGGACGACGACAACAAGGGCTGGGCGGTGACCCCGATCGGCTCCAGCCAGAACTTCAACTGGAAGATCACCGCGCGGCACGCCACCAGCACCTGGCAGTACTTCGTCGGCGGCCAGAAGGTCGCGGAATTCAACGACGGCGGTGCGCAGCCCGGCGCGACGGTCACCCACAACGTCAACTTCGGCGGCATTTCGGGCAAGCAGAAGGTTCTCGCGGTCTGGAACATCGCGGACACCGTGAACGCGTTCTACACGTGCATCGACGTGAACATCGGCTGACGAATTCTCCCGCGGGGCTGGTAACCACGATCCCCCCGCCGAAGAATCGCTGACGGTTCGAACGCGTTCCACCGGTGCCCCTCCCTGCGCCGGACCGTGTCCGATTCCCGCGCCGGTGAGCCCCTGATCTGCTGAAAGGGGCTCACCGGTGCTGCTCCACCCACCCCCCACACCCTGGGCCGCGGCATGTTCCGAGGCCCTTCCAAGGAGTGAATCCCTTGCGTAAGCGCCTTATCGGCCTGCTCGCCGCGACAGCATCGGCCGCCGCTCTCTCCCTGACGTCGCTCGCTCCTTTCTCGTCCGCCGCCGAGAAGGGCGCCGCCGACTTCATCGTCAGCGAGTCGCAGTTCAACCAGATGTTCCCGAACAAGAATCCCTTCTACACCTACGGCGGGCTGAACGCCGCGCTGAGCGCGTACCCGGGATTCACCGGGACGGGCAGTGACACCGTACGTAAGCAGGAAGCCGCGGCATTCCTGGCCAACGTCAGTCACGAGACCGGTGGACTTGTCCATGTGGTCGAGCAGAACACCGCCAACTACCCGCATTACTGCGACGCCTCACAGCCTTACGGCTGCCCGGCCGGCAACGACAAGTACTACGGCCGCGGGCCCATTCAGCTCAGCTGGAACTTCAACTACAAGGCGGCGGGGGACGCGTTGGGCATCGACCTGCTCAACAACCCGGATCTCGTGCAGAACGATTCCGCCGTCGCGTGGAAGACCGGCCTCTGGTACTGGAACACCCAGAGCGGTCCCGGCACCATGACACCGCACAACGCGATCGTGAACGGCGCCGGATTCGGTGAGACGATCCGCAGCATCAACGGCAGTATCGAGTGCAACGGCGGAAACCCCGCCCAGGTGCAGAGCCGTATTGACAAGTACACCCAGTTCACCGGAATCCTCGGTGTGGAACCGGGTGGCAATCTCAGCTGCTGACCCGGCCCTTGAGGCACGGCTGAGGGGTGGCACCGCCGACGACGGCGGTACCACCCCTCAGCGCTGCCGTCCGCTCAGCGCTGCCGTCCGCGCTATCTGTCGGCCTCGTCGTCGCCGCCGGTGCGCTCGCACCGCTCGTCCATGCCACCGCCCGCGTAGTGGATGTGGATGCCTTCCTCGCCCGGTGCCCGGTCGGGGCGCAGGATCAGCCGCTCGTCGTAGTCTCCGCCGTTCTGGCTCCGGTACGGGATCGGCTCGGTCTCCGGAATCGTCAGCAGCCGCTGCCGCAGCTGCCCCACGGCCGTCTTGTACTCGGCGTCGGACAGCTTGACCGCTCCGTTGACGACGAGCGGCGGCACCACGGTCATGCCGGGATACCACAACGTGCCGTGCAGCAGCGGGAACAGCACCTCGTTGATGTCGCCGTGGATGCCACGCGGTCCGGTCGTCGCCGCGTTGGCGCCGACCGTCGTCAGCACCAGGGCGCGCCTGCCGACGAGTCCGCCGCTGCCGTACCGCTGCGCCCTGCCGGTCTCGGGGTCGAGCACGCCCTGGGCGAAGCCCTGGATGAACAGCCGGTCGAACCAGCCCTTGAGGATCGCCGGCGGTCCGAACCACCAGAGCGGGAACTGCACGACGAGGGTGTCCGACCACAGGAGCTTCTCCTGCTCCCGGCGGATGTCCTCGCTGAGCGTGCCGTTCTCCAGGGCGTACTGGGACTCGGTGAGGACGTCGAGCCGCTCGTCGGGGTCGTGGTGGAAGTCGCCGGGGCCCACCACCGGGTTCCACTCCATGGCGTACAGGTCCGACTCGACCACCTCGTGCCCGTGTTCACGCAGCACGGCGATTCCCTCGTCGCGCAGCGCGCCGTTCAGCGAGCGCGGATCGGGGTGGGCGTACAACCAGAGCACCCGCACGGTCGACCACCTTCCTTTCCTCGGTACGACGACAGTGTTGATCAATCTTCCATGCTACTGCCGTCCCACCGGCGCCTCCTGGGTCCCGGACGCGGCACCGGACGCGGCACCGGCGGCGGCACCGGCGGCGGCACCGGCGCGGTGCTCGCTCGGCGTGACATGCCGCAGCCGCTTGAAGGCGACGCTGAGCGCGAAGGTGTTGGCGTAGCCGACCTCCCGGGCGATGGCGCCGACCGTGTCGTCCGTACCGCGCAGCAGGTCGGCGGCCAGGGAGATGCGCCAGCCGGTGAGGTACGTCATCGGCGGCTCACCGACCCGCGCGGTGAACCGGCGGGCCAGCGCGGCGCGCGAGACCCCCGACTCGGCCGCCAGCTTCGCCACCGTCCACGCCTCGGCCGTCCGATCGTGGAGCAGCCGCAGCGCGTGGCCGACCACCGGGTCGTCCGCCGCCCGGTACCAGGGCGGCGCCGGCGTCTGTGGCCGGTCGAACCAGCCGCGCAGCGTGGAGATGAGCAGCAGGTCCAACAGCCGGTCCAGCACGGCCTGTTGGCCGGGGCTGTCGCGGGCGGTCTCGGCGGCCACGAGCGCGAGCATCGGCGAGTGGCAGTCGGCGTCCCGGATGACCAGGACGGGCGGGAGCGCGCGGAGCAGCCGTTCGCTGACACCGCCCTCGTTCTCGTAGGCGCCGCTGAGCAGCACGGTCGCGTCGTCGGGAACGGCGGCGGGATCGCTCGTGCCGCAGTAGGCGGCCCGGTCGATCACGGCGCGGGGCGGGGTCCGGGGGTCGTCCGCGACGGTGTACGGCGCCGAGCCCCGGACGAGCGCGATGTCCCCGGCCCGTACGCGCACCGCGTCGCCCTCGGCGGGGACTAGCCACGCCTGCCCGCGCAGCACCGTGGCGAGCGTGAGCGGCGCGCCGGAGGCGAACCGCAGCGACCATGGCGCGTTCATGGCCGTGACGCTGAACAGGGCGCCGCGCGCCCGTACTCCGTCCAGCAGGTTCGTCAGCACATCCATGGCGGTCAGCGTAGACGCTCAGACATCGAAGTGAGCCTGACAGCCATGGATCGTCTCGGCCCCAGTGGCTTGACTGGGCCCATGAGAGACGACATGAGAGACGAACTGATTCTGGTGGTGGGCGGCACGGGTACGACCGGCGGCCGGGTGGCGGCCCGGCTGCGTGAGCGCGGAGTCGCCGTGCGGGTGGCGTCGCGCGGCGGTGCGCCGCGCTTCGACTGGACCAACCGGACGACCTGGGACGGGGCCCTGGAGGGTGTGACGGCGGTGTACGTCGTGCCGTTCGACGGGGAGTTGCTGACGCGGCCCTTCGTCGAACGTGCCGTGGCGCGCGGCGTGGCGAGGATCGTGCTGCTGTCGGGGCGCGGAGTGGATGTGCCGGGGTACGCCGGGGAGGCGAGCATGGCGGGCCCGACGCATGTCGACGGCGAGGCCGCGGTGCGCGCGCTGGGCATCAGAAGTGGCACCGGGGCTGGCACCGGAGGCGGCACCGGGTGGACGATCGTTCGGCCGGCCTGGTTCGCGCAGAACTTCAGCGAGGGCTTCTTCCTGAACGCGGTCCGCAGCGGCGAACTCCGGCTGCCGGCGGGCGACGGCGCGGCCTCCTTCGTCGACGCCGAGGACATCGCGGCCGTCGCCGTGGCCGCGCTCACCGAGGACGGCCACGACGGGCGGACGTACGAACTGTCGGGTCCCCGGGCGCTGACGATGGCCGAGGCGCTGGCCGAGATCTCCGCGGCGGCCGGGCGCGAGATCCGCTATGTGCCGCTGTCCCCCGAGGAGTTCGTCGCCGAGCTGAGGGACCAGGGCCTGTCCGCCGCCGAGGCCGCGGACTTCGCGGAGTCGCTGTCCCCGCTGCGGCGGGGGCTGGACAGCCATGTCTCCGACGGCGTACGGCGTGTGCTCGGCCGGGAGCCCCGCGACTTCCGGGACTTCGTGAAGTCGGCGGCGGCGGAAGGCGCGTGGCGTACGCCGGAGGGTGGCTGAAGGCCCGTCGGCGTTGGTCGGCGCCGTCAGACCGCCAGTTGGACCGCCACGGAGATCCCGCCCGCCATGAACGCGGCGCCGACCAGCATGAACACCACCTGCACGCCGTGCCCGTAGCCGTCGATCCGCATCCGCTCGGGCCGCCGCGGGTCGTAGCGGAGCCGGACCGGGGTTCCGGGCCGGAACCTGCCCACCCATGACCGCCCGTACGTCGACTCGACCTCCATGTGCCGGCCGTCATCGGTGACCCAGCCGACCACCGGGCGGTGGATCCGGCCTCCTTGCCCGTTGTGCGTCGTCTCCAGCCGGACCACCTGGCCCGACGCCCGGACTCCTACACGCCACAGCACGAGGGACCGCCAGAGACCGACGAATCCGATGCCGAAGACAACGGCACCCACGACGGCGAACCCGAGGGGGAACAACCAGCCAGGCACAGAACACGCTCCCTCGCGGCGCCGCTCACGGTCGCCGGTCGACTTCGGTACAGGTCAGGACGGGTCACGGAGGCCGCCGGTTGCCTCCTGCCCGACACGGGACGGCAGTTGGGTCCCGGCCGGCAGCAGGGGTGTACCCAGCAACACCCCAGACCGGGGTCGTACGCCCAATGTGCCCCCGTCCGATCGTGCGTAACTTCTCACCTGTGGCACAGAGAGTGTCCCAGGGAGAGCACCGAGCCCTGTGCACCCCCGCTGTTGAAGCGGTGGCACCGGCCGCCTGATGCAACCCCCCGCTCAGGCGCGGAGATGTCACACGCTCACGCCGCGAAGGGCAGCCGCATCCAGCGGCTGCCCTTAGTGGCGTCGGCGCCCTACGTCTCCGCGGTGGCCCGCATCTCCATGATGCGTTCGGAACCGTCGTCGCTCACGCGACCGGGTCCGCGGCGTCCGGCGGGTGGAGACTCAAGCCGACTCGGGTCCGTTGATCTTCTCTATCGCCTGCCTGGCGTGTTCGCCCGGCGTGCGGCCCGCGAGCGACGACACCGGGGCCGGTGGCGCCCCGACGGGCCGGCCGGGCTCCTGCGGGGGCTTCGCGTGGGTGGCCGAGCGGCTGCGCAGCCGGTGGCTGACCGCCTCGTCGAGGCTCACGGGTCGCTGCATCTGGTGCGCCAGCCGGCCGGCCTCCTGGCCGAGCGCGGCGACGTCCTCCCACTGGAGACGGACGACGAGACGCAGCTCGGCCTCACCGTCCGGGAGGGCTTGCAGATTGATGTACTCGTTCATGGGCCGGTCTCCTCGACGTCGCGGGGGCGGAGGTGCACAGAGGGATACGGGCGTCTCCCCCGGCATGTTCAGGAAGCCGGCCCCGGTACGCTGACCCGTCTATGCGCCGCTTCCCCCACACCGGCCCGCCGCGGCGCGGCCGGCCCGTCGTCCTCGCAGCTCTGGCCGTCGTGACGGCCCTCGCGGGTGCCGCGGGCTGCGCGGCCGAGACCGGGGCACGGGACGGCGGCCCGGCGCCCAGTCTGTCGCCGCCGGTCAGCTCCGCGCCGCTGTGGCCCGACTACGCGCCGCCGGAGCCGCCGGACAGGGGGGAAGCCGAGAAGCAGAGCTTCGAACGGTATCTGCCGGTCAAGGACGTCACCGTACCGGCGGGCGGACTGAAGAAGCTGTCGGTGCGGCAGTTGCTGACGAAGGACCCCAACGTGCCGGACTTCGTGCGTGCCGCGCTGCGGAGCTGCCCCGGAGCCGAGTGCGGTCTGCGCGACCCCGTCTACAAGGACCTGACCTCCGACGGGCGGGACGAGCTGGTGGTGGCGCTGGACGAACCGGCCTCCGGGCTGACGCTCATCCAGGTCTACCGGGCCTCGGGCGGGAGCGTGCGCCCGGTGCTGATCAACTTCGGACCCGTCGGGCTCACCGGCGAGACCTTCGGCACGGACCTGATCCTCACGTCGGCGGGCCAGACCGGCCGGGTCACCACCCGCTACCGGTGGAACGGCGAGGTGATGACCGTCGAGAATCCGTGGAAGGGGTCGGACGACGGCCCACGGGCGGCCGACCCGCTGGCTCCCGAGAAGGCGGTGCCTCAGGAGGCCCCGCCTCGGGAGACCCCGCCCGTTCCGCGACCGCGCACCGGCACGGACATCAGGGAGCCCACACCGTGATGAGATCGGCACGTCCGTCCCGGCCCGCCACGGCGGCGGCGGAGGCACATCTGCTCCTGGTCGAGGACGACGAGGTGATCCGCAACACCGTCCGGATGCTCCTGGAGCGGTACGGGTTCACCGTGTCCACGGCGGGCGACGGGCTCACGGGTCTGGAGATGTTCCGGGAGACCGACCCCGACCTGCTGCTGCTCGACGTCATGCTGCCCGACCTCGACGGCATCGGACTCTGCCGCCGGGTCCGCGAGCTGAGCCTGGCGCCGATCCTGATGATGTCCGCGCGCGGTGACGCCCTCGACGTCGTGTCGGGGCTGGAGGCGGGCGCCGACGACTACGTGGTCAAACCCTGCGAGAGCGCGGTGCTCGTCGCCCGTATCCGCTCCCTGCTGCGCCGGGTCTCGTTCTCGCCGGCCGGCGCGGGCGCGGCCTCCGACGCGCGGGCGGACTCCGCCGTGCTGGCCTTCGGCGATCTGACGGTCGACACCCGGGGCATGGAGGTACGGCGCGCCGGACAGGTGGTCGCGCTGACGCCCACCGAGCTGCGGATGCTCCTGGAGTTCGCGGGTTCACCCGGAGTCGTACTGGAGCGCCGTACGCTGCTCAGCCGGGTGTGGGACCACGCGTGGCACGGCGACACCCGGGTCGTCGATCTCCATGTGCAGCGCCTGCGGGCCAAGATAGGCGCCGACCGGATCGAGACGGTCCGCGGCTTCGGCTACAAGCTGCGGCGCTGACGATGGCCCTCAGATGGCGGATCGCGGCTCTGGTGGCGGCAGCCGCCTGCGCGGTCGCGGCGGCCGTCGGCGTACTGGTGCACGAGTTCTCCCGCAACCGTGAGCTGTCGCAGGCGCGTGAGTCCGCCCGCGTCACCCTCGACCGGGCTGCGGTGACCTACGCCCGCACCGGCGACGTCCAGGGCTCGGGCGCGGCCCTCGACGCGCCCGGACTGCCCGGTGGTCTGCGGGAGTTGGTCGCGGAGGGGCGCCGGGGGACGGAGTTCACCACCGGGTCCGCCGGGCCCGCGATGTGGGCGGCCCGACCCGCCGGGAGCCGGGTGCTCTCCGTACGTGTCGATCTGACCACCACGATGCGCGACATCGGCGCGCTCGACGCGAGCATCGTCGTGGCCGGTCTGATCACCACCGCTGTGGTGCTGCCGCTGGGCGTGCTGACCGCCGGGCGGATGAGCCGCAGGCTGCGTACGGCCGCCGGTACCGCGCGCCGTATCGCCGCCGGGGATCTGGACGCGCGGATCGCGGCGGGACCGCGGCCGAGGGACGAGATCGCCGACATCTCCACGGCCGTGGACACGATGGCAGGAGCGCTCCAGAAGCGGCTCCTGGGCGAACAGCGCTTCACCGCCGACGTGGCGCACGAGCTGCGTACACCGCTGATGGGTCTGGTGACGGCGGCCGAACTGCTGCCGGAGGGTGAGGCGGCCGGGTATGTGCGCGACCGGGTGCGGGTGCTGAGCACGCTGGTCGAGGAGCTGCTGGAGATATCCCGGCTGGACGCGGGGGCCGAGCACGCGGATCTGTCGCCGTGTCCCGTCGGACCGCTGGTGTGCGACGTCGTGGCGCGCACAGGACTGGACGCGAAGATCGTCGTGACGGGAGAGGACGCCGAGTCCGACGCGCGGTCCGACACCGGCATCGACACCGCGACGGTGCGGACGGACTCGCGACGGCTTGAGCGCATCCTCACCAACCTGGTGGTCAACGCGCACCGGCACGGCCGGGCCCCCGTCGTGATCACCGTGTCCGACGACGGCAGGACGGTGGCCGTACGCGACCACGGACCCGGCTATCCCACGACGCTGCTCGACGACGGCCCCCAGCGCTTCCGGACCGGCGCGCGCGAGCGCGGTACGGGTCATGGGCTCGGCCTCACGATCGCGCTGGGCCACGCTCAAGTCATCGGCGCCACGCTGGAGTTCGGCAACGCACCCGACGGCGGCGCCCTCGCCACACTCCGGCTGCCCCAGGTCCTCCCGCCCACCGAGGCGGACGTGGGGGACCTGGCCGACCTGGCGGACCGCTGATACACGGCTGATACAACTCCGCGCGCCGGCCGACACGTTGCTTCCCCTTGACGAAGATCTTCGGTGCCGAGGATGACGTCATGCGTATGCGTATCCGTCGCCTCCTCACCTGGCGCAAGGCTCTGGCCGCCTTACTCTCCCTGTGCTTCCTGATCATCGGGGCGTTCACCGTGCTGTACCTGGTCATCGACATCCCGAGACCCAACAAGCAGGTGAAGGCGCAGAGCAACGTCTATCTGTTCAGCGACGGCTCCAGGCTCGCCCGTACCGGCGAGGTCAACCGTGAGTCCGTACCGCTCGACAGAGTGCCCGAGGACGTACGGCGGGCATTCGTCGCGGCCGAGAACAAGGACTTCTACAGCGACTCCGGTGTCTCCCTCTCCGGCACGGCGCGCGGCGTCTTCAGCACGGTGACCGGCGGCGGCAAGCAGGGCGGTTCGACCATCACGCAGCAGTACGTGAAGAACTACTACCTCAGCCAGGAGCAGACGGTCAGCCGCAAGGTGAAGGAGCTGTTCATCTCCCTCAAGGTGGACCGGCACAACTCGAAGGACGACATCCTCGCCGGCTATCTCAACAGCAGTTACTACGGACGGCTCGCGTACGGCGTCCAGGCGGCCGCCCGCACGTACTACGACAAGGAGGTCGAGGACCTCGATGTCGAGGAGGGCGCGTATCTCGCGGCGCTGCTCCAGGCCCCCAGTCAGTACGACTGGGCCGTCGCGTCGCCCGCCGACAAGAAGCAGGCGAAGGCGCGTTGGGGCTATGTGCTGGACAACATGGTCGGCGAGGGATGGCTCGACAAGGACGACCGGCGGCGGATGCGTTTCCCGGTGCCCGTGGCGCCCAAGGCGTCGGCGGAGCTGGCCGGGCAGGCCGGCTATCTGGTGGACGTGGCGCGGCGTGAGCTGATCGACTCGGGAGTCGGCGAGCAGGAACTGGCGGCCGGCGGCTGGCGGATCACCCTGAACATCGAGCCGGAGAAGCAGCGGGCACTGCGCGAGGCGGTCGCGGCCGGGCTCTCCACGTCGGGCCGTGGTTCGAAGCCGAAGGCGAAGGCCCCGGAGCGGGATCCGGACCGGCAGGCGGGCGCGGTGTCCGTGGATCCGAAGACCGGGCGCATCGTGGCGCTGTACGGCGGCGACGACTATTTCGAGCACTACCTGAACAACGCGACACGCGCCGACTACCAGGCGGGGCCGACCTTCGCGCCCGTGGTCATCGCCGCACAGATCGAGGCGAAGGAGAGCCGCGACAGGACACTGGGTCCGGACATCATCAGAAAAACTGCGAAGAAGCTGGGGATGACGGCGGACCCGGCCGGCTTCGGCGCTCCGCAGGCGATGTCCCTCGGGCTGATGGGCGCGAGTCCGCTGGAGATGGCGGGGGTCCACGCCACGCTGGCCAACGACGGCAGGAAGGTCACCCCCTCGATCGTGAAGTCCGCGCGGCGCGGCGACCGGAGTGTCGATCTGCCGGACGCGATCGGCGACCGGGTGATCGGCAGCATGTCCGCGAAGTACGCGCACGCGTCACTCTCGGGGAAGGCACGTGCGGGAGGAACGTCGTGGCCCGACAAGGGCGTTCCGCCACTGCTGGACGCGGCCGACGCGAGTGGCGACACGGACGCCTCGGGTCATACCGACGACAGGAAGGCGGAGTGGTTCATCGGTTCCGCCCCGGACCTGATGACCTCGATCGGACTGTTCGGCGAGAGCGCCAAGACGGGGAAGCAGGTGACGCTCAAGGACATCCAGGACAGCCCCGCCGCCCGGATCTGGGGCGCCTATCTCACCTCGACGACGGACGAACCCACGCCCCTGGACGGTTCTTGACGGTGCGTCAGGACAGTCGTACGCCGGCCCGCCCCACCCCCGTTCGAGGGGCGGGACGGCGCACGCCGTCCCTCGTACATCGGTCACCGGGACCGGACGTCAGTCGCCGGCCCCGGGCCGCTCGTCCAGTTCGTCGGGAAACTCCCGGTCGCCGGCCTGCGGCGGCTGCGGGCCGTGACTCGTCATGATGACCGTCTGCTCGACCCGTACCATCCGGAACACGTCCTCCGCGATGATCACCTGGTCCTCACCCCGCTCCACCGCGTCGGCGGCCCGGCCGAACCGGCCGGCGAACTCCCCCGCGTGCGCGGCCCGTGCGCGCAGGACCGCGCCGAGATCGAGCCGGGCCTCCTCCTCGAAGGGCACGGCCGGGAACAACTGCCGCCAGCCGCCCTCCTCGTGGATCATCGCGGCGTAGGCCGTGTAGTGGGACACGGACATCCGCTCCCAGTCGGGACCGTCCACCCGGAACTCCTTGCGGAGTTCCTCCTCACGCTTCCCGACCTCCAGCAGCCGCCGGGCCGCCGCGTCGTCGAATCCGTCATCTGCGCTCGCGTCCATACCCCCAGCGTGCCGCACCGCGCGTCGCCGGGCGCGGGGAATCAGCTATATGCCGGGGTCAGGGCTGCCATACACCGGTGCGCGCGACATCCGCGGCGAACTCGGTGAAGTCCTTGGGCTTACGGCCCAGGGCCTCCTCGACGCCGTCCACGAGGTGCGCGTTGCGCCCGTCGTTGATCAGCTCGAAGAGGTCGGCGAAGTCCTCCGGAGCGCCCACCGAGACGAGGAAGTCACGGTAGTCCTCCAGCGCGACCGGTGCGTAGGTGATCTCCCGGCCGGTGGCCTTGGACAGTACGGCGGCGATCTCACCGAAGCCGAGCAGCCGGGGTCCGGAGAGCTCGTACGTCCTGCCGATGTGGCGGTCGTCGGTGAAGGCCGCGACGGCGACGTCCGCGACGTCGTCCACATCGACGAAGGGCTCGACCGCGTCACCGGTCGGCAGTGCCAGCTCCCCCGCGAGCACGGGCTCCAGGAAGAAACCCTCGCTGAAGTTCTGGCTGAACCAGCTGGCCCGGACGACGGTGACATCCGCGCCGCTGTCCTTCACCTTGCCCTCGGAGATCAGGGCGCCTTCCTCGCCCCGCCCGGAGAGCAGCACCAGCCGGCGCGCGCCCTTGGCGACGGCGCGCCGCGCGAAAGCCCCGACGGCCTCGGCCGCGCCGGGGAAGGCGAGGTCCGGGTAGTAGCAGAGGTAGACGGCTCCGACACCTTCCAGTGCGGCGTCCCAGGTGTCGGGCTTCTCCCACACGAAGGGGATCTCGCTGCCGCGCGAGCCGATACGCACCGGCAGTCCGCGCTCGGTGAGCCGCTCCGCGACGCGCCGCCCGGTCTTGCCCGTACCGCCGGTGACCAGGGTCAGCCTCGGCGCCGCCGCCTGCGTGTTCTCGGTGTTGTGCGTGTTCTGTGTCATGGCTCAAGTCAATTACGGGCCGGGCCGGCCGAACATGGCCACGAAGCTCACTCGCATAAGCGTGCGTCTACGTCCCCCGGTGAAGTCTCCGCCCGATGACTCCCCGGTACTCCCCGCGCAGTAGTCGCGGCCCATCCGGCGAGTGGATGCGCCATGAGCCGTACCCGGTGGAGTCTGAACGACGACGGAACACGCGTGGAAGACGGGGAGAAAGAGCATGGACAGGGATCTGGCCGAGTTCGCCCGACGGTGGGAGAAGGCCGAACTCGGCGGTGACGTCGACGCGTTGGACCGGTTGCTCACCGACGACTTCCGCGGGGTCGGTCCGCGCGGATTCATCCTCGACAAGGCGCAGTGGCTGGAGCGCTACGCCTCGGGCCACCTCATCCATGACGCCTTCGACTGGACGGAGGTGGAGGTGCGCCGGCACGGCGAGGCGGCGGTGGCCATCGGTCTGCAGCGCCAGCAGAGCATCATCGACGGCCGGGACGCCGACGGGCGCTTCCGTGCGACCCAGTTCCTGGCCAGGGACCAGGACGGGGGCGGGTGGCGGCTCGTCGGCATCCACGTGAGTGCCATGGCCGAACCGCTGCCCTGAGTCCCGGCCCCGGCCCATTCCTGTGGGCGTGCGATCAGTCCTGTACGGCGATCAGTCCTGTACGGCGGCCAGTTCGCGTACGGTCGCCATGTCGCTGAACGGGATCAGCGCGTCCCCGACGGTCTGGTACGGCTCGCTGCCCTTCCCCGCGATCAGGACGATGTCGTTCTTGCCCGCCGCCGACAGGGCGAACTCGATGGCCGCGCGGCGGTCGGCGTACCGCTCGAAGCGGGTGCCGGTGGCGGCCAGACCGGGCGTGATCTGGTCGAGGATCGTCTCGGGGTCCTCGTGACGGGGGTTGTCCGAGGTGAGGACGCAGAGGTCGGAGTGGGTGCCCGCGATCTCGCCCATCTCCGCGCGCTTGGTGATGTCACGGTCCCCGCCGCAGCCGAACACGGTGATGACCTGCCCCGTGGCGAAGTCGCGGATGGTGCTCAGCACCTTGTCGAGCGAGTCCGGGGAGTGCGCGTAGTCCACGATGACCGACGTGCCGCGCGGGGTCTCGAAGCGCTCGAAGCGTCCGGGGATCGGAGGCATCCGGTCGAGCGCGGTGACCAGCCCGCGCAGATCGTGGCCGAGGAGGTGGCAGGCGGCGACGGTGGCGAGCGCGTTGGCGACGGAGAACCGGCCGGGTACGGGGATGGCCGCCGGGTATTTGCGGCCGGCGTGGTGCAGCGTGAAACGCGTACCGAAGGCGTCCATCGTGAGGTCGGTCGCCCGGTAGTCGGCGTCGGTGTCCAGCGCGTACGTGGTCACCGCGCCGGGCATGAGCGCGCCGATCCCGGCACCCACCGGGTCGTCGACGTTCACCACGGCCCGTCGGCAGAGCCCTTGGAACAGCCGGAGTTTGGCGTCCCGGTAGTTCGCCATGGTGCCGTGGTCGTCCAGATGGTCCTGCGTGAGGTTGGTGAAGATGCCGACGTCGATGTACGAGTGGTCGACGCGGTGCGTCAACAGCCCCATGGACGTGGCCTCCAGGACGACGGTGCTCACGTCGCGGTCGCGCATGACACCGAGCAGGTACTGGAAGTCGGGCGACTCCGGGGTGGTGAGCACCGACCGGGGCATGGGGATCAGTTCGTCACCGATGCGGCTGCCCGCCGTGCCGATGACACCGACCACGGCCTGCTCGGCGATCCGCAGCACGGACTCGACCATGTACGACACGGACGTCTTGCCGTTGGTGCCGGTGATGGCGACCATGTCCATCGCGAGGCCCGGGTCCCCGTGGTAGCGGGAGGCGACGACCGCGGCGGCGGTGCGGGTGTCCGGGACGCGTACGACGCAGACGGCCGGGTCGGACGCCCAGGCGGCCACCGGCAGATCGGCGGTCGCCGCGTCGACGAGCACGGCGACGGCGCCGCGCGCGAGCGCGGGTCCGACGGATTCCGGGCCGCCCTCGCGGTGGCCGGGGACCGCGATGAACAGCGATCCGGGTGACACGCGGTGGGCGTCGAAACAGGTTCCGGCGGTGATGGCCGTATCGGGATCGCCCTGCAGAATCTCGTGGTCGTGCCCGACGAGCAATTCGCTCAGCTTCACAGGGGGATCCTCTCGAAGGTACGGCTCGGCCGCCGTGCGGCGGTCACCGTGGAGGCGCCGACGGCACGCCGAAGCGTCGCGGGGGTGGGGCGCGGGTGCGGGTGCGGAATGCGGGGTGCGGGTGTCGCTGGAGGGCGCGATGGGGCTGGGGGGAGCGGGCGGCTCTGCACGCGAGTGCGGACGAGAAGAGGACGCCTCGGGGAGGAATTCCACCGGGCGCCGGAGGCCGAGAGTCGGCGGCGAACTTGCTAGCCGTGGCCGTGCAGGGCGTGGCACAGCGCGCACGAGGCCAGTCGGAGGCCCTCCGTCGCAGCATGTGTATTACCCATGAGTGCAGTGTACGTCCCACAGGGCTGTCCCGGCCCCCGTCGTCCCGTCGCATCCGGACCCGGCCGGCCCGGTCGGCGATCGAGGCCGGGACCTGGCGGCGCGACCCGCGGGGAGACGCGCCGGGGTGGGAACGCCGACGGCCGGTGGCCGGTCGTGATGACCGGCCACC
>NZ_JBHUUW010000032.1:66022-84653 GCF_042670825.1 Streptomyces sp. NPDC057137 | reverse complement strand
GGGGGGCGTGCCCGCGGCGGTTCCGTCGGGTGCGGGGCCGGGCGCCGCCCCGCCGGACACGGGGGCGGTTACCCGCCCGGCCCGGCCCGGGCGGGGGGGGGCCCGGCGCCCGCGCCGGGGGGCCGCACACTCCGGCGCACACGTCGAACAGGACCTAGGTGCCGGACGGATCCTGATAGGCGTCCGCGTACGCCTCCGTGGGCGCGATGGGCGTGATGACATCGATCAGTACGCCGTCGGGCGCGGCGACGATGAAGTGACGCTGGCCGAACGCCTCGCTGCGCAGGGGGAGTTCGACCTTCAGGCCGGCGCCCGTCACGAGCCGCGCGTACTCGGCGTCGGCGTCGGCCACCTCGAAGTTGAGGAGCAGCCCCTGGGCCGGCCGACGGTAGGCCGCAGGCACGGTCTCGTGCCCGGCGGCGACGAGAGCCAGTTCGTAGTGCGGCGGCTCGGGCAGCCGCAGGCTGACGTACCAGTCGCTCGTGTAGGTCGTCTCGAATCCGAACAGCGTGCTGTAGAACGCCACGGACTCACTGAGCCGCTCGGTGCAGAGCACGGGATAGAAGCTGGTCAGGGCAGAGGGCGTCATCACAGCACCGTTCCGGGGCGAGTTGGCGGTCGTCGCGGTCGTCCTGTCTCAACGAGGTGTCCGCCCCCACGTCACGTCCGCCGGATCGAAGGCAGGTCGACATGGCATCGGCGATGCGTCCGACGGGCGAAGTCCACGTATGGGCGCTGCGGCAGGCGCCCCCGTGGCGGGAGGACCTCTCGCTCTCCCTGCTCGACGCGCGGGAGCAGGCCAGGGCGGCATCCTTCACCCACCGGCGCGACCGGCTGATGTATCTCGCGGCGCACGTGGGGCTGCGGCTGCTGCTGGGTGACCGGCTCGGCGTCCACCCCCGCGACCTTCGGTTCGGCCGTGACCGGTGCGCGCACTGCGGCGGGCCGGACGGCCGGCCGATTCTCCTCGACGGCCCCGGGGACCTGCACTTCTCCCTCTCCCACTGCGCCGGCAGCACGCTCGTCGGGGTCGCCGACGTGCTCGTCGGGGTCGACGTGGAGCGACTGCCCGACCGTCGGACGGTCGAACTGTGCCTGGCGCGGCTGCATCCGCGCGAGCGTGCGGAACTGCTCCGGGTTCCCCGGGCCGAACGACCCCTGGAATTCTGCCGGTTGTGGACGCGCAAGGAGGCGTACCTCAAAGCGTTGGGGACGGGGCTCAGCCGGGGACTGGACCGGGACTACCTGGGAGCGGGGGGAGAGGGGCGGCCTGTCGGCTGGAGCGTCGTCAACCTGTCCTGCGGCCCGCAGGACCGCACGTACGCCGCGGCGCTGGCGGTCCCACGGTGGGTGCGGGTGCCCATCGGACCGGACGAGCTGAACTGGTCGGCGTACGCCCATGTCCTGGGCGGCGTCGGCTCGTTGGAGGAGAAGGGCCAAAGTTGACATGCCAACGGTATGCAATTAGGTTCGATTCGCATACCGTCGGTACGTGAGTGGAGATGGCGCCCTATGCTGACCAGCTTCTGTCCGGTGATCTGCACCTCGCGGCTGGGGGAGTCCCGCGGCTTCTACAACAGACTGTTCGGCTTCACCGCCACGTTCACGACCCAGTGGTACGCCGGTCTCAGCCGGCCCGACGGGCGACAGCACGAGCTGGCCCTGCTCGACCACTCCCACCCGGCACTGCCGGAGGCGCTGCTCCGGCCGGTGCGCGCGGTGCGGCTCACCCTCGCGGTGGACGACACGTCGGAGGAGTGGGACCGGATCGCCGCACTCGGGGCGACAGCGCGCCCGGACCGGAGACACCTCGTCATCACCGACCCCAACGGGGTCCGGATCGATGTCGTCGCACCGGCACTGGCCTGACCAAGCGGAAGTCGCTTTGTGCACGGCCACTACCTCGTCACGGCTGCGGACCGGCCCGCGCTCACTTCGCCCGCAGCGCCTCCAGCATCCGCGCCAACGCCTGCCGGGCGTCATCGAGATCGGTGGAGTCGTCCGACGTCGCCAGCCATAACGCCGCCTCGTTCATGGCCCCCGACAGCAGATGGGCGAGCGGCGTGACCGGCTGTGCGGGGATGGTGCCCTCGTGGATCAGGACGGTGAGAGCCTGGGCCAGGTGCCGGCCGGAGGTGGCCTCGTTCATCGCTCGCCAGTCCCGCCACCCGAGCACCGCCGGCCCGTCGACGAGCATGATGCGCTGGATCGCGGGGTCGGTGGACGCGCTTAGGAACGCCTGGCAGCCGTGGGTGAACTGGTCCCAGGCGTCGTCCTGGACATCCGCCTCCGCCGCGACGAGCGTGGCGACCTCCTGCTGCACCTGCTCCAGTACGGCCCGGAACAGTTCGGCCTTGCTGGCGAAGTGGTGGTACAGCGCGCCTTTGGTCACCCCGGCGGCCCCGACGATCTCCGACAGACCCACGGCGGCGTAACCCAGCTTCGAGAAGAGCCGTCGGCTCTCCCGCAGCAACGTGTGCCGTGTCTGCTCCCGTTGCTGTGCGCGAACCCCGTTCGTCATCGTTGCGCCCCCCGTCTTCGGCCTGTTGAAGCCATGCGCACACGGTACTTCGCCGGTGTAGGACGGGCGAGACCCACGTGAGAGGCTCGGGGTGTCCCGAACACGGCGCGGTACTCCATGTGCGGTTCGTGGTGACCCGTGCGGCAGAGTAGAGGTATGCCTACGTACGAGACGATGTCGTACCACCTTGAGACCGAGCGGCTGACACTACGGCCGTGGGCCGAGTCGGACGCCGCCGAGTTCAGTGCCCTCCTCTCCGAACGCGGCAACGGGACGCCCACGGCCGAGTACGCCCGGACGTCCATCGTGAAGCTGCTCGCCGCGACGGCGGAAACGGGAATCGCCCTGCTGCCCATTCAGCGCCGTGAGGAGGGCGACTTCATCGGCTACTGCGGGTTGATCATCGGCCGCTCCACCCTGGAGGAGCCTGAGATCGCGTACGAGTTGTTCCAGCGCGTGCATGGGCGTGGCTACGCCACCGAGGCGGCCGGCGGGGTGCTCGACGCCGCTGTCGCGACCGGGCGGAAACGGCTCTGGTCGACCGTGGGCGCGTGGAACGCACCGTCGTTGCGTGTCCTCGAGAAGCTCGGGTTCGAGCGGGATCACGTTTCCACGGACGACAGCGGTGAAGTGGTCTGGCTTACACGCTCGTTGCCGTGACGCGGGATCGCGGCCCCTGGGGTCTCATGCGCACGTTCTGATCGGCCTTGGCGACGGCACCCCGCCCACGATCTCCGCCGACTGGCACGCGGTGCTCAACGCCGCAGCTCTACGCCCCCCGCGCCCGAGCGCCACCCAACTCGGAAGGTGCCGCGCTGTGCAGCAGCGCCGGATCGGCCCGCCCCAGCGCCTCTTCGGCGCCCGGGCTTCGACTTCGTCGGCACCGAGCCGCAGTTCACCGGCTACACCACGCTCGCCACCATCGCCGATCCGGAGAAACCGAGCCCCGGCTTCAATCTGACGCCGACCGGCATGTACCTCCAGATGCCCACGCCAGGGCACATCGGCATGATGGACTTCGACGGCGGCGCGTTCGACCGGTCGCGGCAACCGACTCCACTCTCCCCTTGGGGCGCAGGGACTCAACACCGGTGTCGGCGATGCCATCAACGTGGGTTGGAAACTCGCGGCGCCCGTGCACAGGCACGCGCCGGACGGGCTTCTCGACACGTACACCCGCGAGCGCCGTCCGATCGGCGCACAGACACTCGACTGGACACGCGCCCAGACGGCGGTCATGAAGCCGGGCCCACAGGCCCAGGCGATCAAGAAACTCGTACGCGACGTGCTCGGAACGCCGGACGGAACGACGTACGTCTACAAGAGAACGTCGGGCTCCTCGAACCGCTACGACCTCGGCGGCGAACACCCGCTGGTCGGCCGCGACGCCTCGTCCGTCCCGCATCGGCTCGCCGCGACGACCGGGCCGGAGTACCGGTCCGCGGACGGCGTCCACCCGGCACCGGCCGGCCACGCGGCACTCGCGGCGGCCCGGCTGCGCCTGGTCGAGTGACCCCGACGAAGGTGCCACGGTCACTCGTCTATTGACGGCCGCTCACCGCGTGGCGACTATTGAGAGCGCTCTCTGTCGTGGACATGACCAGGAGGAACCTGATGTCCCCTGCGCGATGGCTCGCCGGCCTGGTTTCCCTCGGACTCGTCGGCACACTTGTCTTCGGGCAGGTGACCACCGCCGGACCCGCGGAAGCCGCCACCGCGGTGACGGACGACCAGCCGTCCACGCTCGGCCGCCCCCTCGTCGGCGGCGCCGACCCGAGCGTCATCAAGGTCGGCGACCTCTACGTCTCCGCCAAGTCCGTGGACGGCGGCATCGCGGTGCGGTCGGCTTCCACCCTGGAGGACGTCGCCACCGCGCCCAAGCACCAGGTGTGGCAGGACACCGGCAACCTCGGCGAGGTCTGGGCCCCGGAGATCGTGCACCACGACGGTCAGTACCGCATCTACTTCGCCGCCGGCACCGGTGCGGCCCACCGGACGTACCACATCAGCTCGGCCAGCCCGGACACCGGCTATTCCGCCGCCACCAAGGTCGCCCTTCCCGACGACAAGTGGGCGATCGACGGGGTGCCGTTCACCTTCGGCGGCCAGCGCTGGTTCGTGTGGTCAGGCTGGGCCGGTGACACCAACGTCGAGCAGAACCTCTACATCGCCCGGATGAGCAGCCCCACCACGACCACCGGCGGCCGTTACGTCGTATCGCAGCCGCGCGAGCCGTGGGAACGGGTCGTGGGCAACCCATACATCAACGAGGCACCCCAGCCGATCGTCGACCCCAGCGGGCAGCTGCACATCGTGTACTCCGCGAACGGCAGTTGGAGCGACCAGTACTGCATCGCCGACCTGCGGCTGAGGGCCGGTGGCGACCCGACGTACGTGTGGGACTGGTACAAGAGCAACGGCTGTCTGTTCGGCTCGCACGCCGCGACCATGATGTCGGGCTGGGACCCGACACTGAATGTCGACGGTCCCGGCCACCACACGTTCGTCCTGCCACGCGGCGACGTCGCCGCCGGCCCGCCGTCCGGCAACCGGTTCCCGACCATGTTCCACGCGGTGGCCAAGGGCACGCCGTACTCGTGGTCCAACCGCTACTGGTACACGGGCACCGCCGTCTGGTGGGGCAACACGACGTACCGCCGGGCGAACGTCCCCGGCGCGACCAGCACCGTCGGCTACAGCCTCAAGTTCTTCGAGTGAGCACCGGCTGAGCACCGGCCGGCCCCACCGGACGGGGCCGCCGAACAGGACGGACGACCCGTTCGCGGCGATGATGTGAAGCGACGGACAAGCCCCGGCGTGGCAGCCGGACACGGTCGGACGCGAGATCGGCAGGCATCGATGGGACGGACGCTGGAGCCGCTGTTCACCGTGGACGACGCCGGACGGGTGATGTCATGGAGCGATGCCGCCGCCCGCCTGTTCGGCCGTCCGGCGGAAGGTGTGCTCAGCCGTGGGGCCGCTGAGGCCGTCGCCGGATCCGGTGTCTCGCTGCGCGCGGTACCCCGGCCGGGTGCCGAGGGGTGGGAGGTCTACGCGTCCGACGCCGACGGTGCGGAGCCCGACATGGAGGGCGCGCTGGTACGAGCGCTGTTCGCCGAATCGCAGCTGGGCCTGATAGTCCTCGACCGGGACCTGCGGCTGGTGCGGGTCAGTACGGCGGCCAGGGCGATGTACGGCCGCTCGCCCGACGAGCTCCTCGGTAAGCGCCTGGACGAGGCGTACGACCTGGAGAACCCGGCACGGGACCTCGCGGCCGCCCGCGAGGTGCTGGAGAACGGGACACCGGAGTTCTCGCGGTTGGTCACGGCTTTCACCACGGTCGGACCCCGCCGGCGGCAGTACTACTCCGTCTCCGCCTTCCGGCTGCGCCAACCGGAGGGGGAGCCGATCGGACTGGCGCTGACCCTGCTGGATGTGTCCCGCCGGGAACGCGGCCGCGAGCGGGCCGCCGCCGTCGCGCGCGTCCGCGAACTCGTGGGCCGCTCCCTCCAGGTGATGGAGAACTGCCAGGACTTCGCCGACGCGCTGGTTCCAGGCTTCGCCGACGTCGCTCTCGTCGCCCTCACCGAGCAGGTCGCCGGCGGCGACTATCCGCCGCTGCGGCCCGTGGAGACCGAGAAGCTGCTGCTCCGGCGTGCGGCGTTCCGTACGAGCGGGCCGGCCGACCCCGACGAGGGCGTCGGTGAGGTCAGCCCGGTCGGCGAGGAACCCGCGTTCAACAGGGCACTGCGCGAGCAACGACCGGTGCTCGTACAGGCGGACGCCGACGGCGACGGCCTCACCGACTCCCCGTCGAGAGCCACCGCACTGGGACAGGCGGGCGCCCACACCATGATCGTGGCTCCGCTCACCGTCCGGGGCCGGGTGCTGGGGCTTGTACGCCTCCTGCGGTGCGGTGACTCCGAGCACTTCACCAAGGCCGACCTGCCCGCCATGGAGGACGCCGCCACACACGCGGCCCTCTGTCTGGACAACGCCCGGCGCGCCGCCCACGACCGCGCCCTGGCCTCCACGGTGCACCGCAAACTCCTTCCCAAGCGGCCCACCCCCCAACTGGGCATCGACACCGCGTACGTCGCGCTGTCTCCCAGCTCGGAGAGCCGCACGTGGTTCGACGTCACGCCGCTGTCAGGGGCCCGGTGCGCGCTGGCCGTGGGCGAGGTCGACGGCGCCGGACCGCACGCCCTCGCCACCATGGGGCATCTGCGCACCGCGCTGCGCGCCCTGGCCGACCTTGAACTCCAGCCGGACGAACTGCTCGCGCGGCTCGGCGACGCCGTGACCCGGCTGTCGGAGGACCGGACCACCATGGATCCCAACGCCCCCGCCCTGACCGCCAGTTGCACCTTCGCCCTCTACGATCCGGTGACGAAAGCCTGCCTGGTCGCGTGCGCCGGACAGCGCGGGCCACGGGTGATCGGCCCGGACGGCCGGATGGACCGGATCGACGCGCCCGTCGGCCCCCGCCTGGGCGCGCCCGACACCGCGCCGTTCGCGATGGCCGGCCGGACCCTGGAGAGCGGGACCACCCTCATCCTCGCCGGTGACGACATGGACCAGGCGCTCAGTACGGAAGTCATCAACCGGCTCCTCGCCGTCTACGACTCGGCGCAGGACCTGGCGGACGGTCTGTTCACCCGACTGGCGGCCAGCCCCCGCCACACCGGCACCGCGCTGCTGGCCCGCACCCACGAGCTGTCGGCCGACACGACCGCGGTGTGGGATCTTCCCGCGGAGGACCGGGCCGCCTCGGAGGCCCGCCGACTGACCCGGCACTGGCTGAACGGTCTCTCCCACCCCGTCTCCGAGGACAGCGTCGACTCCGCCGGCCTGCTGGTGAGCGAACTGGTCACCAACGCCGTGCGCTACGGCACACCGCCCATCACGCTGCGTCTCATCCTCGACCAGTCCCTGACCGTCGAGGTGGCGGACTCCAGCCCCGTGACACCCGACCTCCGGCACGCCAGAGTGACCGACGAGGGCGGCCGTGGTCTCTTCATCGTCTCCCAGATCACCCACAAGTGGGGCACCCGCCGATCCTCGGCGGGCAAGACCATCTGGGCGGAGCAGCCCTGGACGACGGCGGAGGAGTCCTAGCGGGGAACGCTACTGAGCGTGCTTGCGCTGCTGTTCGTTGATGCGCAGGGCTTCTTCGAGTTGGTCCTCGAGGATGATGATGCGGCAGGCCGCTTCGATCTGGGTGCCGCTGTCGACGAGTTCGCGGGCGCGGGCGGCGATGCGCAACTGATAGCGGGAGTAGCGGCGGTGGCCGCCGTCCGAGCGCAGTGGGGTGATGAGCCGGTTCTCACCGAGGGCGCGGAGGAAGGCGGGGGTGGTGCCGAGCATGTCGGCGGCGCGGCCCATGGTGTAGGCGGGGTAGTCGTCGTCATCGAGGTTGTTGGTGGGGTGGGGTTTCTCAGGGGGCATAGCACCTCTTTTTCCTGGACGCGTCGAGGGGCCCGGGTGCCGTAACGGCACCCGGGCCCGGGGTTTCAACACCATCTGCCGACTGTGAGCGTCGGCTTTCGTTTTCCGCTTGCCGCCCGGGGGATTTGGCGGGGCTGCGGGGATCGCCTATGCGTGACCGGGGACCACCTTCCGTTCTGGGGCCTGCGGTACCCGAGCGCCGTGCTGCTCGCCCGGGCGATCCTGACGGTGTCTACTCCTCACTTCCTTCGGGTCGTACTGCTGGTTCCTGCGGGACTGCTTGCGGCCCCTGGGGCCGCACGGCCCGGCAGTCAGTAGTGGGACCCACCGATTCTGGCCCCGCCACTCCACTGCCGTTCCACAACCTGCTTGACCTGCATGCACGGCAGTTCATCTCTGCCGTGCCCTTTTCGCTGTCTGGCTACGAGAAGAACGTTAGCCCTGCGGGAAGCCAGATGTCTACTCCCGCCACGACAGATTTTCTGTGACAACGGGGAGTCATGTCCTGTCACCCGAATGCACCGGAAAGCTTCCTCGCCGGGTGTGTGAAGGCTGATGGACCGGGAACAAGCCCACTTCAGCGCAGCAACCGGAAACAGGTGGGTGAAGCGCATGAACGGCACCACGGCCGCAACGGCGACTCCGGCGAGTCTCGTGATCGCGGACGACAGCCCAGCCGGTATCTCCCGGGCCCGCGATGTGGCTCGGGCCTTCGCCAACGGCCTCCGTCCCGCCCCGGACACCACCAGCGCCGACACCCTGGCCCTCGTGGTGTCCGAACTCGCCACCAACGCACTGCGCCACGGCGGGGGCCACTACACCCTGGAACTCACCGCCGACCCGGGCGCCGTACACATCGCCGTCAGCGACCCCAGCCCACTCCCTCCGCGCGAGCGGGCCCCGGACCTCGACGGCGGCACCGGAGGCTTCGGCTGGCACATGATCCGGCGCCTCGCCAGGAACGTGACCATCACCCCGGGCCCCGGCCCCGGGAAAACCATCCACGCGGTCCTTCCCTGCTGACGGTGCCGACACCTTCGAGGCTTGGTTCGACAACCAGGGCTCCGCCGCATCGCCGAACTCGGCCTCGCGATCCATCACCGCGTCGACGAGCGCCGCAACGGTGCGTGTGGCGCGGGTGACTAGGGTGACGCGGGTCCGCCGGGCCGGCGCGTGAGCTCGGCGAGATAGGCGTCCAGGAGCTGCACATGTCCCGGAAGAACTTCCAGAAGATCCCACCAGCGAATGGCTGTGGTCTCCTCGTTGGCCCGGAAGTCGCGGGCCTCGGCACAGTGACCCGCGAACACCGCCAGATATTCGGCTCGTTGGTCGGGTGCCAGTACACATCCCGCATAGCCGACGAACCGTAACGGTTCGTCAGGCTCCTGCCCGCTCTCCTCCAACAGCTCACGCACGGCCGCCTGACGCGGCGATTCACCCTGCTCGATACGCCCGCCGGGAAGTTCCCAGGACCGGCGGTACTGATCGAAGACCATGAGGACCCGGCCGGCTCGCCAAAGAGCGACCAGTGCCGCCGGCAGTGGCGCGTCCGTCGGCGGCGTCGCCTCGTCTCCCCGGGTGAAGGAGAGCAGGGTATTGCCACGGTCATCGGTCAGGAGAGGTTGGTCTTCGGAGCCGGTCACGTTCCGATGATTCCCAACTCGCCTCGTCGGGAAGCCCGTCGCGTGAGCACGGAGGGTCTGTGGGGCACCTCTGGTTGAGCGTCGGCACGTGGGTACACGGAGTGCACCCCGCAACCGATGGAAGAGGACCCGTGCAGGAGAAGAACATATTCGTGATGGGCCTGGAGCAGGCCAATCTGCCGATGCTGCGTGAGGTGCCCGACGCGCGGTCGGTGCGCTTCCATCAGCTGCTGTCCCTCGAAGAACTCCAGGTCGGTGAGGTGTCGGTGGACGACCTGGAGAAGAAGGCCAGGCGGGTGCTGGACGCTTTCGACGGCGATATCGACGCGATCGTCGGCTACTGGGACTTCCCGGTGAGCACACTCGTACCGATCCTGAGTGAGCGTTACGGCACGCGCAGCACCAGCCTGGAGTCGGTCGTCAAGTGCGAGCACAAGTACTGGAGCCGGCTGGAGCAGCGGAAGGTGACCGACCGGCATCCGGCCTTCGGAATGGTCGACCTCACCGCTGACACCCCCGGCCCGCCCGAGGGCGTGAACTTCCCGATGTGGCTCAAGCCCGCGCTGTCGTACTCGTCGGAACTGGCGTTCGGCGTCAAGGACCGGGCCGAGTTCGACGCCGCTGTCGCCGACATAAAGGAAGGCATCGCCCGTGTCGGACGCCCCTTCGAGGACATCCTCGCGCGGCTCGACCTGCCTCCGGAGATGGCCGGAGTCGGCGGTCAGGTCTGTCTGGCCGAGGAGGCCATGTCCGGCATCCAAGTCGCGGTGGAGGGCTACGCCTCCGGTGGCGAGGTCACCATCTACGGCGTGCTGGACTCCATCAACTACCCCGACTCGTCAAGCTTCCTGCGGCACCAGTACCCCTCCACGCTTCCCGAGCCCGTCCTGCGTCAGTTGCGCGACGTCACGAAGCGTGTGATCGGGCAGATAGGCATGGACGGGGCGACCTTCAGCGTCGAGTTCTTCTACGACCCGCAGGAGGACGAGATCAACCTGCTGGAGATCAACCCGCGGCACTCGCAGTCGCACGCCGAGATGTTCCACTACGTGGACGGCGTTCCCAACCACCACTGCATGGTCCGCCTCGCCCTGGGCGAGGACCCCGCTCTCCCGTACCGGGGCGGAACGTACGCGGTGGCGGCGAAGTGGTACTACCGCTGGTTCGCCGACGGCGCCGTGCACGACGTGCCGACGCCGGAGGACATCGTCCGCGTCGAGCGCGAGATACCCGGCGTACGGATCGACATGGTGCCCGACGAGGGCCAGCGGCTGTCCGCCGCGCCCGGCCAGGACAGCTACAGCTACGAGATCGCCCACATCTTCACCGGCGGGGACAGCGAGCAGGACCTGCGGGAGAAGTTCGACCGCTGCGTGGCCGCGCTGGGTCTCGTCTTCGACCGTACGACGCCCGGAGGGCGGCAGGAGAAGAACGCCTGACGCGATGTCCGGCCCGATGTCCGACGGAATCCGATGCGATGTCCGGCGCGATGCCTGACGGAATCCACCGTGCGAAGTAAGGAGCGACCGGCCCTATGCGTCACGTGACCAATCTCCCCGCGGCGACGAAGGAAGAACCGCACGTCGAGATCCCCATGTCCGACGGAGTCCGCCTGTCGGCCCGCGTCTGGCGCCCCGTCTCGTCGGACGCCGAGCCGGTGCCCGCGGTGGTCGAGTACATCCCGTACCGCAAGCGCGACCTCACCTCGGTACGCGACTCGATGCACCACCCGTACATCGCCGGCCACGGCTACGCCTGCGTCCGTGTTGACCTGCGCGGCACGGGCGACTCGGAGGGTGTGCTGCGGGACGAGTACCTGGAACAGGAGCAGAGCGACGCCGAGGAAGTACTCGCCTGGGTCGCCGAACAGCCGTGGTGCGACGGCTCCACCGGCATGATGGGCCTGTCGTGGGGCGCCTTCGCCGCGCTCCAGGTCGCCGCCCGGCAGCCGCCGAGCCTGCGCGCCATCGTCATCGCCTCCTTCACCGACGACCGGTACGCCGACGACATGCACTACATGGGTGGCGCCATGCTGTCGGACAATCTGGCCGAGGCGGGCACCATGTTCGCCTACGCCACCTGTCCGCCCGATCCGGCGGTCGTCGGCGAGCGCTGGCGCGACATGTGGCACGAGCGGCTGGAGAACACCCGCCCGTGGGTCCTGGAGTGGCTGCGGCACCAGCGCAGGGACGAGTACTGGCGGCACGCCTCGGTCTGTGAGGACTACCAGGCCGTACGCTGCCCGGTGCTCGCCTCCAGCGGGTGGGCCGACGGGTACTCGAACGCGGTGACCCGGCTGCTGGGGAATCTCGATGTGCCACGCAGGGGCCTGATCGGCCCCTGGTCGCACAAGTTCCCGCACCTCGGCGAGCCCGGCCCCGCCATCGGCTACCTCCAGGAGGTCGTGCGCTGGTGGGACCACTGGCTCAAGGGCGAGGACAACGGCGTCATGGACGGCCCCATGCTCCGGACATGGATGCAGGAGAGTGTGCCGCCCTCCACGTCGTACGAGGAGCGGCCGGGCCGCTGGGTGGCCGAGCCGAGTTGGCCGTCCCCGAACATCGAGCCGGTCACGCGCCCACTCAGCCGCCACCGGATCGGCCTTCCCGTCGCCTCGTCGGCCGCCTCCGTATCCGGGGCCGCAGGGCGTGAGACTGAGGTGGGGGCGAAGGCGGAGGCGGAGGCCATGACGGTGCAATCACCGCTGTCCGTCGGCCAGTTCGCCGGTAAGTGGGCCTCCTACAACGCGCCCCCCGACCTTCCGTACGACCAACGGGAGGAGGACGGCGGGTCCCTGGTCTTCGACAGCGAACAGCTCACCGAGACGGTGGAGATCCTCGGCTCGGCCACCGTCGAGCTGGAGCTGTCCGTCAACGAGCCGGTCGCCACGGTCGCCGCCCGTCTGTCGGACGTGACCCCTGACGGCAGCGCCACCCGCGTCTCGTACGGCGTACTGAATCTCACCCGCCTCGACCCGGACGCTCCCGAGGCTCTGGAACCGGGCCGCCGCTACCGCGCCACCGTGCACCTCAACGGCGTCGCCCAGTCCTTCCCGCCCGGTCACCGCATCCGGCTGTCGCTGTCCACGTCGTACTGGCCACTCGCCTGGCCACCGCCCCGGCCGGTGCTCCTGAGCGTGTACGAGGGGGCGAGCACCCTGACGCTGCCGGTACGGCCGACCACCGCTCCTGACGGCCTTGCCCGGAGCCCGTTCGACGAGCCCGAGGGCACACCGCCCCTCACCACCACCCAGCTCACTGAGACGGAACAGCGCTGGGAGGTGAAGCGGGATCTGGTCGACTACAACGCCGAGTTGAAGATCGTGAAGGACGGGGGCATGGTCCGGTTCGAGGACATCGGTCTGGACGTCGGCCGCCGTGCCTGCGAGTACTACACCTCGGTCGCCGAGGATTTCGGCTCGGTCAGCGGCGAATCCACCTGGACGATGCGCTTCCGACGGGCCGATTGGGACGTACGGGTGGAGACCCGCACCGTGCTGCGCTCCGACGAGGAGCAGTTCTTCGTCGACGCCACGCTGGACGGGTACGAGGGCGAGAGGCGGGTTTTCTCCCGCACCTGGAACGAGACGGTTCCGCGCGACCTGCTGTGACGGTCGCCCCATCGTCTCTGATCCATTCGATCCATTCGATTCATCGGCTTCATCGGCCTTCCGGGTCCGCCCCACTCGCATGTTGCCCGAGGCCTCCGGATCGCCCGCCTCGCGGGCCGGCGAATGGGCGTCGAAGGACAGGCGCCGCAGCAGCGCGTCTCTGAACGTGCGGCCGGCTCAACTCGCCGGCGAGGCCGCTTCCGGAGGGCGGTCAGGGGTGTCCGCCGCAGCCGCAGCCCGTCATGGTCGCCCCCTCCTGGGGCGGCTGGGTCTGTGCGGCGGCCTTTTCCACCGCCGCGAGCAGCCGGCGGCGTTCCTCCGGCGGGATCCACCTGCCGTCGACGACCACGCCGTGGATGCGGCGGGTGTTGCGGATGTCACGCAGCGGGTCGGCGTCGAGGACGAGCAGATCGGCGGCCTGTCCGCGGGCCACGGTGCCGACGGCCGGCAGGCCGAGGGTGCGGGCCGCGTCCCGCGTGGCCGCGCGCAGGGCCTCGGCCGGGGTGAGGCCGGCCGCCACGAGCAGCGCCAGCTCGTCGTGGAGGGCGAATCCCGGGACGAGGTACCCCGTGCCGGTGTCGGTGCCCGCCGCCAGCGGCACACCCGCGCCGTGCAACTCCCTCACCAGCCGGAGCCGGTGCGCGAAGATCCGGCGGATCTGCCGGTCCTGCTCGGGGGTGCGCCCA
The DNA here is from genome assembly GCF_042670825.1 of Streptomyces sp. NPDC057137. Lineage (NCBI taxonomy): Bacteria > Bacillati > Actinomycetota > Actinomycetes > Kitasatosporales > Streptomycetaceae > Streptomyces > Streptomyces sp. NPDC057137. Next base: position 70,745 of record NZ_JBHUUW010000032.1, on the reverse strand, counting down.
CCGGTCAGGGCAGCCAGCTGGTCCGGCCAGCTCTCCACCTGCCAGGCGGGCAGGTACTTCCACTCCTCGGCCCGGGACGGAACGTCGTCGGGCAGCTCCAGCGTGCGGTGCACGCTGAGTGTGGGGACGACGGCGGTCCCGTCGGCCGCCAGGCTCCGGAAGAGGGAGTCCGCCCGGTCCCGGTCGTAGCCCTGCACCGCCCGCCATTCGAGGGGATGCACCTGCTGGAACCAACTGTGGTAGCGGGACAGGCTGCTGGGGTCGCGCGGGTCGATCCGTACGGCGGCCAGGCGGCGCCGTATCTCCTTCTCGTGCCGTGAGGTCGCCAGGAGCAGCGCGTGCAAGTGCTCGATGGTGCGGTGGCCGGTGGCGCTCGCCTCCGCGATCCGTACGGTGTCCGGGCAGTGCCCGAGGTGGGGGATGCCCTGGCGCCGTGCCTCGTCCGCGATGGCGAAGTAGGACTCGCGGGACAGGCGGGAGTACACCTTGACGAAGTCCGCGCCCTCGCGCTTGACCTGCCGTACGGCGCGCCGGGCCTCGGCCGCGTCGCGCACCTCGATGGTTGGCCCCACGTCGGCCGCCCACAGTGAGGGCGAGCCGTCGACGATGGCGCTGCCGACCACCCAGCGGGGGCCGAGCAGCGCACCGCTGCGGATCTTCTCGCGCCACTCGTGGTGGACCGGCTGGCCCCGCATCTCCCGGACCGTGGTGACGCCGGTGAGGGCGTACAGCGCCGGGACCACGGTCTCCGGGCCGTCGCTGTGGGTGTGCGCCTCGATCAGTCCCGGGAGCAGGTACTTGCCGGTCAGGTCGACCGTACGGGTGCCCGGGCGGAGCCGGATGAGTGCGCTCGGGGCGATTCCGGTGATGCGGCCCCCCTCGACGACGACCGTCATGTCGATGGCCGGAGCTGCGCCCGATCCGTCGATCACGGTGACGTGGGTGAACGCCAACGGGCCGGTGTCGGAGCCGTTTCCGGCCCTCGTCCCGGCCGCGCGTGCCGTGCCGGCGGCCGCCGTGCTCGTCAGCGCCGTACCCGTCACGGCGGCGGCCCCGGCGAGGAACCCTCGTCGGGCCACGCCGCGATGTGCCCCAACTGCTGCTCCGGACATGCTGTTTCCCCTCCTGCTGGTGAATCCGTCGGCCGTGTCCGCCGACCTCCACGACTCTGGCGGACACGGGGCGACAGAACAGTGCGGCCAGACAGTGCGTTTGGGGGTGTTGCTGGGACCACCGAGGGCCGTCCCCGGCGCAGGGGTTGCCCCGCCCGTGAACCGGCCGCCAGCCGAAGTGATCACGCCGCGTCGCGCCCCTCGCCAGGGCGGTCGGAGGGCACAGGGGGATCAATAACACGTGCTAAGGACTGCTAACAAAAGTGGTGGGCTTGACGTGTTCAGCAGTCGGTGTCGTGCACGAGGTCGCCGGGTAGCAGGACGCGGTCAGCCGCGCTGTCGCACGCGATAAATCCGGCGACGCGGCCGGTCGTCCCCGGGATACTGATCGCCCATGGATGAGGTCAAAGTTGTCGTCGCCCATTCCGAGCGCGCGACCCTGCGCGTCGGCGATGTGTTCCTGAAGGTGGACGCCGATCAGGCGCGTATCGACGTCGAGGTCGAGGCGATGGCCCTGGCGCCGGTCCCGACCCCGGAGGTTCTGTGGCGCAAGCCGTCCGTGCTCGCGATCGCCGCGGTCCCGGGGACGGCACTCGGCCGTCTCGGCGAGCCGTCGACCGCGTCCCCGGCGGCGTGGGCCGCTGCGGGTGCCGTCATCCGGAAGTTGCACGAGGCGCCGTTGCCGCCCTGGCCCGGCCGGCGCCGCCAGGGTCCCGACGAGTTGGCGGCGGAACTCGACGGCGAGTGTGAGCTGCTCGTGACGAACGGCGTCCTGCCCGCCGACCTGGTCACCCGCAACCGCCAGGTCGCCGAGGCCGCGCTCCGGCCGTGGACTCCGGTGTTCACGCACGGCGACCTGCAGCTCGATCACGTCTTCGTCGACGGTGACGAGATCACGGGCATCATCGACTGGTCCGAAGGGGGCCCGGGTGACGCCCTGTTCGACCTCGCCACCGTGACGCTCGGACACGAGGAACACCTCGCTGACGTCGTCGCCGGCTATGGCACCGACGTCGACCTCGACGTGATCCGCGCGTGGTGGTCGGTGCGAAGCCTGCTGGGGGTTCGCTGGCTGGTCGAGCACGGGTTCGACCCGTTCGCGGCGGGCTGTGAGGTCGACGTGCTGAGAGCCCGGATGTGAGGCTGCGCGGGCCCGCCGCTACGGGTGCGTTCTGGCACATCGAGCAGGCCATCTCCTGGGGTGCACCGCCCTGCCCTTGCTCCCGACAAAGTGCGGTGCGCAGTTGTCGCCGGCAGATGACGGCGCAGCCGAGGGTGACGAACGCGTGGTGGATGTCGTCGCGGATCTCCCAGTGGGTGCGCGGGCGGCGGAACCGGAGCAGCAGCGCGAGCGCTCCTTCCACGACCCGGCGGTAGACGCCCCGGCCGGAGCCGTGCCCGGATCCGCACCTTCGCGGCGCAGCGCGGTCACCATCGCGAATGCTTCCTTCTCTGTCTCCCGCCCCGCGCAGGGCACTCCGAATCCTGTAGCAACGCCCACATTCAATCTCTACAGTCAGTGCGTGGCCGTCGAGGACGAGCACCCAAGTCAGCCCGATGTCGCCGCGATGCTCACAGACCGGACGAGCGCGTGCAAGGCAGCACGAGACGCCATCGCCGCCGGCGGCGAGGTACAGGTCTCGGACAGGTTGGTGCCCCACTGGATGGTCCCTGGCATCGTCGCGACGAGGCTGAGAGGGTCGTTGAGGCGCGGTCTGCCGAAGACCCTCGGCCTCGACGAGACCGTTGAGATCCTCGCGCGGCACCGCGGCGAGCACCTGCGTACCGGGACCATCGACGCGGCAGACCGGCTCTCGTTCTTCACCCTGTACTTCGACGCCGTCGGGACCGAGCTTTTGGCGTGCGACGGACGCTCCGCGAGATCGTTCGAGCCGTGAGGTGATCCACATCCGCGTCACCGACCCTCTGCCTGGCCGCAGCCGCCACTACCCGCAGAATCTCAGCTGCGGCCAGCTGTTACGGGGACAACCCTCAGGCGGCGTAGCAGAGTACCGAGGGGTCGGCCGAGGCCGAGACGGGGGCCGCGGTCGAGTGCACGGGAGGGGCGGTGCGGGCGGGCGTCACGGCCTGCGAGCGGTTTCGCGCGAAGACGACGAGGCGCAGCACCGCGAACCGCGCGACACCGGCGAGTGCGGAGGCTGAGAGGTAGACGACCTGCTCAAGCATCGCACCGGGCGCCGCCACCAGTTGCTGCAGGACAAACATCGCCACGCAAGTCACCGCGTACGCGGCGGCGGCAGACCCGGCCGACTGCGCATGCTGACGCCAGGTCGCGCGCCCGCCCGCACCGAAGGTGAAGCGGGCGTGCAGCTCGGTGGCGAGGAGCGTGGAGACCGCGGTGATCATGGCGTTGGCCAGGATCCAGGGGATCCAGGAGGCGAGGGCCGCCACGGCGAAGCTGGAGGCGATTCCCACCCCGCCGCCGCAGAGCACGAAGCGGGCGAAGGCTGTGAAGGCGCCGGGTGCCGCCTGCCGCTGGCTCTGTGTTGTCTCCATGATCCGACCCCCTGATTGCTCACTCCGAGAAACTCGCACCCGTCGGCCTGCGAGGCCGGGTGCGCTGACCACGCCGCCATCATGGCACATAGGTGGCACCATTGGGAGCCGTTTATGGCACCACTCTGTGGCGTTGGTGGTGCCGCAGTGAGGGTGGGGTGGTAAATGTGCAGGTCAGTGACTCGGTGAGGCCTCGGCCGACACTGCCGGACCGCGCGCTTGATCGTGCCTGACGTGCGCCCCCGTGAGAGTTCGATCGCCAGATCGAGGATGCAACCGCCGCCTTGGTGCCTTCGGTGGCGCCGGAGCCGCCCCCGGCTCGGAGGCCCGACCGGCCTACCGAGGAACCGGGCGTGGCAAGGCCCACGTATTCGTCGCCGGGCTCCACGCGCACGCGTACCAGAATCGACCGGTCGGCGCCTTGCTGGTGCCGCCGTTCGGGTGGGAATGGCGTGTCCTGCACGGGGATGGCGCCCCGCCGTGCCTCGTCCGTGCCATGAAGGTGTTGCAGCCGGGGAGGTCCCGGGGGCTCATCGACAAGAAGGAACCCATCATGCGCGCACCGCACACCGGGTACCGGATCACCTCCCTGCTCGCCGGGGTTGTACTGGCCGGGACGGCGCTGGCCGTTCCCGCCGTGGCCGCAGGCCACCCGGCAGGCCCGGCGCCCTTCGTCACTGCTGAGGGCGTCCAGGCTCCCGCAGTCGTCGTCCCCAAGGGCCGTGTCATCGCCAAGCCGTCGCTCAACGTGCGCAAGCACCCGAACACGAGCAGCAAGCCCGTCCGCTCCATCCCGTACGGCACCATCATCAACCTGGACTGCAAGGTCAACGGAGAGGTCGTGGAAGGCAACCCCCGCTGGTACCTGCTGAAGGACGGCAGCGGCTACGTGTCCGCCCGCTGGGTGGAGAACGCGAATGGGGTCATCCCGCCGTGGTGCTAGGCACGTTGGGAAGCTGTTTGAGATGACGCGGTAGTCGCTGCCGGTGTCCTGCCGTTCGTGGTAGGAAGCGCGTTCGGCGAAGCGGACGAAACGCCCCGGGGAGGGCGGGGGGTTTCGGCCCCAACAAGCCCGAAACGCACCCCCCCCCCCT
>NZ_JBHUUW010000032.1:0-66012 GCF_042670825.1 Streptomyces sp. NPDC057137 | reverse complement strand
GGGGGTGTGTCTGGGTGGTTTGTTTGTTTTTGTTTGTCGCGGGGTGCGGGGGGGCGGGGCCGCGGGTTGTGGTCCCCCTCGGGGTGGGGGCCTCCCCCCCCCCACGGCCCGTGGGACGGCGGGTCTTGACGGCCCGTACGCGCGGCTACCGAACCACGCCCGTCTGGCGGGCACGGCGACCCGGGCGCGCAGTCCCGCAGCCCCGCAGTCCGGCGCCGGCCCTTCAGGCCGGGTCGTGCTCATCGACCGGACGCCCTGGGCGCGTTGACGACATGCCGTTGAAGGACATCTCCAACGGGCAGGAGATGCTCATCCGCAGGGGATCCCGCTAGCTCCAGCCCTGGTCGCGCCAGGTCGGCAGCGACCGCCATCGCCCGGATAGCGACGTCGCCGGGCACCGCGGCGCCCCGGCACCCGATGATCCTCACCACGTCCCAACGCGTCGCAGCCGCCGCCACGTTGGGATACCCGCCCTCGGAACTCAGGCCCGCGCCGGATGCGGACAACTCGTGCACCGATACGGCCACCACGCTCCCGTCGTCGTCGGCCGTCCGAGGCTCCCGATGGGCGCGCGATAGATTGCCGGCCATGACTGAACTCGGGCCCGTCGCCTGGCCACCCGCCCCGATCGGGACCGAACGGCTCGTGCTCCGTGGGTCCGAGGCCCGGGACCGCGCGGCGTTCGTCGAGTTGTTCGCATCGCCGGAGGTGGGTACCTACACCGGTGGTTCCCGACCGCGTGACGAGCTGGAGCGCGCGGTGCCTGAGGTGCCCGGGCGGCGCCCTGGTGCCTTCGTGGTCGAGCTCGACGGCGCGATGATCGGGATGGTCACGCTTGAGCGGCGCGACGCGGAGCGTCCGGGGCACGGACGTCCGGGTGCCGGGGAGGTCGAACTCGGCTACTTGTTCCTGCCGGAGGCATGGGGGCGCGGGTACGCCGCCGAGGCGTGCGCGGCGGCACTCGGCTGGTTCGCCGACGCGCTTCCCGGCGAGTCGGTGGTGCTCTCCACCCAGACCGCCAACGACCGCGCGATGCGCCTCGCGGCGAAGCTGGGGTTCACCGAGGTGAAGCGGTTCGAGGAGTACGGCGCCGAGCAGTGGTTCGGCGTGTGGTCCTCGGTCAAGCCGTCCGGTTGAGCTTGTGCTCGGCAGGGCGTATCCACGTGGTTCCTGCACATGAGCCGGTTGAACGCGTCGATGTGGATCGATCGTGTGGCCGTCCGTCTGCTTGGTACGTGCTGACAGGGCGAGCAGACTCCGCGGAGCGGCGACGGCGTGGCGGTGAGCGCGGCTTCGTACGGCTCGGGGTCGCCGGGGCCATGAGCTTCCGCAGGCGGCTCCCGGCCTCCTCGTAACAGCTCAGCACGCACAACACGACGCTCCGGCAGCGGCTGCTGCGGCTCTCGTGCCCGCCGCTGGGTGCGCAGCCAGCGGCGTGCACGAGAGCGATGTGCGCGTTCAGGGTCTTGACGGTTTCGACTTCGGATACGAAGAATGAGCGCGACGTTGACAACGTTGTCTTCGATTCCGTTCCAGGAGGCGTATCCGCGTGAACAACCACCCGGCCGAGCTGAGCAGGCGCCGATTCGCCCAACTGACGGGCCTGACCGTAGCGTTGGCGACGGCTTCGTCCCTCGGCGTGTCGTCGGCCGCGGCCGACGGCCGACCGGTCGCCGGCCGCCCCGCTGCTCCCGACGACATCGCCGACGTCTACTACCGGGTACTGCTCACCCATACCCGCTGGTCCGAGACCCAGTGGGACGCGGCCAAGGGGTACTACACCGCCAAGGACTTCGGCTTCGCCGTCGTCCTCGGCAACGCGCTGCTGCTCACCCGCGGTACGTACGACGCCGAGCGGGCCGGCGTCGACGAGAAGACACTGCTCCAGCGCACCGTCGACACCATCAAGCACTTCGCCGCCTCGAACCGCCTCACCGGTGGTACCGAATGGGGCCGCACCCTCTTCTTCGACACCACTTTCCAGCTCTACTTCGTCCTCGCGGCGCGCCTTCTCTGGGACCGGCTGGACAGCGCCACGCGCGACAACGTCGACACGATCGTGCAAGCGCAGGCCGAGTTCACCACCGGTCTCGGCACGGGTGACGACCCCGCGTCGGGAGGCTGGACACCGCACGGTCTCACCGGTGGATTCGTGGGCGACACGAAGCTGGAGGAGATGGGCGTCTACGCGCAGTCGCTGGCCCCCGGTCTTGCCTGGGCGCCCAAGAACGCGAAGTACGGGCAGTGGAAGGACGCCTTCGGTCGGTGGAGCCGTAACGAAGCCGGACTGCCGGCCGCGGACCGCGTGAATCCGGCCCTGGTCGACGGCGTTGCCGTCAGCGACAACACCGCGCAGAACCTCTACGACACCTTCATCGTCGAGAACCACGGCTCGTTCGGCCCGCACTACCAGTCCGAACTGTGGCGAACGTCCGGACGCAACGCCGCGCACTTCGTCACCGCCGGCCGGCCGATGCCCGAGGTCCTGACGTCCCAGCCGAATGCCGGACTCCTCTGGGAGACACTCCTCCTGGTCATGAGCGACTCGGGCGAGCCGCTCATGCCGATGGTCAACGACCGTGAGCACCTCTACGGACGTGACGTCATCCCCATCGCGTTCCTCGCCCAAGTGCTCGGGGACCGGGCCGCCGCCCGCGCCGAGGCCGCGCTCGCCGAGCGCCTGGACGCCTACCAGGCGTATCCGCCGGTCAACCGACTGACCAAGTTCTCCGGGGAACCCAAGTACGAGCCGGAGGCCCGCGCCGAGATCGCCATCAGCTACCTGTTGCACGAGTGGCGGGCCGCACAGGGCAAGGCCGTACGCCCCCTCACGGAGCGGGAGCTGTTCGAACGGGCCAGCGGTGTACGGGACTTCGGCAGTGAACCGGGCCTCGTCGCGCATCAGTCGCCGGCGGCCTGGGCCGCGGCTGTCAGCAAGCCCGGCTTCGTCAAGTTCGCCTGGCAGCCCGCCCACGACGACTGGCTGTTCGCCGTCAGCGGGGCCACACCCATGTTCCTTCCCGCGACCTCCGCCAAGCCTGCCGCCCGTTCCGTCACCACGTACAGCGAAGTCCGTGACGGGTTCGACGGCAGCGCCACGCTTCTCACGCTGCCCACGGGCTTCGCGGGGTTCACCACTCTTCCCTCCGGGGACGTCGTCTACGCGACGAGCGGTATCTCCGCCGGCGAAGGCCACCTCGAAGTGCGCAACTTCACCATGCCGGGCATCGCCGGTCTTGACGGCGGCCGTACCTACACCGCCGCCGAGGGAGCGACCACCGTCGCCGCCAAGGACAGCGGCACCGCGCCTCCGACGCCCGGCGGGCGTACGGACGACACCACCATCACCAAGGCTTCTTACCGACACTTGCGGATGCAGGGCATCAGCCCGGACCCGAGGTACGGCTACTCCCTCTACGCGATCGAGGTCCGCGACGGCGCCGATGGAGCGGACCTCGCCCGGGGCGCGACCGTGACCGCTTCGTCCTCCGACGCGGGCAAGGGCGCGGCCCTGGTCGTCGACGGCGACCTCGCGACGCGCTGGGCCGTCTCCGTCGCCGACCGCCCACGGGCCGACAGCTGGATCGCCGTCGACTTCGGACAGGAGCGGGAGTTCGACCGTGTCACCCTGCGCTGGGAGTCCGCCGCCGGCCGCGCGTACCGTCTCCAGGGCTCGGCCGACGGAAAGACCTGGACGGACCTGGCGCGCTACCCGGACGCCGACCTCACCAGCACCGGCGGCTGGGTCTCGGTCGACGGGCGCGCGGGCCTCGTCGTACGCGGTGCGAAGAACGCGCTCGCTGTTTACGGTGACACGCTCATCCTCTCCGACGGGCCGGCCGAGGCCGTGGTCGTGGAGGGTTACGTCAACGGTGACCCGTCCGAGGTGAAGGTGGCGGCGGGACGCGAGGCACCCGTTTCGGGGCATCCCGACGTACGCGCGAGCACCGCGGGAGGGCACCTCAGCCTGTTCAACCTGTCGGCCGCCGCGGTGACCACCACGGTGACCGTGCCGCAGGACACCCGCTCGGTGCGGTTGTACGCGGGTACGCAGACGGTCACGGCCGACGGCACCGAATACCGGGCCGATCTCCCCGCCGCCCGGGCGGAGGTGACGCCCGCTCGCTTCGTCCTGCGCCCGAGTGGGGGCGGGCGCGTTCCGGCCGGGCTGCGCGTCGAGGTCGTGGACGCGGCCACGCTCCGGTTCACCGGGCCCTCCTGCCGTCTGCTGGTCACGCCACCGGGCGGGCGTGCGACGCACGTCAGCGTGCGCCGCGGGCGTACCGAGCAGGTGGAGGTGCGTGGCACGACCGCGTACCCCCTCACCGACGTGGCGCTCGGTCGAGTCACCTTCCCGACGGCGCCGCTCCCGGCCGGGATGTCCGACCCGGCGGCGGTGGTCGACGGTGATCCGCACACATTCTGGAGTCCGGGGACCGGCGGCCGCATGGTCATCGATCTCGGGGCGCCGACGGCGATCGGTGAGCTGCGGATCGACTGGACCGGAGGCCGTGCGCCGTCGGCGGAGGCCGAGTTCAGCACGGACGGTCTGACGTACGAACCGGCCGGGACCTTCCGCACCAGGGGCCGTGGCGCGACGCTGGCCGCGAAGGGCACGGCCCGCTATGTCGCCCTGCGGATCCGGGGCCGGGGCCGTAACGACGCACGTGTGGTGTCGCTCTCCGTGCTGCCTGCCGCCTGATCCTTGCGGCGAGGTGATCCCGCCAGGCGGGCGACGACGGCCACGACACTTTGTCGTGGCCGTCGTGGCCGTCGTGGCCGTCGTGGCCGTCGTGGCCGTCGTCCGGCGAGACGGACTTCTGTTACGGCCGGAACTCACCTCGCTCGCTAAGGCTCCACGTCAGGACGACGGGGCGAGGACGCAGAACTCGTGGCCTTCCGGGTCGGTCAGGCACGTCCACGGGACGTCGCCCTGGCCGAGGTCGAAATCGGTGGCACCGAGGGCCCGCAGCCGGGCCACCTCCGCCTCTTTGTGGTCACCGGGGTACGGCAGCAGGTCGAGGTGGATGCGGTCCGGCACGGTCTTCACGCCGGGCGTGCGGAGGAATTCGAGGTACGGGCCGACGCCCTTGGCGGAGCGGAACACCGCATGATCGTCGGTCGCCTCGTGCAGGGTCCAGTCCATCGCCTCGTCCCAGAACCGGGCCATGGCATGCGGATCCTCGCAGTCGACGACCAGCGCGGCGATCGGCCCGGTGTCCATGTAGACCTCCCGAGGTTCCAGCACGCAGAACTCGTTGCCCTCCGGATCGGCGAGGACCGTCCACGGCACGTCGCCCTGGCCCACGTGGGCGGGTGTCGCACCGAGAGCCTGGAGGCGCGCGACGAGTTCCGCCTGATGGGCCGCAGAGGTGGTGGCGAGATCGAGGTGTGCGCGGTTCTTTACTGTCGTCTTGGGTTTCGGGACGGGAACGACGTCGATGCCGACGGCGACCGGGTCCGGCCAGACGAGGCCGCCGACGGGTCCGACGTAGGTGGTCACGCCGGGTTTGTACGCGCTCCAGCCGAGCGCCTCCGCCCAGAACCGGCCGACCGCCAAGTCGTCAAGAGCCTTGATGTTCACCTGAACAGGTCGCAGTGCCATGCCGGCGATCCTATGCACCCGCCCCGCGACGACATTCGCACCGTCAGTTCGCGATGGGTTCGAACCTGAACTGCGCGGCCTGGCCGGGGCCGACGAGGATGGGCGACCGGCGCGGGCATCAGTGGGTCAGCGGGTCAGCGGAGGCTGGACGGGATCTCGGGCACCGTAACGGGACGGAGCACCGTTAGGGACTCTTCCTGGCGAGCCATCATCGCGAAGGGGAACCTGTCGATTTCCAGGCAGAGATCGACATCGTCCGGGTGGTATCCGCTCCGCAGCCCACCGGCGAGGTCTGCCGCGGCACGAGAAGTCCTCGCGCGGTGGAGATACGGGGCCGCCTCGACATCGCCTCCGGTCGTACATCGAGCAATGTATTCGGCGCAGGCCAGATCCTCGTCGGCCTGGCCTCCCTCGCCGGTGACGACGAAGGTCACCGGACCGGAATCCTTGGTCCGCAGGAACCGCGCGGTCGGGCCTGCCACCACGAAGCTCGCGCACAAGACCAGCGGCGCGTTCGCGACGGCCAGCGCGCCCACGGTTCCTGCCGTCGTCTTCTGCACCAGCGTGCGACCGGCGAAGTCGCGTGACCTGAGCAAGCCGGGTGAGTTCACCGCGTCGAAGCCCGGTGCTGGAGCTCCGTCCTTCAGAGCCAGCCAACCCGGGTGGCTCTCCTTCAAGGCGAGTGCCTCGCTCTCCGTCGAGGCCAGGACGATCCTCTCGACGCCACGCGAGAAGGCCCAGGCAGCCACGGTGAAGGCGCGCATGACGTCGATGACGACTGCGACACGGGGAACGCCGGTCAGCTCCGGGATGCCGACGAAGTGATGGTCCATCGCGCCATTCTGACGTCCCCGGATCATCCGACGGGAATGATTATTTCGGGTGTCGGATGAGGAGATCGCCCCTGCCGTCCAGTTGGCCCGCGAGCAGGGCGTGGGCGTGGGCGTGGGCATGGGCAATGGCCCCTGGCTCAGCCCAGCGTGTCCATCAGGGCGGTGACGTAGGCGTCCAGCCGCTCCTCCACGGCTCGTGTCGTCAGCTCTGTCCTGCCTGCCTCCCGCCACGGCTGCGACACCAACCGCACTTCTTCCGAGAACGCCAGCCCGCTCCGCACCCGCCAGTACAGCCGCTCGCTCGCGGCCGCCGCCGGCACCCCGCCGGCCTCCTCGTACGCCTCGGCGAACCGCAGACCCCACGCCGGGCCGTGCAGCAGCGCGAGATCGGTGGAGCAGTGTGCGACGTCGAGGTCCGCCGGACCCCAGGAGGTCGATACCCAGTCGACGACGCCGGCGATCCGGGCACCCGCCGGATTGCGGGGCGGCACGTCGAACAGCACGTTGCCGGGGTGGAAGTCCCGGTGCAGGAACCGCCCTTCATAGGGCGGCGGGGGCTTGCGGATCACGTCGATCGCCGCGGCCCATGCCGCCGCGTCGGCGCCCTTCGGAGTCACGACGGTGTCGGCGGTCGTCAACGTCACGTACTTGCGGGGCCGTTCGGCGGGCCGCAACGCGTGGATCGCCACGAGCTGACGGGCCAGCAGAGGGACGCGCGTCTCCAGTCCCTCGTCGTCGAGGACCGTCCGGCCCGGAAGATGTGTCATCAGGAGCGATGGATGCTCGCAATGCGCGGCGGTCGGATCGAACGCGACCAGTCCAGGAGCCGGCACACCGGTCTCCGCGAGCAGGGTCAGGGCGTCGGCCTCCCTGTTCAGCGAGTCCTCGGCGTGCTCCACGTCGACAAAGGTCCGTAGCACCAGGTCGCGGGTGTCTCCGTCCGGCGTGCCGATCGTCAGCCGCCGCATCTCGGCGGTGATACCGCCGTGCAGCGCCTCGGTTCTGACGATCCGTTCGCCGGCATTCAGATGCCGGCCTACCCAGGCCAGGGTCAATGGTCGGACAGCCGCCGCGTCATCGTGGTTGGTCACCGCACCACCCCATCATCCGGACGAAGGCACGCACAAAAGCTTTTTGGTGTGCCGCGGAGCGGCGCCGGTTCTCCGGCCGGTGCCGAGCGACTCGGCGTTCGCGCCCCGACGCGCAGCCGACCTCAAGTCCCTCCCGGGTCTGCGCTGCACACCCCATTGGCCGTCGGCAAGAGCGCGCCTCCGGACGTATTCAGGCCTAAGAGCGATGGCGCTTTGGGGGTGGAGGTAAAGATTCGGCCATCTCGAATACGCAGGCAATTCATTTGAACGGCAGGCAAATGCCCCAGTCGCGGAAGCCGTACCGCCTGACGCAGACGCCCCAGCAGGCGCGGAACACACCAACCGCATCAGACGACCGGCCGAGCGGCGAACCGTGTGTGTTCGCGATGCGACCCGTTGCAATCAAATGCAAAGAGACTGCAAACAGGCTCAAATCCGCCACCCCCAAAGGGAGTTTCCGAAACGGACCGCACAAGTCCGGCAGCCCGCAAGCACTTTGCAGCACAGCCCCGACGCGCTCCTCGGAGCGCGGGCGTGCGCCCCGGCTCGGGTCCCCGCTCGGGTCATCCGCGCGCAGAGCGATTCTCCGCCCGTGGTCCGGAAGTCGGCCTTGTCTCAGGAGCCGTAGCCGTCAACTATTCGATCCGCGCAGCTTGACAGGTCCACGCCCAGTGACCGCTGGTCGGAGGCCTGCGCACACCGACGGCCCGCTCCACCCGACGGGCTGTCCATCCCCCATGACTCCGGAGGATCTCGTGACCTTCAAGCGCTTCTCCCCCCTCAACGGCCCGTCCAGACGGGCGCGGCTCCTCGCCGTGGCGTCCGGTCTGGTGACCGCCGTCGCGCTCGCGGCCCCCTCGGCCATCGCCGCCCCGGCCCCCGAGGTCAAGGCGACCGCCTCGCAGCTCGCCGACGCCAGCTCCGCCGTGCTCGACGCGGACGTGGCCGGCACCGCCTGGTACACCGACGCGAGCACCGGCAAGATCGTTGTGACCATCGACAGCACCGTGTCGAAGGCCGAACTGGCCGAGGTCAAGGACGCGCTGTCGGACTCCAAGGCCGACCTGAGCGTCAACCGCACCAACGGGAAGTTCAGCCCGCTCATCGCCGGTGGCGAGGCCATCACCACCAGCGGCAGCCGCTGTTCGCTCGGCTTCAACGTGTCGGTCGGCGGCGTGGCCCACGCGCTGACGGCCGGTCACTGCACCAACATCGGCAGCAGCTGGTCCATCGGCACGCGCACCGGTACCAGCTTCCCGACCAACGACTACGGCATCATCCGCCACTCCAACCCGTCGGCGGCGGATGGCCGGGTCTACCTGTACAACGGCACGTACCGGGACATCACGTCGGCGGGCAACGCGTTCGTCGGCCAGTCCGTGCAGCGCAGCGGCAGCACCACCGGCCTGCGCGGCGGTTCGGTCACGGGCCTCAACGCCACGGTCAACTACGGTGCCAGCGGCATCGTGTACGGCATGATCCAGACCAACGTCTGCGCCGAGCCCGGCGACAGCGGCGGCTCGCTCTTCTCCGGCAACACCGCGCTGGGCCTCACCTCCGGCGGCAGTGGCAACTGCTCCTCCGGCGGCACCACGTTTTACCAGCCCGTCACGGAGGCCCTGAGCGTCTACGGCGCCACGATCCTCTAGCCCCACACCGGCGCTCGGGGGTGACGGCCGGCTGAGCCCCCGGAGATCCGTGCACTGACGCACCACCGGCGGACCGCGCTCTCAGCGCGGTCCGCCGTCGTCGTACCCGGCCTCGGGCGGCGTGGCTGACCAACTGCGTGCGTTCCCGAAGCGGGTTCCTTGGCGCACTCCGGCGTGGGAGCCGTGCACGTGAGGACGGTCCACCGCGTTCACTTCAAGGCCGCGAGTACGTGATCCAACTCATTCGGCATCACGGCAACAAGAAGGGCCCCCTCGGGAGAGGTGCACTCAACGACCCTGGAACCGCCGTTGATCTTCATCGCTTCGCGCAGCGACGGTGAACGCACGCCGACCCGCCGCAACTCATCCGGAAGTGAAACCGCCGCACCGGCCTTGGTCCGGGCCTCCCAGACCATTCCGGAGGGGTCTATCAACAGCCGCCCACGGAGCCACCGCCCTTCAAGCGAGGGATGCCGGAGCAGGCAGGGAACCTTGATCACGTCTCCCTGAGTGGCACGGGCCGCACGCCGCCTCACCTTGCGGCGGAGCAGCCACGCCGTCAGCCCTCCCACTGCCAGGGCAACCACTAGTTCGATCACTGGAGCATTCAAGCAGCGCTGAACCTGAGTGCCCAGCCCGTCGAATGCCGCGGGCCCGTACTCGCGCCGGTGGGCAGGATGCGCAAGTGCGGCCTGTCTGAGTCGGCGCCGATGGGCAGGCAAGGGGCAGAGCGGAGCGCCGCCCCGGAACGGGTTCCGGAGAGTTCGACGGCCGAGCCGACGCGCACCGGTCGGCTGCCGTCCGTCTGACGCACCCATCGCGAGCAGGCCCGGTCGTCACGACCGGGCCTGCTCATAGCGAGACGCACCCACCGCAAACAGAACAGCGATTCTGCTAATGTCCCTTCGTAAGAAGAACGCCGATTCCTTTTGTGGGAGGTGTGGTGCCGCGGCTCACCGACGCACGCAAGAGACTCCGGCGTACCCAGATCGCCGAGGCCGCCGTACGCTGCTTCAGCCGCAACGGTCTGGAGCGGACCTCGATCGCCGACATCACCACCGAGTCCGGCCTCTCGACCGGCTCGATCTACGCGCACTACCGCAACAAGGCCGACCTGGTCCAAGCCGCCGCCCGCGAGGTGCTCGCCAAGCGCGCCGACGTCCTCGGCGAGTACGCCGCGAGCGACGCCCCACCCGGCCCCGACGAACTGCTCTCCCGCCTGATTGCCGCGATCGACCCCGCCGAGGCCCGGGTCGGCGTACAGACCTGGGGCGAGGCGACCACCGACCCGACCATCCGCGACATCGTCGTCGACATGACCGACCGGATGCGCGTGATGCTGTACGACTGCGTCACGGCCTGGCTCGTCAAGGTCGAGCACCACGAGCCGTCCCGAGCCCGGGAGCGCGCCACCCCGATCGCCCACCGGATCATGGCGCTCTACCAGGCCGAACTGCTGTACACCGCCTTGCGCACACTACCCGGGGAGACCGTGTCATGACCGCCGCGACCGCTTCGTTCGCCGCCCGCACCGTTTTCCGGATCGGCTACGGCGCACTGCAGATCGAGCGCCTGCACGACCGCCGCAGCGAGGCCGTGGCGCTGCTGCGCCGCGCGGTCGAACTCGGCGTCGACCACGTGGACACCGCCGAGTTCTACGGCTTCGGTTACGCCAACGACGTGATCCGTGAGGCACTGCGCCCCGAGGACGACGTCCTGGTCGTCACGAAGGTCGGCGCCGACCCCAACCCTGGCGGGCCCCTGCCGCTGCGCCTGGCACAGCGGCCCGAGCAGCTGCGCGCCAGCGTCGAGGACAACCTGCGCAGCCTCGGCGTCGACCGGCTCGCGGTCGTCAACCTGCGCCGCCTGGACACCGGCCCCGGCCTGCGTCCCGAGGGCGACCAGGTCGTCGATCTCGACGACCAGCTCGCGGTGATGACCGCCTTGCGCGACGAGGGCAAGATCGGCGCGATCGGCCTGAGCAGCGTCACCCTCGACGGCCTGCGCCGTGCCCTGCCCGCCGGTGTCGTCTGCGTGCAGAACGCCTACAGTCTCGTCTCCCGCGACGACGAGGACATGCTGCAGTTGTGCGCGGCCGAGGGCATCGCCTGGGTGCCGTTCTTCCCGCTCGGCGGGGCCTTCCCCGGCTTGCCCAAAGCGACCGACGAGCCGGCTGTGCACGCCGTGGCCGAGTCCCTGGGCGTCACGCCCTCCCAGGTCGCCCTCGCCT
The DNA here is from genome assembly GCF_042670825.1 of Streptomyces sp. NPDC057137. Lineage (NCBI taxonomy): Bacteria > Bacillati > Actinomycetota > Actinomycetes > Kitasatosporales > Streptomycetaceae > Streptomyces > Streptomyces sp. NPDC057137. The sequence continues at coordinate 54,604 of NZ_JBHUUW010000032.1, read as the reverse complement.
GGCTGCTGCACCACGCCCCGAACGTGCTGCTCATCCCCGGCACCGCCAACGCCGCCCACCTGGAGGCCAACATCGCGGTCAGCGGGATCACCCTCGACACCGCGACCGCCGCCACCCTCGATGGCATCGAGTCCCGCTCCAACGAAGTCCCCATCGGCTGAGCGGAATCAGAGCGGCCCGGGTCGTGACCACACCCCACGCCGGACAGCCTGACGAATCGCCGCGCCATGCCGGGAAACCGCGCTGTACCAAGCTCCAAGGACGAATCATGAAGGCCATCATTTACCGCGACAACGGCGCCCCCGACGTTCTCCGGTTCGTCGACCGTGACCTGCCCGCGCCCGGCCCCGGCGAGGTTCGCGTCCGGGTCGCCGTGTCCGGGGTCAACCCGACCGACTGGCAGGCACGCTCCGGCGCCGGCCACCCCAAGCACTTCTTCGAGGTCACTCCGCACCTCGACGGCGCCGGCACGATCGACGCCGTGGGTGAGGGTGTCGACCAGAGCCGGGTCGGTCAGCGGGTCTGGCTGTTCATGGCCGCCGCCGGGCGACCCACCGGCACCGCCGCCGAGTTCACCGTCGTGCCCGCCGAACAGGCCGTGCCGCTGCCCGACGAGGCCGGCTTCGACGTCGGCGCCGCACTCGGAGTTCCCGCGCTGACCGCGCACCGCGCGCTCACCGTCGCCGAGGACGGGCCGCGTCGGCTGCGGCCCGGGGCACTCGACGGGAAGGTGGTGCTCGCCGCGGGCGGGGCCGGGGCGGTGGGGCACGCGGTGATCCAGCTTGCCCGATGGGCCGGCGCCACCGTGATCAGCACGATCAGCAGCCCGGAGAAAGCCCGGCTGGCCACCGCCGCCGGAGCCCACCACGTGATCAACTATCGCGAGGGCGACCCGGCCGCCGGGATCCGCGAGATCGCCCCGGACGGCGTCGACATCGTCGCCGAGGTGGCGCTGGGCACGAACCTCGCACTGGACCTGGCCGTGCTGCGGACCTGCGGCACGATCTCGACCTATGCCAACGACGGTGGCAAGCCGGTCGAACTGAACGTGCCGCAGAACATGGTGCTGAACACACGCTTCCAGTTCCTGGTGCTCTTCACGGCCGGTCCGGAGGCACGCGCCTTGGCCGCCCAGGACGTCGCCGCCGCGGTAGGCGACGGCGCGCTGCCGGTCGGCGAGGAGCACGGCCTGCCGCTGATCCGCTTCCCCCTCGACCGCACCGCCGACGCGCACCGCGCGGTCGAGAGCCGCGCGGTCGGCAAGGTCCTGGTGGACATCACCTCCTGACGCCAAGTCGGCCACCGCGCGCACGCCGCGGCCGCCCCGAGGCACCCGGCCTGGGCGGTCGCGGGCGGCGTCACCCCGTCCTCCGGACCGCACCCGCGTCCGACGCGGACGACATCGAACGCCACCCGTGTCCGCGCCGCGGCGCCGATCCCGGATCGCCGTACCGCTCGCGCGGCGGTATGGCCGCCGGCGCCTACCACACCGGCCGCTTCACCAAGGTGCCTGGACCGGCAGACGTAAGGGCCAGAACCCCTCAGTGGCCGGCATCTACCGAGCACTCGCCGAACACGCCAAGCGCGAGGCATACCCCGAAGCCGTCGAACAGGCCCACGCCGACTTCGCCGTCCTCCAGGCCGGCGAAGTCCCGGGGCCTCGTGCGGCAACGAAGGAGGTCGCTCACTGACGCTGTGCCGCGTCAGCGGCTACCGCTGATTCCCGTTCCGATACTCCGAGGGCCGGTTCACGGTCCGTCGGCCGGTTCACGGCCCGTCGTTCGCGGCGGGATGGATCTGGGCGCGGAAGGTACGGCGGTACATGTCCGGGGGCACGCCGACGGTGCGGTTGAAGTGTCGGCGCAGTGTCGTCGCCGTTCCCATGCCGGTGGCCGCCGCGATGGCGTCGACCGTGCCGTCGGTGGTCTCCAGCAACTCCTGGGCGTGGCGGATTCGTTGGGTCAGCAGCCATTGCAGCGGGGTGGTACCGGCCACCGACCTGAAGTGGCGGCCCAGGTTGCGTGAACTCATCCGCGCCTGGCGGGCCAGGTCTTCCACCGTCAGTGGATGGTCGAGGCGTTCGAGCACCCAGGGGAACAGCGCCGCGAGCGGGTGGTCGGCCCGGTCGGGTACCGGGGTGGTGACGAACTGGGCCTGGCCGCCCGCCCGGTGTGGTGGCACAACCAGTCGGCGGGCGGCGGTGTTGGCGATCGACGAGCCGTGGTCGAGGCGTACGAGGTGCAGGCACAGGTCCATCGCGGCGGCCTTGCCGGCGGAGGTGAGCACGCTGCCGTTGTCCACGTAGAGCACGTCCGGGTCGACCGTCACCCGGGGGTAACGGGCGCTCAGGGCCTCGGTGTGCGCCCAGTGCGTGGTCGCGCGCTTTCCGTCCAGCAGGCCGGCGGCGGCCAGCACGAACGCGCCCGTGCACAGGGAGGCCACGCGCGCCCCCGCCTCGTGCGCCGCGCGCACCGCGTCGACCAGGTCGGCCGGTGGGTCCCCGTCCACGTCGTCCCAGCCGGGGACGATGACGGTGTCCGCGTACCGGAGCCGGTCGAGGCCGTGGTCGGGCTCCAGCAGGAACCGGCCGAACCGCACGGCGGCCGGCCCGCAGACGTCGAGGCGGTACCAGGGGGCGGCCACGCCGTCCGGGGCGGTGCCGAAGACCTCGTACGCGACGGACAGTTCGTAGTGCAGCATCCCGTCGGTGACGGCCAGCGCGACAGTGTTCACGTCCGGAATTGTACGGGGCGTGGCGTTCCGGACACTCGTGTACGAGGCCCCGCCATCGACAAGCTGTCCTCAGCGGATCTTTCGATCACAGGAGGAGAACCCATGGAATCGGGACACACGGTCGCGGTGTACGGCGCGTACGGACACACCGGGCGCTTTGTCGTGGCGCAGTTGCGGGAACGCGGGTTCATTCCGGTTCTCTCCGGCCGTGACCCCGGCAAGTTGAAGGAACTGGCGGAGGAGTCGGCGGCGGCGGACCGTCCCGGACTCGACGTCAGGCCGGCGTCCGTCGACGATCCGGCCTCGCTCGACCGCGCACTGGCCGGCGCGGCGGCCGTGATCAACTGTGCCGGGCCCTTCGCCACGACCGCGGCCCCCGTGATCGAGGCGGCCCTGCGCGCGAGGATCCCGTACGTGGATGTGGCGGCCGAGGTCGAGGCCAACGTGGACACGTTCGCGCACTTCACGGACCGCGCCCGCGCCACCGGAGCGGTGATCGTCCCCGCGATGGCCTTCTTCGGCGGCCTCGGCGATCTGCTGGTCACGGCCGCGATGGGCGACTGGACCGCCGCCGACGAGGCGCACATCGCGTACGGGCTGAGCAGTTGGCACCCCACGGCCGGAACGCGCGTCGCGGGCCAGGTCTCCCGGACGCGGCGGAACGGCGAACGCGTCCGCTACGCCAACGGGCGGCTGGAGTATCGCGACGACGCCCCGCCCACCCTGGACTGGCACTTTCCCGACCCTCTGGGCACCCGGGCCGTCATCGGAGAGTTCACGATGGCCGACGTCGTCACCGTACCCAGCCATCTGTCAGTCCCCGAGGTCCGTACCTACATGACGATCGAGGCGGCCAGGGATCTGTCGGCCCCGGACACACCGGCGCCGACCGCGGTCGACGAGCGTGGGCGGTCCGCGCAGACGTTCCTCGTCGATGTCGTCGTGCGCTCCGGCGGCACCGAACGGCGTGCCGTGGCGAGAGGCCGGGACATCTACGCCGTCACCGCGCCGCTCGCGGTGGAGGCGGTTCGCCGCATCCTCACGGGACGGACCAGGACGGTCGGTGTCTCCTCGGCCGGCGGGATCTTCGACGCGGCCGACTTCCTCCGCGCGCTGTCCGCGCACGTCTCCCTCGAACTGCGGCAGTAGGCAGGAGGGGTCGGAGCGTCCAGGGGCTGTCTGGGGGCCCTACACGGCCAGCAGGTCTTCCAGCCTGTCGCGGACACCGTCCCTGCCGCCCGCCGGGATCGGCACCAGCCTGTCGCGGTCCTCCGGGTCCCGGGAAAGGAGGTGGAGCCGGCCGTCGTTACGGGCCAGGATCAGGTCGGTACTGGTGCCCGCGGTCTCGGCCGAGCCCTGCGCGGTGTACTCGGTGACGGTCACCAGCGCCGACCGCTCCGACCCGGTGAGCACGGCGTCGGCGTCCATCGACGGATCGATGTCCGTCGACGAACCCCGGGGCAGCCAGTCGGTGAGCGCCCGGAGCCCCTCGTCGAGCTTGTACAGGCCGATCTGGTGGACACCGAGCGCGTCGATGCGGACCATCAGGCAGATCCGCTCGGGCTGGGGGAGCAGCAGGATCCGCCACGGCTCGCCCGGTTCCGTTCCGGTCGTACGGGCGTCCAGCACCTTCCTGGCCCGCTGCTGGAACGCCACGGCGATGCCGAGGTCTCCCCGTACTTCGACCTCGTCGCTCGACGAGCCCGCCAGGAGGAGTTGGCGTGCGGCCAACGAGCGGACGGCCTCGGCGAGTTCGTCGTCCGACGGCCGGGCCTCCAGGAAGTCCACGATCGCGTCCACGGCGGTGAGTTCGGCGATGGTGTACGCGCCGAGCAGCACCGGCCCGGTGTCCACCAGATGCACCACGGCCGAGACCAGCCCCTCGGGGACGGACGCCTCGCCCGGCCCCGGCGATGACGCCGAAGAAGTACTGCGCTGATCGTCGCTCATGACGGATCTCCTGTCGCCCATCCGCCCACGGCGGGCGCCGAGCGGCTCTCACGGAGAACCGCGGCGGCGGTACGGGACGGGGTCTGCGTCACCCATACGTCGGAGTTGCCGAACAGGCCCCGGCCGGCCCTGCCGGACAGCGCCTGGCCCAGCTCGCCGGCCAGATCCGGCCGGTCCGGCGGCGGGAACCGGGCCGCGAGTTCCTGGGACACGGCCGTGACGTCGTCGTTCGCCTCGATCCGGCGCAGCGCCTGCGTCAGGGACCGCGCGATCGGCGGCGACAGGGACGTGGGCATCGCCAGGACCGGCGCGAGATACAGCGGGCGCCGCTCGGTCATCCGCGACAGACCCCAGGGCCCGACATTACTGTCGGTGAACCTGTACACCACGTAATCCATCAGGTGCCGCAGGTCGCTCGGCCGGGGCAGCTTGGACCCGCCGAACGCGGCCGGGGTCTTCTCCAACTGCACCCAGGTGCCCTGCGCCGTGCGGCCGTGCAGCTTCTCCCGTACGACACGTCCGCGCATCCCGATGTCGGGGTAGAGCTTCTTGTCGATGTCGCGGTGGTGGCTGGACAGGCGTGGATGACTGCCCTTCGCGGATCGCCATTTCTCGTACAGCCGTGGATCGTCCACCAGCACATGGCCGCCGCGCAGCACGTCCCGCAACTGCGGCACCTGCAGCCCGTGCGCCTCCAGATCGGCAAGGATCTCCGCTTCCTCCGGGCTGAGGTGTTCGGCGGCCTTGACCAGGCCTTTCCGGTACGACCCGGCCCGCGCGGTGATCTCGATCATGAGCCGCACCCTGGTGCGTACCGCTTCGGCCCGCTCGGCCCGCTGTGCGTCGACGCCATCGGCGGCCGCCCTGCCGGGCTGCACGGCGCGTGTGACGAAGGCTCGCGTGTGCTTGCGCTCCATCTGGCCAGTACAGCACGGCAGGCACACACCCGCAGGGCCTGGCGATGCCTGCCGGGCAGCTCAGGGCCGCAGGCGCTTGTCGAGTTCCGCGAGGACGCCGCGTGCCGCGGTGGGGCCGGTGTTGAGGTAGAAGACGTCGTCGTCGACGGAGACGGCCTTCTTGGAGGCGACGGCGGACAGTGTCGGCCAGAGCGGCGCCCGGGTGAGGGCGGTCGTCTCGCCGTCGCCGCCCTGTACTCCGTAGAAGAGCCAGTCGGCGTCGGCCCGGTCCAGTTGCTCGTTGCTGATGTCCTCGGAGGTCTCGTCGAACCGCTGGCTCTCGGGGCGGCCGAACCCCGCGTCCTCGGCGATGCTCCCGGTGAAGGAGGGCACTCCGAAGACCCGCAGGCGGTCACCGTTCAGCCGCAGGAAGGACACGCTGACCGGCTTCTCCACGGCCTTGTCCAGTTCTTCGGCGTCCTTGTGGAAGGCGTCGAGGAACTTCTGTGCCTGCTCCGTCCTGCCGATGCTGTCCGCCACCAGCAGGAAGTCCTGCTTCCAGTAGAGGCCGGTGCCCTGGGTGGCCACCGTCGGCGCCAGCTCGCTCAGCGCCTTGTAGAGGCTGCCGCCGTCCTTTCCGGCGGTGTTCATCAGGATCAGGTCGGGCTTGATGTTCGCGATCGCCTCCAGGCTCGGGTCGGTCCGGGAGCCCACGTCCGCGACGTCGGCGAGGGCGGCCGACCGCTGAGGGAAGCCCGCCGAGAGGTACGGAGGTATCAGCCCCGCGTCCTCGCCCCGAGTCGATCCTGCCGGTACGACCCCGAGAGTGAGCAGCGCGTCCGCCTGCCCGGTGGAGATGACGACCACCTTCTCGGGGGCGGAGCTGATCGTGGTCCTGCCCTGGAAGTGCGCGACGGTACGGGGGAATTGACCGTCGTCCAGGCCGCTGCCCATACCGGCGGGCACGGACCTGGGGGCGGTGTGAGTGGTGGCTCCGGGCTGCGGGGCTGGGCCGCTGTCGGAGGAGGCGGTGGAGGTGGAATCCGCCGAACAGCCCGCGAGCAGCAGGGCACTTGCCACGAGGGGGCCGGCGATGGGACGGGTGAGGGGAAAGTCACGGAAGCGGTACACGGTGGATTAGCTTAGGCTCACCTAAGTGTCATTGAGTAAGGATCACCACCGTGCCGTCGCTCACATCCCTCCCGAGCCGACTCCTGAGCCGGGTCCCGAGCCGAGTCCTGGGCCGACTCCCGAGCCGGCTCCGGGGGCGGAGCGCGGGCCGGGCTCGCCGCGCCTCGCGCCACGCCGCCTCCTGGTCCTGACGGGCTGTCTTGTCCTCGTGGTCGTGCTGGTTCTCGTCAGTCTCGCCGTGGGCGCCCGCACCGTCCCGCTGGGCACGGTGTGGCGCGTACTGCTGCACGACGACGGCAGCCCGGAAGCCCTCATCGTCTGGCGGCTACGGGTGCCGCGCACCGCTCTCGCCGTCCTCGTGGGCGCCGCGTTGGCCCTCGCCGGGACCGTGATGCAGGCGATCACCCGCAATCCCCTCGCGGAGCCCGGCCTTGTCGGCGTCAACGCCGGCGCCTCGCTCGCCGTCGTGATCGCCGTCGCCGCGTTCCACGTCACCGAGGTGTCCGGCTACATCTGGTTCGCACTCGTCGGCGCGATTCTGGCCGCGTCACTCGTCCACACACTCGCGGCCGGTTCCGCCAGGAGTCAGCAGCACACCCGTCTCGTACTCGCCGGTGCCGCCCTGTCGGCCAGCCTCGGCGCCTGTACCGGCATCCTGACCATGTTCAACTCGACCACCTTCGACTCCTACCGGTTCTGGGTCGTCGGCTCGCTCCAGAACCGGGGGACCGACGCGCTCGTCGCCGTCGCTCCGTTCGTCGCCACCGGAACGGTCGTCGCTCTCCTCCTCGGTCCCGCCCTCAACGCCCTCGCGCTCGGCGACGAGACCGGCCGTGCGCTGGGCCTGCGTGTGAGCTGGGTACGGGCCGCCGGCTTCTGCGCCGTCATGCTGCTCTGCGGCGCCGCGACCGCCGCCGCGGGCCCCATCGCGTTCGTCGGCCTGGCGGTGCCGCACGCGCTGCGACTGCTGCTCGGCCCCGACCACCGATGGCTGCTCGCCTACGCGCTCCCCGGAGGCGCGATCCTGCTGCTCCTGAGCGACATCGTCGGACGAGTCGTCGCGCCGCCGGGCGAGTTGGAGGTCGGTATCGTCACGGCGTTCATCGGCGCACCGGTACTGCTGTGGTTCATCGTCCGCCGACGGAGGACGGCCCTGTGAGCGAGCGGCACCGGAACAACACCCGTACCGCGAGCGGCGGTCGGCCGGGGCGACTCCGGGCCCGGCGGCTGCCCGGAGACATCACGCTGCGGTACTCCGCACGCACGGTGACCGTCACCGTCGTCCTGCTGCTCGCCTGCTTCGGAACGGCCGTTCTCGGACTGTTCACCGGCACGTACCGCATCGGCGGCGGTCAGGTGCTCAACGCGCTGACCGGGGGAGGTTCCGGCGCGGACCGGTTCATCGTGGTGGACCAGCGGCTGCCCCGTATCTGCGCGGCGCTGCTCGTCGGCGCGTGCCTGGGACTCTCCGGGGCCCTCTTCCAGAGCCTGGCCCGTAACCCGCTGGCCAGCCCGGACGTCATCGGGTTCACCACCGGGTCCACCAGCGGCGCCCTGACCGTCATCCTCGCGGGCGGTGGCGGTACCGGCGTGGGTGTCGGCACGGGGGCGGTCCTGGGCGGCCTGGTGACCGCCGTCGTCGTGTACGCGCTCACCTCCCCACGCGGTGTCTCGGGCAACAGACTCGTCCTCGCCGGTATCGCCGTCGGCGCGATGCTCGCCTCGTTCAACGCCTTCCTCATCACGCGGGCCGATCTCGAATCCGCGGAGAGCGCGAAGGCGTGGACGTACGGAAGTCTCAACGCCATCACGTGGACCCAGGTCGTTCCGCTGCTGGTCGCGCTGCCCGTGCCGGCCGCGGCGGCCCTCGCGGCGGGCAGGCCCCTGAGAATGATGGAGATGGGCGACGACACCGCCGGCGCACTCGGCGTGAACGTCCAACGGGTGCGCGCGACAAGCCTCCTGCTCGGCGTCGCCCTGGCCGCCGCGGCGACCGCCGTGGCCGGCCCGATAGGGTTCCTCGCCCTCGCCGCACCCCAACTGGCCCGTCGCGTCACACGCGGCACCGGCGTCACACCGGGTTCGGCCATGCTCGTCGGGGCGCTGATCCTCGCCGTCGCCGACGCGACGGCGCAGCGCGTGCTGTCGCCCTTCCAGATTCCGGTCGGGCTGGTCACCGGAGCCCTCGGCGGTCTCTATCTGCTCGGACTGCTCTGGCAGGAGAAGAGGGGCGACGCGCGACGTGCGTGATTCTTCGGTACGGCGGGTCGCCTCCTCCGACCCCTGGCGATATCCCGTTGAAAGCTGTCATTCATGCCACTGGGAGAACACGGCGCCGGCCGGTTGACTTCGGAACGTGCGACAGAGATCGACACTCCGGAGGAACATTCATGCACACCCAGATCGTCCTCTTCGACGGCTTCGACCCGCTCGATGTCATCGCCCCCTACGAGGTGCTGTACGCCGGCGGCGTCGCCTCCGAGGGCGCGGTGAGCGTGGAGTTGGTGTCCGCGGAGGGTCCCCGCGAGGTGATCAGTGGCACCGGAGGGCTGGCGTTGCGCGCCACCGCCGCTCTCGATCCGAGGCGTGCGGACCTGATCCTGGTCCCCGGCGCCTCCGGTCGCGTCGGTGAGCCCGGTGAGGTTCCCGACGACGACCTGGGGGCCGGTGGGTGGAAGCAGGACGAGTTCATTCCCGTACTGCTGGGCCGCACGCTGAGCACCGAACTGCCCGCGCTGCTGAAGCAGGCGATGGAGGACCCGGGGACGACGGTCGCCACCGTCTGCGGCGGCTCGCTCGTCCTGGCCATGTCCGGCCTGCTGGAGGGGCGTTACGCCACCACCCACCACATGGGGCTGGACATGCTGGACGCCACCGGCGTCCACATGGTCCGGGCCCGCGTCGTCGACGACGGCGACCTGGTCACCGGCGCCGGTGTCACCTCCGGGCTCGACCTGGGGCTGTACCTGCTGGAGCGCGAGGTGGGCCCCCGCATCGCGCACGCCGTCGAGGAACTGTTCGCCCACGAACGACGCGGCACCGTCTGGCGTGCGCAGGGCCCGGTGCCCGCCACCCTCTGACCGCCGGCCCCACGATCTTCGTCGACCATCCCCGAAATCCCTCTGGCAGGAAGAACATCGGCATGACCGCAGAAGGCGTCTGGAACCTGTCCATCTCCACCCCCGTCGGAGTGATCAAGGCCGTGACCGAACTCCGGCGGCAGGGCGGTGTCCTGACTGGGACCGCCCGCGCGGCCGGCGACGAGGTGCCGCTGGACGATGTCGTCCTCGACGGCGACCGGGTCACCTGGAAGCAGGCCGTCACCAAGCCCTTGCGGCTGAACCTGGCCTTCGACGTGACGGTCTACGGCGACATGCTGAAGGGCACCGCCAAGGCCGGCCGGCTGCCGGCCTCGAAGGTCACCGGCGAGCGTCGTTCGTAGCGCCCCCACCGCCCCCACCGCCCCGGAGTGGCGGTCGTGAGCCGCCGGGGCGGCTCACCAGTCGTGGACGGTCCCGTCGTGGAGCCGGTTGACCGGCAGATACGCAGGGTCGTACGGGTGGGCCGCGGCCAGCTCCTCGTCCAGCTCCACACCGATGCCGGGCGCCTCGCCCGGATGCAGGTACCCGTCCGTGAAGGAGTACGAGTGGCGGAAGACCTCCTCGGTGAGAGGCGTGTGGCCCGAGTACTCCTGGATGCCGAAGTTGTGCACGGCGAGGTCGAGATGGACGGCGGCGGCCATCCCGACCGGGGAGATGTCCTCCGGCCCGTGCACGGCGCTCTTGATCTGGTACTGGGCGGCGAAGTCGAACAGCTTGCGCAGCGGGGTGACGCCGCCGAAGTGGGTGACCGCCGACCGTACGTAGTCGATCAACTGCTCGGTGATCAGGGCCTGGTAGTCGTACACCGTGTTGAACACCTCGCCGATGGCCAGCGGTGTCGTGGTGTTACGGCGTACCAGGCGCAGGGCCTCCTGGTTCTCGGCGGGCGTGCAGTCCTCCAGCCAGAACGGCCGGTAGGGCTCCAGGTCCTTGCCGAGCCGGGCGGCCTGGATCGGGGTGAGCCGGTGGTGGGCGTCGTGGAGCAGCGGCAGTTCGGGGCCGAACTCGGCGCGTACCGCGTCGAAGACGGCCGGGATGTGGCGCAGATACGCCGCGGTGTCCCAGTCCTCCACCAGCGGGCGGGCCTGCTGGTGGAGGATCCGCGCACCGGCGTTGTCGGTGTCGGACACCCCGTACACGGCCTTGAGACCGGGGATGCCGGACTGGATGCGGACGGCGGGGTATCCCTCGGCCAGCCTGGCCCGTACGGAGTCGAGGAGTTCGGGTATGTCCCGGCCGTTGGCGTGGCCGTAGGTGCCGACGCGTTCCCGGCTGGCGCCACCCAGCAACTGGTAGAGGGGGAGCCCCGCGGCCTTCGCCTTGATGTCCCACAGTGCTACGTCGACGGCGGCGATGGCGGCCATCGTCACCGGCCCGCGCCGCCAGTACGCCCCCCGGTACAGCGACTGCCAGGTGTCCTCGATGCGGTGCGGGTCGAGACCGACGAGCAGCGGTGCCACATGGTCGCGGAGGTAGCTGACGACGGCGAGTTCCCTGCCGTTCAGGGTGGCGTCGCCGAGGCCGGTCAGGCCCTCGTCGGTCGTCAGCTTCAGGGTGACGAAGTTGCGGCCGGGACTGGTGACGACGACCTTCGCGTCGACGATCTTCATGCGTGTGTTCTCTTTCCGGATGTCGGGGGCGTGGGGTCGGCCCTGGACCGGTGGTGCGGAGGCCGGGGTGCGGCTTCCGCCGGGCGGCGGCTTGTCAGCCCTTGGAGGCGCCGGAGGTCAGCCCGGCCACCAGGTACTTCTGTCCGATGACGGCGGCCAGTACGACCGGCACGGTGATGAGGGTGGCGGCGGCCATCAGGCCGCCCCAGTCGGTGCTCGCGTAGGAGATGAAGTTGAACAGGGCCACCGGCACCGTCTGGGTCCGGTCGTCGGCGAAGACCAGCGCGAACATGAAGTTGTTCCAGCTGAAGACGAAGGCCAGCAGCGAGGCGGTCGCGGTGCCCGGTGCCGCGAGCGGCAACGAGATGCGCCAGAAGGCGCCGAAGGCGCTCAGCCCGTCGGTGCGGGCGGCCTCCTCCAGTTCGACCGGCAGTCCCGCGAAGAAACTGATCATGATCCACATGATCAGCGGGACGGAGACGAACATATGGCTCAGGATCAGCACGGTGTAGGAGCCGACGAGCCCCATCTGCGCGAACAGGTAGTACCAGGGCACGAGCAGCGAGATCGCCGGGACGATGCGCGCGACGAGGATCAGGGAGCCGGTGCGGTGCATGTTGAACCGGCCCACCGCCCAGGCGGCGGGTACGGCGATGACGGCGGAGAGCACCGTCGATACCAGCCCGATCAGCAGTGAGTTGCCCATCGAGCGCAGGATCTGCCCGTCCTCGACGATGCCCCGGAAGTTGTCCAGGGTGGGGCTGAACCACAGGCCGACGGACGGGTCCGTGACCTGCACGTTGGTCTTGAAGGCCGCGGCGAACATCCACACGATCGGCAGCGCGAAGATCAGCGTCACGACGGCGATGGCGGTGCCGCGCAGCCACGACCAGTTCCTGCGCCTGCGCGCCCGGGGGGTGGCCGGCCGGCGCGCGGCGGGGGAGACGGTGGCACTCATGCGTTCTTCCTTCCGCCCCGGCGGCGCAGCAGCACCACGACACCGATGATGAAGAGCGTGAACAGGACCAGGACGGCGGCGGCCAGTCCGTACTCCTGGTAGTCGAAGGTGAGCCCGTAGGCGTAGACGTTGAGGGTTTCCACCTCGAAGTCCGAACCGCCGCCGGGGCCCTTGGTGGCGTAGAGGATGTCGAAGGTCTTCAGCGCGTCGACGGAACGCAGCACCAGCGCGGCGACGAGCGTCGGCCCGAGCATCGGCAGGATGACGTAGCGGAAACGCTGCCAGCTGTTCGCCCCGTCGACCAGGGCGGCCTCCTCCGGCTCCTCGGGCAGCGTGGTCAGCCCGGCGAGCAGCAGCAGCGTCATCATCGGCGTCCACTGCCATACGTCGATGAGCATCAGGGTCGGCAGCGACTGGCTCACCGAGCCGAGGAACTCCTGCCGGGGCAGGCCGACGGAGGCGAGCAGATGGTTGGCTATGCCGTTGGTCGGGTCGAGGATCAGCAGCCACAGGATGCCGATCGCGACCGGCGTGGTGAGCAGCGGGATGATCAGGACGGTGCGCACCCAGCGCATCCCCCGGAATGCCTTGCGCATCAGCATCGCCAGGGCGAGGCCGAACACCGTCTCCAGCAGCACCGCGCCGACGGTGAAGATCAGGGTGCGGCGGGCGGCCGGCCAGAACCTGCGGGTGTCGCCCAGCGCCTCGGTGAAGTTGCGCAGGCCGATGTGGGCCTTGTCGGCGTTCACCGCGCCGAAGGCGTCGGTCAGGCTGAGGTCGAGCGTGAAGGCCAGCGGGAAGACGATCATCAGGCCGACGAAGAGCAGCGCCGGCGTGAGCATCGCCCACTTCAGCCGCCGGTTGGCCTGCTCGAAGGTGCGCGGCCGGCGTACGCGGGGCGACGGCGTGTCCGGCGGGCGGGCGTCGGTACGGGCCGTGGAGACCTCGGTGGTGGACATCAGGACTCCTTGTGGCGGTTGTCGCGTACGAGGAACTCGGCGAACTCCGCGTCCGCGTCACGCGCGACCGGCGGTACGGACTCGCCGAGGATCCCCGCGACCAGTGGCCGGCCGACGATGTCCCGGGCCCGGCCCACCTGGAGGACCCGGGGCCGGTCGTAGCCGAGGCCGCGTTCCGCGTTGATCCGCATGGCCTCGGCGAGGTCGGGCGGGAAGGAGGCCAGCGTCTTCGGGTCGGACCACACCGAGGAGCGGGCGCCGGGTATGCCGTCCGACTGGAGGGCGGTCGACATCTCGGGACCCGCGGCCCACCTGATGAACTCCCAGGCGTCGTCGCGCAGCAGGGAGAACGCGTTGATGCCCAGACTCCACGAGGGGATGTTGTGCGGCCTGGCACCGGCCGGCCCGGCGGGGAAGGGGGCGAAGCCGATGGTCTCGCCCACCCTGGACACCTTCGGGTCCAGGAAGCTGCTGTAGATCGCGTCCGCGTCTATGTAGAACGCCGCCTTGCCCTGCGCGAAGATCGGCATCGCCTGTTCGAGGCTCATGTTGGTCGCCCCGGGCGGCCCGGCCTTGGCCAGCAGACCGCCGTAGTACTCGTACGCGGCAAGCGCCTCGGGGCTGCCGATGCCGGACTTCCCGCCGACGACGAAGTCACCGCCGTGCGAGTAGAGGAAGCTCGACCACTGGGACACGGCGCCGCTGCGCTGGCCCCGGCCGACATAGCCGTAGAAGCCCTTCTTCCGGTCGGTGAGCCGCTGCGCGGCGTCCATCAGCGCGTCCAGGGTGCTCGGCGGCCCGCCGAGGTCCTCGACCAGGTCCTTGCGGTAGTAGAGCGCGGGGCGCTCGGTCACCACCGGGACGCTCAGTACCTTGCCCGCCGTCATGGACGCCTCGCGCGGGGCCTTCTGGAAGTCCGGCCAGTTGAACTCCGTGTCCCTGACCCGGTCGCTGAGGTCGGCGAGCCAGCCGTTGTGGCCGAAGAGCAGCTGCTCCTGGAGCGCGCGGACCATCATCACGTCCACGTCGGTGCCGGAGGCGTTCAGCTTGACGTTGTAGCTGCTCGCGAGCTGGTCGGCGGTGAGCAGGGTCATGGAGACCCGCCGGCCGATCAGCTCCTCGAATTCCTTGGTACGGCGCTGGATCGCCTGGGACCACACATGGTTGATCGCCATGATCCGCAACGGGGTGTCGGCCGAGGGCTTGGCGCCCCCGGTCGAACAGGCGCTCAGCGCCCCCACCCCGGCGGCCCCCACGACCCCTGCGGCCAGTCTGCCGAAGGCGCGCCGGCTCAGTGGCTGGCTGCTCGTGGACATCCTCGTCCTCGTCTCTCTGCGGTGTCGCGTGGTGCGTGTCGCGTGCCGGTCCCGCCGGCCTGGTCCAACTGGTAGGACCAGTTGGTTCAGACGGGACCGTAACAGCAGAACAGGTATGTCGACCAGCCCCTGAGGAGAAGTTTTGCCGGACCCGTCGGCCGGCTATTCACCCGTTCTGCCGCTGCCCTGGCGCCCTTCGGTCTGGCCCAGCAGCGTCTCGATGTGGTTGCGCGCCATCGTGTCGACCTGCACGTCGAGATCCGGCCCGTACGTACGCAGCCCCAGCATCAGATGCTCCCGCATCCGCTCGCAGGCGAGGTCCACGTCCCGCGCCTCGACCGCCTCGAAGATCTCCGGGTGGTGCGGCACACCGGGCTCACCGATCGACGGATCGGAGTTCGAGCGGAGCATCATCTCGAACATCATCCCGCTGATCGAGGACAGCATGATCCGCAGGACCGGGTTCTTGCTCGCCACCGCGACGGCGTCGTGGAAGTCCATGTCGGCCTGGGCCTTCACGACGACGTCGGTCGCCGACTCCAGGGCGTCCCGGGCGGACCGCATCGCCGCGATGTCCTCGTCCGTGGCCCGCTGGGTCGCCAGCCGGACCATCTCGACCTCCAGCGGGATCCGCGCCTCGATGAGCTGCCGGACGGTGGGGCGCCCCGCCCGGTACAGCGCGTCGTACCCCCTGGCCTGCCCCGAGGACTGTTCACGGACGAAGGAGCCCCGTCCCGGGGCGACTTCGATCAGATGCTGGGCCTCCAGGCGCCTCAGCACCTCGCGTACGACATTCCTGCTGGAACCGAACTGGGCGGCGAGCTCGCGCTCCGAGGGGAGTTTCGTCCCGACGGCGATCTCGCCGGACCTGATGTCGTGTTCCAGCCGACGGGCGATGCGCTCCGTCAGGAGTCCGCGCTGGGCGGGGGCCGCGGCGGGACCCGGCCGCGCGGAACCCGCCGGGGAGGAGGGGGCGGACGGCTGCATGGTCGCAGCGTACAGGCCGGTCGCGGTCGGTACGCGACCCCGGCTCGGCTGCGTACGGCACCCGGCCCGCCCCCGGCCGCCCCGCCCTCCCGCAGGCCACGGCCGGTGCGACGCGGTGTGCGCCGCCCTACCCCTCGGGTGCTGACGCGAGGGCGTCGAGGGCCAGTTGGTGGTCCAGTGAGATCACGCGCGAGTTCTGCAGCGCCACGGCCTGCCAGCCCTCGTCCTGCCACCGGACGGCGAGCAGTTGCATGGAGTCACGGCTCGGCAGCGGTGTGTCCTCGCCCGGCATCACCACACCGACCCGATAGTGCACCACACCCCAGTCGGGCCCGACGACCCGGGCGAACACCACCCGGCCGTCCACCAGGCGTGAGCCCCTCAGCGCGGTGTCGAACAGCGGCTGGTGAAAGGCCACGATCGCGTCGCGTCCCTTGAGGACGGTCCCTTCGAACGCGACGAACTCGGCGTCCTCCGCGAAGTCGGCGGCGAAGGCCGTGGCGTCACCCCGGTTCCAGGCGTCCTCCATCCGCGCGGAGATCGCACCCATCGCTTCGACCGACTGATCCATCGGTGACTCACTTCCCTTGCCGAGACTCCGGTCCGCCGGACGCGGCCCGCCTCCGACCACCCTCTCAAATATGATCAGTCAGTACGATCCTGCCGAACACGTCCCCGGCATCCATCAACTCGTGTGCCAGCGCGGCCTGTTCCAACGGCAGACGGCCGTGCACCACCGTTCGCAGTTCGCCGCGGCCCGCCGCCGCGAACTGCTCGGTCCGTACCGTACGCAGATCGGCCGGGCCCACGGTCGCGGCGCTGAAGGTGGCGAACGACAGCGACCTCTGGAACGCCGCCATCATCCTCATACCGAAGTCCGCCGGCGGCGGGCCTCCGACCGCGCCGACGGCCACCAGGCGACCGTTGCGGCTGAGCTTGTCGAAGAACGAAGGCATGTCCGCACCGGCCACGATGTCGATGATCACGTCGTAGCTCTCCGGAGCGGCCTCCGCCGACTCTCCGGAGCGGTCCAGTACGTGGGTCGCGCCCAGCTCGCGCAGGCGCTCACCGCGCTCGGCCGACGACGTCGTGACGGCGACCGCGCTCGCACCACCACGAGCGGCGAGCTGGACCGTCATGATCCCGATGCTGCCGGCCGCTCCACGTACCAGCACCGACTCGCCGGGAGCGAAGTGGGCATGGGCGAGCCCGAAGTGGGCGACCGCGCCGGAGCTGCCGAGCGTCACCGCGTCGACGGCGGACAGATCCGCGGGCAGCGGAAGAGCCTCCTCGACCGGTACGGCCAGTTGTTCGACGTAACCGCCGCCCCCACCGGTGAAGGCCCATACGCGCCGGCCGAGCCACGACGTGTCGACGCCGGCGCCGACCGCGGTCACCGTGCCCGCCACCTCGCTGCCGGGGATGTGTCCCTCCTGGAAGCCGTAGCCGGCCAGAGCGCCGCTTCGGATCAGGGTGTCGGCGCCGCTGACGCCGATCGCCTCCGTGGCGATCAGCACCTGCCCGGAGGTGGGAGCGGGGGCGGGGAGGTCGATGACTTCCAGACCCTCGGGACCTCCGAACGTCCGGATCGCTACCGCCTTCATGCCGTCTCCTCGCTCCGGGGCCGATCGGGACGGCCCCTCCGCCTCCGGACGGTAACGGACGCCACCGTCCGTTTCGCTAAAGTGAGAGCGATGACCGACCGATTGCCTCAGCCCTTGCGCTCCGACGCCCGGGACAACCGCGACCGCATCCTCGAAGTGGCCCGCGCGCTGTTCGCCGCCGAAGGGCTGAACGTGCCGATGAGGGAGGTCGCCAGGCGCGCCGGGATCGGCCCGGCCACCCTCTACCGCCGCTTCCCGACCAAACAGCTGCTGGTCACGGAAGCCTTCGCGGACGAGGTGCATGCCTGCCGCGCCCTGGTCGAGGAGGGGCTCGCCCACCCGGATCCGTGGCAGGGGTTCTGTCTGGTGATCGAGAAGACCTGTGAGCTGCACGCACGCAACCGGGGCTTCACCGAGACCTTCCTGTCGGCCTTCCCCGGAGCGACGGAAGTCGCCGCGAGCCGCGAGTACACGCTGCGCTCGGTCGCCGAGCTGGCCGGCCGCGCCAAGGAGACCGGGCGCCTGCGCGCCGACTTCGTCCTGGACGATCTGATCGTCATGCTCATGGCCAACAGAGGGATCCATGCCACATCGACGACCGACCAGGTCACGGCCTCCCGGCGGTTCGCCGCGCTCGTGATCCAGGCGTTCCGGGCTTCCCCGGAACACGCGCCGCTACCTCCACCGGCACGGTTGGTGTCCGTGGCGGCACGCAAGGGCCTCTGACGGGCTCGGGCACCGGCTTGACCACCGGCTCGGCCACCGATTTGGCCACCCGTTCGGGTACGCCGGGAGCGTCCGTCACCGCGATCCGGACGAGCCCCCGGCGCCCGTCACTGGCCCACCCTGCCGTCGACGCACTCGCGCAGCAGATCGGCGTGCCCGCAGTGCCGGGCGTACTCGTCGATCCTGTGCACCATCAGCTCCCGAACCGCGATCCGGTCCTTCCCCAGCCGCTCGCCCAGATCGGGGTGCTCGGCCAACGCGGCGTCGGTCGCTGCCTGTTCGCGCGCCAGAGCGGCGTACGCGGCGTCGACCTCGGCCTGTTCGGCGAGGGCCCCGTCGAAGTCCCCGTCAGGGTCGCCGTACAGCTTCGGCAGCGGATCACCCTCGCGGATCCAGTTGTGCCAGTCCCGTTCCACCTCGGCGAGGTGGCGAACCAGACCGAGCAGCGACATCGTCGACGGCGGAACCGACCGGCGGGCCAACTGCTCCGCGTCCAGGCCCTCGCACTTCATCCGCAGGGTCATGCGGTAGCCCGTCAGGAAGTCCACCAGCGTCGCGAGTTCACCCTCCGGACCGGGCCCTTCGCTGTCGCGGGGGTCGTCGTCCGGATCGGCCCACATGTCGGGGTGGACGGTGGCCTGGGTCCAGCGTGCGGGTTGGTCACTCATGCGGGCCATGGTCGTCGGTACGGTCCGAGCCCGCCAGTTCTTTACGCCCGGTGCGCCACCCGTCGTACAGCGGATGTGCCCCGGCCGCGACATCCGTCGCGCCCGGGCACCGTGGTAAGACCTCGCCGTTACGCCCGCACCACCGACTCCGCGCTGTTGTACCCCTCGATCCGCAGCGCCGGGCGCCCCGACCGCAGGGCCTTCGCGGGCCAGCTCAGCGTCACCGTCCGCGACTCACCGGGCAGCAGCCACAGGTAGTTGTCCCCGTACAGCGTCGGCAGCACCCGTCGGCCGTCCTTGGCGTCCAGCAGTGACAGCCGCAGCATCGACGCGACCGCCGCGCCCCGGTTGCGTACCGTCACGGTCATCGTGCGCCGCTCGCCCGACCGGGAGACATGACCGAGGTCGGCGGTGACCTTCACCGGCCTGGCCTTGTTCAGCGCCTGCATGTCGGCCGGTTGGCGGTAGCGCCAGTACGTGTTCTCCGACAGCGACTTGCCGCCGCTGTCCTCCAGGCTCAGCCGCAGGAGATGCAGATCCGGCAGCTCCGCCCCGAAGGCCGCCGTGAACGCGGCGGCGGTGCTCGACGAGGCGACGTCCACCTTCGTACGACGGGTCGAACCGAGTTGGCGGCCGGACAGGTCGTACAGCCGCGCCGTGACGGTGACTCCCTTGAGCCCGCGCGCGGTGTGGTTGACGGCGATGACGTCCCACTTCTGCGGATCCGCCTGCACATGAACGGCCTCGCAGGACTTGCGGGCGCCGTAGTACGTGCCGTTGACGTCGAAGTCGTAGTCGTACGTCTGCCACACCGTGCTGTGCCAGGCCGGGTGGGACATCCACAGCATCAGGCCGCTGGCGTCCTTCCAGAGGTTGGCGTTCCACGCCTCGAACATGGCGCGGGTGTTCTCGTAGTTGACGAACTGCGCCTTGCGCGCGAAGTCGTCCAGGCCCCCGGCCGTGCCCAGCCGTGCCTCGATGGCGGCGCGGTAGTTCTGCGGGGCCTGATTCCCCCGGGTGCTCCAGTCGTGGTAGTACCACGCCTCGCCGATCGGCCACTCCGGTTCGTCGCCGACCAGATTGCGCACACTCTCCGCCGTGGAGACCACGGGCATGCCGATCTCCGTGTGGAAGCCGAAGTGGCCCCCGCCGTAGGTGGAACGGGAGAAGTAGCGCTCCGGCTCCACCCAGCCGTACGGACCGCCGCCGGAGATGATGCCGCCGGCCGAGTTGTTCTGGTAGAAGACGCCCGGCGCCTCCGCCAGGACCGCCTCCCGCATGCCGTCGTCGATCGCGGCGGGCGGGTTGCCCTCGTTGGCACCGCACCACAGGACGACGCTGGGGTGTATGCGGTAGCGGCGTACGGTGTCGCGCGCCAGGGTGTTGAACGCGTCGTGGTCCGGCGGGTCCATGGCCCACGCGTTGGGGAAGTCGTTCCACACGAGCAGCCCGTACTCGTCGCAACTGGCGAAGAACTCCTCGCGGTTGCTGCTGCCGAGCCAGTTGCGGATCATGGTGAAGTTCATGTCCCGGTGCATGCGCACCGCCGTGTCCATCCGCTCGGCGGGCATCCGGCGCAGCAGTTCGTCCCAGCCCCAGTTGCCGCCCCGGCAGAAGACCCGTACACCGTTCACGCTGATCTTCAGCGGCTCCGGGGTGTTGTCGACGGACTTCACGTCCGTCCACGTCCGACCGTCGTCGGAGATCTGGATGACATACGTCTTGGGGTAGGCGGGCTCCCACACGACGACCACCCGGTCGAAGGGGACGGACGCGCCGAGGTCCACCTGGATCCACTGGTTGTCCTCGTAGGCGGAGGACCAGCGGGTGTCGGCCTTGCCGTCGGTGGCGTTGGCGGCCTTGCTGTCGCCGTCCTCCGTGGAGGCGGTGGCCTTCTGGTGCAGGGCGAGGTCGGTGCCCGGCCTCGTACTGTCGATGACCGACAGGCTCCACAGCGAGTTGCCCCAACTGGTCGCCCGCTCACCGCCGTTGAGCCGTACGTAACGGGCCTCGCGGGCGTCGATGTCGACGCTCTGCAGACTGGCGTTGGCGTTCTTGAACGGCAGCGGCACCGCGGAGTTGTCGACCGACTCCGCGTCCGTCCATGTCTCACCGTCGTCGGAGACCTGGACGACGTACGTCTTCGCGTACGCCTGCTCCCACACCAGGTCCACCCGGTCGAAGGAGACGGACGCCCCGAGGTCCACCTGGATCCAGTGGTCGTCCTCGAACGCCGAGGCCCAGCGCGTCTTCGCGTCCCCGTCGGTGACGTTCGCCGCCTCATGTCCCGGCTCGTCCACGGACGAGGCGGTGGCCTTCTTGTGCAGGGCGAGGTCGTTACCCGGCGCGGCGCTGTCGATCACCGACAGACCCCACAGCGAGGAGCCCCATTCGGTGGCGCGCGTCAGACACCGGACCCGTACGTAGCGCGCCTTCCGCGCGCCCAGCTCGACCGTCTGCGTGTACGCGTCGGTCCCGCCGCCGAAGGGCAGCGGCACCGCGTACTCGTAGCCGAACTGCCGGATACCGAAGCGTGTGGTGCGCCGGTCGCTCTCCTTCCCGTCGACGGCGGCGACCAGAGTGAGGTCGTGCAGCGTGGGCTCGCCGTAGCCGTTGGGCCACCACAGCCGGGGGTTGCGTATCCGCAGCTCCTTGTGGTCGGCCGGTGCGAAGACGACGTCGGTGCTCCCGCCGCCCGGCACGGTGACGGTGCGGGAGACCCGTACACCGTCGAACGACGCGGTGACCGTCACGCGCCGCTCGCTGGTGTCGGCGTTGCGCACCGGAACGACGACCGTCACCTCGGCGGTGCCCGTGTCGGGCAGGCCGGGCAGGGCGGTGTCGACGCGCGGGTCGCCGATGACGGCGTGACCGGTCGAACGGAGCCGCACATGGTTCCAGATGCCGGAGACCCGGTCGCGTACGGCCGGCATCCAGTCCCAGCCCGAAGCGGCAAGGTAAGTCGGCGAGTTGCGGTTCATCATGTTGGCGCCGGCGTCCACGAAGGCGAGGCCGGCCTCGCTCTTGTCGCCGGGGCTGCCGGGGAAGGGCATGGGCGTGATCCGTACGGCCAGCGTCTGCTCGCCGTCGGCCGCCAGCAGGGGCGTCACGTCGTGCGCGGACCGGGCGAAGGGATACGTCACGTCGCCGACGCGCTCGCCGTTGAGCCAGATGTCCGCCTGGTGGTTAACCCCGTCGAACTCCAGCCAGACATGGCGCCCGGCGCCGGTGCGCAGACCGTGCGGCAGCCGGAAACCGCGGCGGTACCACCACGAGTGGCGCGACAGCGCCTCCGGGATGTGCAGATTGTTCATGCCCTCGACGGGGTCGGGCAGATGGCCCTGGTCCACCAGCGAGCCGAGGACCGTACCGGGGACGGTCGCGGGCAGCCAGCGGCTGGTGTCGACCTTCGGCCGGGACAGCTCGGCGCCCTCGGCACCGGCCCAGTCGTCCATGGTCAGGGTCCAGCCGGACTCCAGCGGTACGGTGCCGTCCTCGGCGACCTTCAGGGCGGGGGCCTTGTGGTCGTTGGTGCCCCAGTCGGTCCATCCGGTGGCGGCGGGGCGGTGGCCCTTGGCGGAGCCGTACACCTCGAAACCGTTGAGTCCCAGCGGGTTGGCGTTCGAGCGCTTCGTGACCGTCATCCGCACCCAGCGCGCCGTGGTGGCCTTGTCCAGCTTGATCTCGGCCACCCCGCCGGTGCCGGCGGTGGTGCGGTGGACCGTCGTCCAGGTGCGGCGGTCACGGGAGGTCTCGATGGTGAAGGCCACCGCGCAGCTGGACAGGATCTCCTGCCCGGTCGTGTTGTCACGGGGACTGCCGCTGGGGGACGGGGTGAAGACCGGGTCGTCCGCCGTGGCCTCGAAGGTGAGCCGGACGGAGTCGACGGTGCACTCGGCCTGGAGGTCGACGGAGATCCACTGCGGGTCGCCCGCGGCGGCGCGCCAGCCGCTGCCCTTCACGCCGGGGGAGTTGAGCTTGTCCACCACGAACTCGGCGGGGGTGGGCGCGTAGTCGACCGACGACACCTGGACCGGGCGGTACGCGGCGAGTTCGCCCCGGCTGCCGGCGGCGCCCGCGGCGCCGGCGGCGTGGCTCGTTCCGGGAAGTGCGACCCCGAGGCCGAAGCCGGCGAGCAAGGTCGAGCCGGTGGCGACAACTGCCCTGCGGGAAGGGTGAGATGACTGGTTCGGCATGAGTGACGTGATCCATTTCAGGCGAGCCCTCAAGAGCAAACGGCCTGCACAGGCCGTTTGACAACGTTGCCATAGGCTGTAATTCGCCACGGGTTCTGTCAAGAGCCAGGACATTTCCCGCAGTCGGGGGATGGCGGTCGGGACCGCCTCCCGGGGACCGTCGAGGTTCGGTCTACGCCCTCGGCGGGCGCACCATGAAGACGTCGATCGGGTCCTGGGCCGCCACCACGAAACCGTGGCGCTCGTAGAGCCGACGGGCGGCGCTGCCCCGCAGGACGTTCAGACTCACGGCCACGCCTCGCGCGTCCGTCCGCTCCAGCACCGTGCGCAGGACGGCGGATCCGAGGCCTCGGCCCTGACAGTGCGGAGCGAGATAGAAGTGCTCCAGCCACTGGCTGCCCTGTCCGTTCTCGGCCGGCCGGACCGTGACGCATCCGACGAGTTCGCGTCCGCCGAGTTCGCGGTCGATCAGGATGATCGACGTGTGCCGCGTGGAGAAGGAGTCCCGCAGCCGTTGCCTCACCCGGTGCTCGTCGTAGCGGCCGAGGCGCTCCAGGTCCGGGCGCATGACCGTGGCCCGCAGCTCCGCGATCACCTCGATGTCGGCCGCCGACGCGGCACGCAGCGTCCAGTCCGTGCCGTGCGCCGACCCGGTCCGTACCGGCAGCGCCACGTCCGATCGCGCCCCGCTTCCGGTCGACCCGTCATCCATGGCCGGAGTATCTCAGTCCGTGCGCAGGGGCCGACGGGCGCCCGCACCTGCGGGGATGTGCCCCGGCGGGCGGGCTCGTTCACGAAAGCCGAAAGAATCTTGGACCAAGATGTCGAGAACCCGTGGCCGGCTCCGTCCCCGCAGTGAACGCGACCACAATGGTCCCACCAGCACCGAGGAGAAACACCATGGCCAAGTACCTGCTGCTCAAGCACTACCGAGGCGCCCCGGCCGCCGTCAACGACGTCCCCATGGACCGGTGGACGCCCGAGGAGATCTCGGCCCACATGGGGTACATGAACGACTTCGCCGCCCGGCTCGTGGAGACCGGCGAGTTCGTCGACAGCCAGGCGCTCGCCCCCGAGGGGACGTTCGTGCGGTACGACGGCGAGGGGCGCCCGCCGGTCACCGACGGACCGTTCGCGGAGACCAAGGACGTCATCGCCGGCTGGATGGTGATCGACGTCGACAGCTACGAGCGCGCCGTCGAGCTGGCCGGGGAACTGTCCGCCGCCCCCGGGGCGGGCGGCAAGCCGATCCACGAGTGGCTCGAACTGCGCCCGTTCCTGGGCGCGTCGCACACCATCACCGAGTGACCTCTCAGATGAACGAGGTCCTGCTCCGGAGCCTCACGCCGAGCGTGCTCGGGATCCTCGTCCGCCGCGGAGCCGACTTCGCGGCGGCCGAGGACGCCGTACAGGAAGCGCTGATCGAGGCGGTCCGCGGCTGGCCCGCCGATCCGCCGGAGGATCCGAAGGGCTGGCTGGTCACGGTGGCCTGGCGCAAATTCCTCGACGCGACCCGGGCGGACGCCGCCCGCCGTCGGCGCGAGGACCGCGTGGACCGCGTGGACGAGGACCCGGCGCCCGGCCCCGCGCCCGAGGTGGACGACACGCTCCAGCTCTACTTCCTGTGCGCCCACCCGTCGCTGACGCCCTCGTCCGCGGTCGCCCTCACGCTGCGCGCCGTCGGCGGGCTGACCACCCGCCAGATCGCCCAGGCCTACCTGGTGCCCGAGGCGACCATGGCGCAGCGCATCAGCCGGGCCAAGCGCACCGTGTCCGGCGTACGGTTCGACCGGCCCGGCGACGTCGCCACGGTGCTGCGCGTCCTCTACCTGGTCTTCAACGAGGGCTACTCCGGCGACGTCGACCTCGCCGCCGAGGCCATCCGGCTCACCCGGCAGCTCTCGGCCGCGATCGACCACCCCGAGGTGGCGGGGCTGCTCGCCCTCATGCTGCTCCACCACGCCCGGCGCGCCGCCCGGACCGCGCCCGACGGCAGACTGGTGCCGCTCGCCGAGCAGGACCGAGGCCTGTGGGACACCGCGGCGATCGCCGAGGGCGTCGCGATCCTGCAGGCGGCCCTCGCCCGCGACCGGCTGGGCGAGTTCCAGGCCCAGGCCGCCGTCGCGGCACTCCACGCCGACGCGCCCGCCGCCGAGGAGACCGACTGGGTGCAGATCGTCGAGTGGTACGACGAACTCGCGCGCCTGACCGACAACCCGGTCGTCCGGCTCAACCGCGCGGTGGCCGTCGGTGAGGCCGACGGACCGCGCGCCGGCCTCGCGGCGCTCGCGGCACTGGACGACTCGCTGCCCCGCCACGCGGCGGTGGCGGCCTACCTCCACGAGCGTGACGGCGATCTGGCGACGGCGGCGCGGCTGTACGCCGAGGCGGCCCGGAAGGCGCCCAACCTCGCCGAGCGCGACCACCTGACACGCCAGGCCGCCCGGCTCAACGCCCGCCGGTGACGGTGACGGTGACGCTGCCGGGTCGTGCGGTGCGGTCATCCGCCGGGCGCTGAGCGCCCGGCGACCTGGCGGCCGCGTACCGCTCACCCGCCCCGCGTACGCCCTGCTGGACCCCTCTCGCGACTTTGCCATTCCTTTACAACCCGTCCCGTCGCTGCCTCGTCTCTCCCTCCGATCTGCAAGCCCCGCCCGTCGAGTCCCCGGGCAGGCGGACGACGAAAGAGAGCGATTCATGCGCCGAACTGTCCTCAGTGCCATGGCACTCGCGAGCACCGCCGTACTGGCGAGCGCGCTGCCCGCGTTCGCCGACGACGCGGCCCCGAGCAAGGCCCCCAGCACCCGCCCGTCCGTTTCGGCCACGCCCTCCGCCGCTCCCGGCGACGCCTCGTCGGAGCCGACCGCCACCCAGGCTCCGAGCGACGCGCCCGCCCCGGCCAAGACTCCCGGCCAGGTCGCCGTCGTACCGGAGGGGGCGCCCGACACCGGAGTGGCTTCCACGTCCACACAGTCCGGGTTGGCCGACGGCGCGCTGATCGGCACGGGCGCCGCGGCCCTGTTCGCCGGCGGTGCGGCGGTCTTCGTCGTACGCCGTCGGCGAGCGACCGGGGCGTGACCCCGCTCTCCAGGCGCGCCTTCACCGCCGGCGCGCTGGCCTCGCTGCTCGTGGGCTGTGGCGGCCCCGATGCCGACCGGGCCGCGAACGAGGATCGCGACGGCGGTACGCCACCGCCCGCGCCGCCCGCCGACAAAGCGACGGGGGACGGGAAGGCTCTCGGGCGTTCCGTCCCGGTCGGACTCCAGATCCCCGCCATCGAGGTCGACACGCCCGTCATGCGGCTGGGGCTGGCATCGGACGGCACCATGCAGGTGCCCCCGATCACGGCGGACGACCGCGCGGGCTGGTACCGGCACTCGCCGACGCCGGGTCAGGTGGGCCCGTCGGTGATCGTCGGCCATGTGACGGTCGGTACTCACGGCGACGGGGTCTTCCGGCATCTCGCGCGGCTGCGCCGGGGCGACCGGATCACGGCGCGTCTGGAGAACGGCACGGCGGCGGTGTTCGCCGTCAGCGCCGTACAG
Organism: Streptomyces sp. NPDC057137; assembly: GCF_042670825.1. NCBI lineage: Bacteria > Bacillati > Actinomycetota > Actinomycetes > Kitasatosporales > Streptomycetaceae > Streptomyces > Streptomyces sp. NPDC057137. The sequence continues at coordinate 28,224 of NZ_JBHUUW010000032.1, read as the reverse complement.
AAGATCGCGAAGGCGGACTTCCCGGCGGACGACGTCTACGGGGATGTGGACCGTCCGGAGCTGCGGCTCATCACCTGCGGCGGCCGGCTTACCGGTGACGGCTACGTCGACAACGTCATCGTTTTCGCCTCGATGACGTCCGCGAGCAGCGACTGACCGACCCACCGTCCCGGATACGGATCCGGATCCGGATACGGATACGGATGCCGACGCGATGTGGATCCCGGGCCGAGGGAACGTACGCCCCCGGTCCGGGCTCCTCCCCTATGAGCCCCACGACCCCCCGCAGTGCGGCCACGACCATGGAGAGCGTTGAAACGGTCCCGCGACAAGGCAGCGTCCGACCTGTTCGCCGCCCTCTACCCGCGCCTCGCCGGCTGGTGCCGCCGTCTGGTCGACGACGACGAGACGGCCCACGAGATCGCCTCGGAGGCGTTCACCCGGCTCTGGTCCCGGTGGACATCCGTGCAGGAGCCGCGCGGCTTCCTGTACGTCACCGCGGCCAACCTCGTCCGGGACCACTGGCGCAAACTGGAGCGCGAACGCAAGGCCATGCGCCGTATCACCTCGGAGGCCGCTGTCAGCCCGCACATCGAGCAGGCGGATCCGTCCGTACGGCTGCTCGTACAGTCGCTGCCGGAACGACTGCGCGTCCCGATCCTGCTGCACTACTACGCCGACATGCCGATCCGGGAGGTGTCCGTGCTGACCGGACGCAAGGAAGGAACCGTCAAGGCCGACCTCCACGCGGCCCGCGAACTGCTCCGCGCCCATTTGAGGAGAAGCCTTGACCACACGCGCTGACGACGGGCCCGAGTTCGACCCCGACGACCCCTTGGCCGTGATCCTGCGACCGCCGTCCGACTGCCTCGGTCCGCCGCCGCGCCGTTACGAGACGATCCGCCGTAGCGCCTCCCGCCGTCGGCTGCTCCGAGCCGCGGCCGGGGTCGGCCTGTCGTGCGCCGCCGCCGCTCTTGTCGCGCTGCCGTTCCACCTCGCGACGACGTCCGACGGCCCCGCGCCCCCGACGGTGCCTCTCGCCCCACCGCCCGCGAGCAGTTACTCGCCGGAGCCCACGGCACCACCGTCGCCCGGCGTCGTCACCCCCAGCCCGAGCGGAAGCACCGAGCCGGGGGAGTTTCCCACCCCGAGCGACCGCGAACCCGGGACCGCCGTCCCCAGCGACGCGCCGATGCCGCAACCCGGCGGGGTCTCCGTCGGACCGTCCGCGGTCCAGAGCGGGACCGCCCCGACGGACGCGGCACCCGAGAAGTACCGGCCGTAGCCCGCGATCCCCGGCCGGTCAGCTGCGGAGCCTGACGCCCACGAAGGTCGGCGCGTTGTGGGTCTTGGCGTACCGGCGCGCGTCGACCTGCCGGGCCTCCTCGGTGGCCCGCGGCTCCACCAGCGCTTCCAGTACGAACCCGGCGCCGAGGAGTTCGCCGAGGAACCGCCCTTTCGCGTGGACCTGGACGCGGGAGTGGTACGCATCCGCCGCAGCGGGCAGGACGAGCGGCGGCCGTGAAGCAGCACCCGGAAGGGCGCGTCGCGGCGACGCGCCCTTCCGGGGCGGCCCGTTCGTTCGGTTCGGCTACCGCCCGAGGTCGGATCAGTGCCCCTTCACACCGCTCAACTCGTTCGGGGACTTGGGCAGTTCCGTAGAGGCCAGCCGTTCGCCGGACTCGATGTCGATCGCCAGGAGCTTCCTGCTCGACGGGTCGGACACGTACGCGGTGTGGTCGCGCACGAACAGCGCCGGTCGCGGCTGTTGCCAGTCCAGCGGCTCCTGCCAGGAACCGAGCGCGGAGATCCGCTTGGTGATCCTGCCCGTCGCCGGGTCGATGACGTGGATCCTGCCGTCGGTGCCGAGGACGAGTGCCTCACCGTGCGGGCCGCGGGCCAGCGAACGGAAGGTGTAGCTCGTGCCGAGGTCGACGAGCCGCATCCTGCCCGACTCCGTGTCGATCAGCGACACCTGCTCCGGGCGCTCCAACTCGGCGTCCTTGTCCTTCTTGTAGTCGCCGAGGACGACCGGCGACTCGTCCGACCCCGCCTGGTTGCCGATCCGGCCGTACGGCGTAGGGCTCTTGACCTTCTTGATCGCGCCGTCCCGGTAGACGAGGACGCCGTCCTCGCAGCCGATGACGACCGCCTCGTCCTCCGCCGTGGCCTCGCCGTGGACGCCGGGGCACTTCTCGCTCCGTGTGATCTCCTCGCGGTCCTTGTCGAGCACGGTGATACCGATCCGCTTCTCCTCCGTGCCGAGGGTGGTCACCAACTCGCCGTTCGCCAGTTGGATGGCGACCCCGTGGTGCGGGGCGGCGGAGTCGTACGTCGTGATCTTCGGCCGGGCGTCGCCCAGTTCCTCGGGGTCGAAGACGGTGACCTCGCCGGTGCCGTCCGAGAAGAGGACGGTCCTGCCCGCGTGGCGCACCACGTGGCCCGGCTTGGGGCCCTTGAACTCGACGTCCGTGAGCCGCCGGCCGACCGCGTCCATGACCCGGAAGCCCGTCGCGGTCGAGACCATCACATGACGGTCGTCGCCCGCCGGGTTGACCCGGTTGAACCCCTTCAGGGGTATGTCCTCGGCGACTTTCAGCGTCGCGCCGTCCAGTACGTACAGGCCCCCGTCGTACGTCGCGACGATCGGGTCCTTGACCGGTGTCGCCGACGTGTCCGACGCGTCCGACGACTTCTCCGCCGCGGCTTCCGACGCGTCGCCGCCGCCACACGCGGTGAGCGTGACGCAGGCCGTGAGCAGGGCGGTGAGGGCGATCGTCGCCCGGGGGCGTGCTCGGTGTTTCATTACGCGGTTTTCCTCTCGTGGGTCATTCCGGGTCATTCGGTGCCCAGGCCCATCGATATGGACCCGGTGTTGGCGCGCATCATTTCCAGATAGGTGGCCGCGCCTTTTCCTTTCTCGGTGAGGGATTCGGAGAACAACGGCACGACATCGACGTCGATTCGGCTCTCGCGCTTCAGTACCTGGGCCAGCCGGTCCGGCTGGGAAGAATCGGCGAAGACAGCTCTCACACCCGCCTTCTCGACGGCGGTGGCCAGGGCCTTGAGATCCGAGGCGCTCGGCGACGCGAGGGTCGTGCCGCTCGGGATGACGGCGCCCACGATCCGGAATCCGAAACGCTGCGCCAGATAGCCGAAGACATGGTGGTTGGTCACCAACTGGCGGTTCCGCACGGGTATTTCGTCGAACGTCGTCCGCATCCAGGAGCTGAGTTCGGCGACTTTCGCCCCGTACGCCGACGCGTTCTTCTCGACAGCCTTCTTGTCGACACCCCGCACGTGCTCGACGACCTGATCCGCGATGAGGCCGACGGCCCGGCGGACCCGCTCGGGGTCGGTCCAGAAGTGCGGATCCGGTTCGTCCGCGCTCTCGCCCGACGCATAGGCGATCGGGTCGACGGCGTCCCCGACGGCCAGCGTGGCGACGCCGGTCTCCTTCGCGGCTTCGACATGCCGCAGGACGTTCTCCTCAAGCCCGAGCCCGTTGTGGACGACGAGATCGGCCCGTTCGAGGGAGGCCGCCTGGGGAGCGGACACGCCGAAGGAGTGCGGATCGGCGCCGGCCCGCATCAGCACCGTCACATCGGCCTCTTCACCGACGATGTTGCGGGTGATGTCACCGAGGATGTTCGTGGTGACGACCACGGTGGGACGGTCCGCACCGTTCGCCGTACAGCCACCGACACTTAGCGCCAACGCGCAGAGCAGGGAAAGGAGAAGAGGCCGGAGGATAGGCAGGGGGAGGGGCCGAGTCGTCATCGTCCCGTCTCCACCATGTGCGTCGGGGCGAAGTCGAGCGGGAAGGTCCGGGCGAGCCGTAGACCGTCGTTGTAGTCGATCTCGTAGACCTTCTCCGCGGTGGCGTCATTGACGTACGCGCGCGAGGTGTCGACCTCGATGACGGCGGAAGCGGCGCCCTTCGGAAGGAGTTGCGTGCGGGCGACGCGCTTCTTGGTGGCGATGTCGTACGCGGTGAGGGCGCCGTCCTCCCCGAGTACGAGCAACGGCGCACCCTCCCCGGCGGTGTTGGCGGCGACGACCGGGCCGGTCTCCATCCGCGTCCACGTCCGGTCGGTGACGTCCAGGACCCAGACCGCCTCGTCGCCGGACGTGGCCGCGAGAGTCGTACTGCCCGCCCGGTGACGGAAGTCGACGGCCCGCCCGCCGGCGCTCACGGCCCTGCCGTAGGGGATCTTCACGGCGGTGAACGTGCCCTTGTCCTCGCTCACCAGCAGAGCGCCGTCGGCGCAGCCGAACACCACGCCCCGTCGGGTGACGGCCTCGCCGCGCGCCTCGGCGCACGGTTTGTCCATCGAGGCCACAACTGCCCCGTCCCGAGAGCGGACTTCCACGGTCTCCCGCTCGGCCCCCGCCGATGCGACCAACAGGTGTTCCTCGTAGGGGACGACAGCTCCGGTGTCCGCTCCGTCGCCGGCCCCGCCCAGTGCCCGGCCGCGTGGGACGGTGCCGTTCTCCAGCTTCTTCCGGTCGAACAGTTCGGTGTCGCCCTGTGCGGACGACACCGCGGTGACGGCCGGGTCGCTGTGTATATGAGCGGCGTCGGGTCCGCCGATCGGGCCGAGTTGGCGGATCCCGGCCCGGTAGTAGTGCACGTGATCGCCGTGGTCCACCGTCCAGGTGCCGGAGTCGACGGCGTACGTCGCGTCGCCGGCGCGCAGGTAGGCGAACCGGCCGTCGGCGCGCAGCCCCCGGATGCCGTCGATTCGCTTCAACGGTGTGATGTCCTCGCTGATCAGGTCGAGAACGCCGACCGCGCCGGTGCCCGCGTCGGCCAGTACGAGACGGGACTGCTGCTCGGAGGTCTCCTCGGCCCCCTCGACGTACCCGTGAGGCGCTGACGAGGTGCGCGGTTTCGAGGTGGGCCGCTGCCCGCCGCTGTCGTTCTGGCAGCCCACGAGGCCGGTGAGCAGCAGCCCCGCGCCGACGAGTGCGGCGCAGGACAGGGCGGCAGGGGCGGTGGTGGTTCGGTTCTGCTGGATCGCTCTGGGTGTCATGACGGATGTCCGTATTCCATGTGCGGGCGGTCGGCCGTGGGTGTGGTGGTGGACCGCGTCCACCGGTGACGGAGGCCGGCGATCAGGGTGGAGAGCAGGAACTGGAGGACCGCCGTCGCGGCGATCGTCGCCCCGGCGGCGGTGCCGAGATGCCACGACAGCAACAGGCCGATGAACGTCGCGCTCATCCCGAGACAGGCGGCCCCGGCCATCACCGTCGGGATCCGTCGGGCCCACGGCAGCACCGCCGCGGGCGGCGCGATCAGCAGACCGAAGACCAACAGCGTTCCCACGATGTGGAACGACGCGACGATCGCGAGGGTGAGCAGAGTGAGCAGTGCCGAGTGCGCGGCGCGCGGCCTCAACCCCAGGGTGTGCGCCTTGCGTTCGTCGAAGGCGAGCGCGACGAACGGCCGGTGGCCGAGTACGGAGATCACCAGCGCCACGCCCAACGCGCCTGTGAGATAGGCGAGATCGGCCGGGCGGACCGCGAGCACATCACCGAAGAGGAAGCCGGTCAGATCGACGGCGAACGACTCCGAACCGGAGACGATGATCACGCCCAGCGACAGCATTCCCACGAACAGCAGCCCGATGCTGGTGTCCTGGGACAGCCGCGGCGACCGGCCGACAAGGCTGACACCGGCGGCCATGACCGCCGCGCTCACGGCCGCGCCGACGAGCAGATTGCCTCCCAGCAGGGAGGCCAGCGCGATGCCGGGGAGCATGCCGTGCGACATGGCGTCCCCGAAGAACGCCATGCCTCGGAGCACGACCCAGGTGCCCGCCAGGGCGCAGATCAGCGACACGAGGATGCCGCCCCACAGGGCGCGTTGCACAAAGGTCACCTCGAAGGGACCCACCAGCCATTCCATGGAACGGGACACTACAATGAAAATGATTATCGTTTCAATCTAGCTAAGGGGAGTGCTCCGAAGATGCGGCGACAAATGGGACGACAGACAGGACGGCGGCCAGGGCGGCAGATAGGGCTCGACGAGGTGTCGGCCGGCTATGCGAACCGTTCGGTGCTGAGCCAACTCACCGCGTGCGTACCGGCGTTCACCACGACCGCCGTTGTCGGTCCGAACGGTTCGGGCAAGTCCACGCTGCTCGCCGTGATGGCCGGTGTGATCCCGGTGACGGCGGGAACGATGGAGCACCGGACCGACCGGCGCGCGGCTTTCGTTGTGCAGCGCAGCCGGGCCGCCGACACGCTGCCGATGACCGTGCGGGACACCGTGGCCATGGCGAGATGGGAGCGCCGTGGGCTGTGGAGGCGGCTGTCGCGGTGCGACCGGGACGTCGTGGAGCTGAGCATGGAGCGGCTCGGCATCACCTCTCTCGCCGATCGGCAGTTGGGGGAGCTGTCCGGCGGTCAGCGTCAACGAGCGCTTGTGGCGCAGGGGTTGGCCCAGGAGGCCGATCTGCTCCTGCTCGACGAGCCCACCACCGGACTCGACACGGCGGCGCAGAGCCTGATCGCCGACGTCCTGGCCGAGGTCACGGCGGAAGGGGGCACCGTCGTCCTCGCGACGCACGATCTGACGGCGGCCCGGGCGGCGGGGCATGTCCTGCTGCTCCAGGAGGGGCGCTTGTGGGGAGAGGGGACTCCCGGCGAGACGCTGACCGACCGGGTCGTCGAGGAGGTCTGGCGGCTGCCCCGACGTGTCTGAACCGACCCTGAAGGGTTACGGGTTACGTAATCCGCGGTTCGGCGTCCAGCGGTTCGGCGTTCGGCGTTCAGCGGTTCAGTGGGCGCGCAGGAGCCTGCGTGTCTCCTTGTCGATCTGGCGTGCTTCCCCCGTGGGCACCACGACCACCGGGACCGCCGCCTCCGGGGCGCTGACCAGCTGGGCGGGGGCGTCGTCGTCCGTTTCGGGCACCCGCAGGCCGCCGGTGACGCCGAGGATCCCGAGGCCCGCGCAGATCTCCTCGCGTACCTCCGGCTGGTCCTCGCCGATCTCGCCGGTGAACACGAGCGCGTCGACGCGGTCCAGGGAAGCCGCCATCGCCGCGATGCCGCGACGGCAGTGGTGGGTGAAGACGTCCAGCGCCAGGGCGGCCCGCTCGTCGCCGGCCCCGCGGTCGCGTACCAGGTCACGAGTGTCGCCGGAGGTCCCGGACAGGGCCAGCAGTCCCGAGCGGTGGTTCAGGGCGTCGTCGATGTCCTGCGCGGACAGGCCGTGCCGCGTCTGCAGCCAGGTCAGGGCGCCCGGGTCGACGGCGCCGCTGCGACGGCTCATCACCAGGCCGTCCAGCGGGGTGAAACCCATGGTGGTGTCGACGCTCGTGCCGTCGCGTACGGCGCACGCCGAGCAGCCGCCGCCGAGATGGGCGATGACGATCCGCAGCCTCTTCGGTCGCCGCCGGAGCAGCTCGGCCGTACGGGCCAGTGCCCAGGCGTAGGACAGGCCGTGGAAGCCGTAGCGCCGTACGCCGAACTCGCCGCGCCATGTCTCGGGCACGGCGAATTCCCGGGCGGCGGGGGGCAGACCGGTGTGGAAGACGGTGTCGAAGCAGGCGACGTGCGGCACGTTGGGCAGCAGCTCACGGGCCGCGTCGAGTACACGGAGTGCCGGTGGGACATGTGAGGGGGCCAGATCGGCCGTGCGCTGAAGGGCGTCCCGCACGTCGTCGTCGACCAGGGTGTGCCGCCGCAGTTCCGGACCGCCGTGCACGATGCGGTGCCCGACCGCCGTGGGGGCCGGCGCGTATCTGAGCAGTTCCCGGAGCTGCCCCGACATGTTGTCGCCCGGCGCGGACGTGTCGTCGTACGAGGCGAGCGCCGTGCCGTCGTTCGCGAAGACGGTCAGGTGCACGCTGGACGACCCGGCGTCCGCCACCAGCACGGGTTCATGCTCACGATCGGCCACGACATGCCCTTCCTCTCGGCTCTTGGCTGCCCGCTCCCGGGGCTCCTGGGGCGTGCGTCAGCCCAGGTCGCCGGTGGCGCGGCCCGCGGGCAGCAGCGCGCCGATGTCGACGGGCAGCGCGGCGGCGATCTTGTTCATCAGCTCGGGTGCGAGAGCGGCGTCCAGCACCTCAAGCACGGCGGCCGACTCGCGGAGCGCGGCATCCTCCGTGGTGCCCGCGCGGTCCGCGACCCGCCCCGTGAAGGCGATCAGGTCGAACCGCTCGCCGGAGCCCGTGTCCCGCCCATCCGCCGCGGCGAATTCCGCCGGCAGCCGCAGACAGGCGGCCAGCTCCGGCGGAAGCTGCGCGGCCACATGGTCGGCGAGCCCGGCCGGCAGCCGTTCGCCCAGCGTCCGGAGCACGGCCTGGGTCGCCCGCTCGGTGGATCCACGGTCCGGCAGCTGGGCGAGCGCCTGAATCTTGCCGACCATCTCGTCGTGGTGCATGGCGTGCTCCTCTCCGGACGCCACGGATCCCGGCGCCCGTCCCCGGTACGGCGTACGGGCCGCGAAACGGGGGTGTCGACCAGGCCCCGCACGGCAGCCACCCACGGGCGGACGCCGTGGGCGAATGGTGCGCATCGGCCGTGGCCCGCAGCCTCAGGGTGAGTCCGGGCCCGCGTTCCGGCAAGTTTGGGGCGCCGTCATTCGGCTACCCATGGAGGCGATCGGCGCCGGCGGGCCGACGCGTCCACCACCACCCACGACCGCGCAGGCAGGAGAGGCACCATGCGTATCGGAATCATCGGAGCGGGCCACATCGGCTCGACGCTCGCCCGGCACTTCGCCGGAATCGGCCACGAGGTCGCTCTCGCCAACTCGCGCGGCCCCGAGACGCTCACGGAGCTGGTCGAGGGAATCGACGGTCCCGTTCGGGCGGTCGACGCGGCGGAGGCGGCCTGGTTCGGCCAGGTGGTCGTGGTGTCGATTCCGTACGGGCGCGTCGGCGAGCTGCCCGCCGCCGAGCTGCGCGACAAGGTCGTCATCGACACCTGCAACTATTACCCGGCACGCGACGGCCACGAGCCCGACCTGGACGACGACTCCACCACCTCCAGCGAGAAGGTCCGGGCCCTGACGGACTCGAACCTGGTCAAGGCGTTCAACGCCATCAACTGGCAGACCCTGCGCGGCCGCGGCCGCCCCAAGGGCGACCCGGCACGCCTGGCCATCCCGATCTCCGGCGACGACGAGGAGGCCGTGGCCGTGGTGGCCGGTCTGATCCGCGACATCGGCTTCGACCCGGTGAACGCCGGCCACCTCGGCGGGGGAGGACGCAAGCACCAGCCCGGCTCCGACGCCTACGTCGTGGAGCTGTCCGCCCACGAGCTGGACGCCCGGCTGCACCCCTCCTGAGACGCCGCCTCGGAGCGCGGGCGCGGACCCTTGCGGACGTACAGCGTCCTCAGGTGACGTACGAGCGCGACCGCCGCGAGCAGCGCCACGAGCGCGCACACCCCCCGCCACCCGGCCCGGCCGTAGGTCTGCACCCCGAGCCAGGAGCCGGCGCTGCCGCCGAGGTAGGTACACGTCATGTACGCCGTGTTGAGCCTGCTGCGGGCATCGGGGCGCAAGGCCAGGACCCGGGCCTGGTTGGCCACCATGCCCGACTGCATCGCGACGTCGAGCACCAGCGTCCCGACGACCAGGGCGGTCAGCCCCGCCGTACCGCCCCGGTCGCCCGGTACGAGGAGCGCGGCCGAGACCAGGACCCCGAGCAGACAGACGAGGCTCACCGGGTCCGGCCCCCGGCGGTCCACCAGCCGGCCGGCCAGCGGGGTGCAGACCATCGTCGCCGCGCCGATCAGGGCGAGCACCCCGACCGCCTGCCCGCCCATGCCGTAGGCCGGGCCGCTGAGGAGAAGCGCCACGCAGGTCCAGACGGCGGAGAAGCCGGCGAAGACGGTCGCCTGGTAGAGGCAGGAGCGGCGCAGCTCGGGTTCCGTACGCAGCAGCCGTACCGACGCGGCGAGGAGCGCCGGATACGGCTCCCGCGAGGACGGTGCCGTGGTCGGCAGCGTGTGGGCCAGGACCACGGCGAGCAGCAGTACCAGGACGGCGGCCACCAGATACGGAGCACGCCACCCCAGCCACTCGCCGAGCGACCCGCTGAAGGTGCGGGCCAGCAGCATGCCGCCGATCGAACCGCTCAGCAACGTGCCCATCACCGCCCCGCGACGCTCGGGCGCCACCAGCCCCGCCGCCAGTGGCGCGATGATCTGGGCGGCCACCGAGGTGACGCCGACGAGCGCGCCCGCGGCGACCAGCGGCGGCAGCGCGGGCGCGCAGCCCGCCACGAGCAGGCCGACGCCGGTGAGCGCGAGCAGCGTGACGAGGAACGGACGGTGCGGGAGCCGGTCGCCGAGCGGCACCAGCAGGAAGATGCCGGCCGTGTAGCCGACCTGGGTGGCGGTCACCACGAGCGCGGCGGACTCGGGGGAGGCGTCGAGACCGGCGGCGATCAGTGGGCCGATCGCCTGCGGGAAGTAGATGTTGCCCACGGCCATGCCGCAGGTGACGGCGAGGATCAGGACCGTACGACGGTTCAGCTCGGCAGCCACCTCAGTCGACCGGCCCGCCGGTGACGTCCCCGCTGGTGTCCGCGCCCACGGCCGTCGCCGGTGCCGTGGGTTGTCCGTGCGCCGTGCCGCCCCGCCCGTTCGCTGTTGATGTCATGCGGGCAGTCCACGGCATCGCCACCCGGCGGCCAACAGATGTAGCGTATGGCTAAATGATCCACTACGAGCTCGGCGTCGAGGACCTGGCGGACACCCGGTTCGCGCTCTCGCCCCTGCACGAGACGGTGTGCAGCCTGCGGGTGCTGCGCGATCCCGGGCTGTCGGCGCTGCACCTGCCGTGGCGCAGATCGGTGCTCGAAAGCCTGGGCGGGGCGGCACTCGATACCGACCTGCTGATGTCCCTGGTCGGTGACCGGCTGACCCTCCCCGATTTCCTGACCCCGCGCCCGACGACGTTCGCCCCGTCCTTCGACGAGGAGCTGGCCGTCGTACGGCGGACCTCGCCCGCCCTGGTCCGCCGTGACCTGACGGCCGTCCACGCGCCCGGCCCGCTCCCCGACGCCCTGCGGGACGGCACCGCCGCCGACGACGCGCCCGTCGCCGCACTCCGCGACGCGCTCTGCGCGCTCCTGCGGGAGTACTGGCACCTCGCGGTCGAGCCCGCGTGGACGCGGATGCGACTGCTGCTGGAAGCCGACATGACCTACCGCGCACGGCAGTTGGCCGTGGGCGGCGCGCGCCTGCTGTTCGCCGACATGCATCCGAATCTCCGCTGGCGGGACGGCGTCCTGCGCATCGACAAGATGATCAGCCGGTACCACGCCGCGGCATCCGGCCGGGGACTGCTGCTGGTGCCGTCCGCCTTCGCCCACAAGCCGGCGCCGCCGGTCAGCGCCGAGGAGCCGCCGCTGCTGGTCTATCCCAGCCGGGGCGTGGCCACGCTCTGGACCCCGGCGCCCACCGCCGACGCAACCGCTCTCGTCTCGCTCCTGGGCGCGTCGCGCGCACGGCTGCTCGACCTCCTCGGCGAACCGCTGCCTACGATCGAGATCGCCCGCCGTTTCCGGGTGACTCCGAGTGCCGTCTCCCAGCATCTGCGGGTGCTGCACGCGACCGGGCTGGTGACCAGGGCGCGCGACGGTCGTCAGGTCCTGTACCGCCGCAGTCCGCTCGGTGACCGGCTGACTGGCTGACCAGTGATGATCCGCTGTCCGGCCCACGAGCTGGGCCGCCCCCGGCCGAGGCCCTTCGGCGGTGTCGGCGCAGTACCGTGTGTAACAGAGGAGGGAGTTATACATGAGCACAGATACGGCAACGGAGAAGGCGGTCCTCGCGGGCGGCTGCTTCTGGGGCATGCAGGATCTGATTCGCGGTCTGCCGGGGGTGGTCTCCACCAGGGTCGGTTACACCGGTGGTGACGTCGCCAACGCGACGTACCGCAATCACGGAACGCACGCCGAGGGGATCGAGATCGTCTTCGACCCCGAGAAGACCAGCTACCGCCAGATCCTCGAGTACTTCTTCCAGATCCACGACCCCACGACGCTCAACCGTCAGGGCAACGACATCGGCCTCAGCTACCGCTCGGCCATCTACTACATCGGCGACGAGCAGAAGCGGATCGCCGAGGACACCATCGCCGACGTCGAGGCCTCCGGCCTGTGGCCGGGGAAGGTCGTCACGGAGGTGGCCGAGGCGGGCGCCTTCTGGGAGGCGGAGCCCGAGCACCAGGACTATCTGATCCGCTACCCCGACGGGTACACCTGCCACTTCATCCGGCCGGGCTGGAAACTGCCCGCCCGCAGCGAGCGACAGGCGCACTGACGGACGCTTGAGTCCTCGATCGCCGGGCGGGCCGCAGACCGCGGCCCGGCCGGCGATCCGACACGTCAGACAGGTCGGACAGGCCAGACACGTCACACACGTCAGGTCGCGAAGACCTGCGCGTCGTCCGCGAACGCCTTGAACTCCAGCGCGTTGCCCGCCGGATCGAGCAGGAACATCGTCCACTGTTCGCCCGGCAGCCCCTCGAAACGGACGTAGGGCTCGATGACGAACGTCGTCCCGGCCGCCCGCAGCCGGTCCGCCAGCTCGTGGAACTCCGCTGGGGTCAGCAGCAGGCCGAAGTGCGGTACCGGCACGTCGTGCCCGTCGACGGCGTTGCGTACGCCTTCGCTCCGGCGCGGCGCCAGATGCGTCACGAACTGGTGACCGCGCAGATTCCAGTCCACCCAGGTGTCCGAGCTGCGGCCCTCCGACAGGCCGAGTACGTCGCCGTAGAAGCGGCGCGCGGCGGCGAGGTCGTCGACGGGCACGGCCAGGTGGAAGCGCGGTATACGGGAGTCGGGGGTGGTCATGGGGGTGTCGCCGCCCTTCGTCGCGGTCGGGTTCACGGGCGCCGTACGGATGGTGCGAGACAGTGCGTACGGCCGCCCTACGAGTACTGCCCCGTCAGGCCGGTCTCTCCCGCACCACATCCGTCGGGTCCTTGTCGTCCCGCAGCCCCACGAAACGCGGGTGACGCAGCATCCCGTCCCGCGTCCACTCGGTGAACGCGATCTGGGCGACGAGCCGGGGCTCCGACCAGTGCGGAGCCCGCTCCTTGACCACGTCGGCGAACGGCGACCGGGGCGTCGCGGCCTCGTCCAGACGCCGGTGGATGTCCACCAGCGTCGCGTGGTCGTACCCCGTACCCACCTTGCCCGCGTACCGCAGCCGTCCGCCCTCGTAGTGACCGAGGAGCAGCGCGCCGAAACCGACGCGGGAACCGGACGGCTCCGTGTAACCGCCGATGACGAACTCCTGCCCCCGCTCGCACTTGAGCTTCAGCCAGCCCGATGAGCGCCGGGGCTCGTACCGGCCCGCCGCGCGTTTCGCGATCAGCCCCTCCCAGCCGTCGGCGCACGCCCGCTCCAGCAGTTCCTCACCGCCCGCGTTGCGGTGCGGCGTGAAACGCAGCGGCGCCCGGAAGGACAGCGCCCTGCGCAGCAGCGACTTGCGCGAGCGCAGCGAGATCGCGGTGAGATCGGCACCGTCGAGCCGCAGCAGATCGAACAGGTAGTACGTGACGGCCACCCCGCTGGCGCGCGCCCGGCGGGCGTCGCTGATCCCCATCCGCCGCTGGAGCCGGGCGAAGTCGGTACGGCCGTGGGAGTACGCGACGACCTCGCCGTCCACCGTGAAGTCGGGGCAGTCCTGTGCGGCGAGGGCATCCACGATCTCCGGATACGTGGCGTTCAGCCGCCGTCCGGTGCGCGACAGCAGCCGTACTCCCGAGGCGTCCCGCACGGCGAGTACCCGGACGCCGTCCAGTTTGCGTTCGAAGATCCAGCCGTCGCCGAAGATCCGCCGGTCGCTCAGGGTGGCGAGCATCGGCGCGGACGCCAGAACGGCGCCCGACCGGGTGTGGCCCAGTCTGCCCCGCTCGTCGGGGGGCAGCGTGTCCAGGAGGCCGCTCATCGGTCCTCGCCTCCTTCTGTCGGGTCTGTCACGTCAGGGCCTCCGGTGTCGTCTTCAGGGGCTTCAGCAGCGTCAGCGGCCATGGAAGGAGGCTCCCCGGGAAGGGGCGCGGGGTGCGCCTGCGGGCACGGCTGATCACCCGTTAGGGGCGGACGAGGCAGCCGTACGAGCTGCCGCAACGTCCACCTCGCCCGGGGGAGCGGCCCCGCCGCGCCGCTACTGTTCCCGTCGCTGCGCCGCCCGCGAACGCGTGGCCGCCCGCCACGCTCGCGGTGCGACTGAGTCTCCTTGTCCGCACGGCGGCGCCGGGGACGCCGGAGGAGAAGGCGTTACGGGCCCTGGCCGAAACCTGACGGGCGCCTTGACGGGCGCCTTGACGGGCGCCCTGGCGGGCGGGCGGCCTCACCGGGGCGGCGACACCAGCCCCATCTCGTAGGCCATGATGACGAGTTGGACGCGGTCACGCGCGCCGAGCTTGCTGAACAGCCGGGCCACATGCGCCTTGGCGGTCGCCACGCTGATGAAGAGATGGTCGGCGATCTCCCCGTTCGACATGCCGCGTCCGACGAGGACCAGCACCTCGCGCTCCCGCCCGGTGATGCCGGCCACCGCCCGTGCGGGCGGGGCCGGTTCGGGCCGGGCGGCGAACTCCTCGATCAACCGGCGTGTGACGCTCGGCGCGATGAGCGCTTCACCGGCGGCCACCACCCGGATCGCCGAGAGGATGTCTTCGAGGGACATGTCCTTGATGAGGAAGCCGCTCGCCCCGGCGCGCAGCGCCGCGTACACGTACTCGTCGTCGTCGAACGTCGTGAGGACGACGACACGTGACGACCCGGCACCGGCGGTGATCAGTCCCGTCGCCTCGATACCGTCCATGCCGGGCATCCGGATGTCCATCACGACGACGTCCGGCCGCAACTCCCTTACCAGTTGGACCGCCTGGGCGCCGGTCCCGGCCTCACCGACGACATCCAGGTCGGGGTGGTCGGCGATCAGGACGCGCAGCCCGGAGCGGATCAGCGGCTGGTCGTCGGCGAGCACGACGCGAACCGGAGCGCGAACCGGAGCTGGGATGGGAGCCGGGGTAGGAGCCGGGGCGGGAGTCGGAGCCGCGTCGCCGGCCGGCGTTCCGGCCGTCACCGGGCCACATCCGTCCGCACGAGTACGTCCGTCCCCGTGACCGGCACCGGCACCGGCAGCCACGCCGCCACACGGAAGCCGCCCTCCGCGCGCGGCCCGGCGGTCAGCCGCCCGTCCAGCAGCCCCACCCGCTCCCGCATGCCGACCAGCCCCCAGCCCCCGGCCCGGTCGATGTCGGCGGGCTCGCACCCGCACCCGTCGTCGACGACCTCGACGGACACCTCCTCGGCCCCGTACTCGACAGTCACCCGGCAGGACCGGGTTCCCGCGTGGCGTACGACATTGGTGACCGCCTCCTGGACGATGCGGTACGCGGACAGGTCGATGTCCGCCGGAATCGCCCGGCGGACGCCACGCCATCGCAGCTCGACCCGGACACCCGCCCCCGCCGATGTCGACGCCGCCAGCCGTTCGACATCCGCCAGCCCCGGTGCGGGATCGAGGGATACGGGCTCCGCGCCGGGAACCGGTTCCGTACGGCGCAGCGTCCCGAGCGTCCGCCGCAGACCGGCGAGCGTCTCCCTGCTGGTGGCCTCGATGCTGACGAGCGCCTTGCGGGCCTCGTCCGGCTGGGTGCCGATCACCCGGCTGCCCACCCCCGCCTGGATGGCGATGACGCCGATGCTGTGGGCGATCATGTCGTGCAACTCCCTCGCGATGCGCAGCCGTTCGGCGGCGACCGCCTGGGCCGCCGCCTGGGTGCGCTGCACCACGGCGTGCTCGCGGCGCTCCCGGATCGACAGCCCGATCATCCAGGCGGCGACCAGCGCCAGACCGAGGACGACGAGCGTCCGGAGGTAGACGTCCGACCCGGACGTGAAGTAACCGGCCGACGCGATCTGCACGAGGAGCGTCGGCACGGCGGCGGCGAGCGCGACACGGCGAGCACGGGAGGCCACGACGGACAGGACGGCGAGATCGTTCACCAGCACCAGCAGATACACGACCTCCCACGAAGGCCGCTGCGCCAGGACGGCGAACGTGCCGATCAGCATCAGTGCCGTGGCGGGCAGGGGGTGGCGTCGCAGCAGAGCCACCGGGAGCACGGTGGCGACCGCGCAGAGGGCGAACCGCAGATTGGTGGAGTTGTCGGGACCGCTCCGCACCGCGAGCAGCAGCGCGTACGGATAGGCGACGCCCCCACACCAGGCCGCGAGCGGGCGCCAGAGCTCGTCCAGGCGTCTGAGCTGCGGAAAGAGCGGAGTGGCCGACATACGCCGATCGTAACCGCCGCCTCCGTGCAGGGGTATTGGCCGGGAGACGTACGCCCACGGGCCACCCCCGCCGCCGCCGATGTGGCCGACCGCCCGATGCCGAACGGCCGGGTGCCCGGCCACTGTTGGCCGGGTGATCGAAGTCAACGAACTGACCAAGCGCTACGGCGGCACCACCGCCGTCAAGGACCTCAGCTTCACCGTCCACCCCGGCCGGGTCACCGGATTCCTCGGCCCCAACGGCGCCGGCAAGAGCACCACGCTTCGGCTGCTCATCGGCCTGAACCGGCCCACCGCCGGCACCGCCACCATCGACGGCCGCCCCTTCCACCACCACCCGCGCGGGCTGCGGCACGTCGGCGCGCTGCTCGACGCCCACGACATCCACGGCGGGCGCACCGCGCGCGCTCATCTCGCCGCCCTCGCGCGCGGCAACGCCCTGCCGAAGAGCCGGGTGGACCACGTCCTCCAGGAGGTGGGACTTGCCGCCGCCGCCCGGCGCCGGATCGGCGGGTTCTCGCTCGGGATGAAGCAGCGGCTGGGGATCGCCGCCGCGCTGCTCGGCGATCCGCCGGTGCTGCTGTTCGACGAGCCGATCAACGGCCTTGATCCGGAAGGGGTGTTGTGGGTACGCGGGCTGTTCCGGCGGCTCGCGGCCGAAGGGCGCACGGTATTCGTCTCCAGCCATCTCATGAGCGAGATGGCGAACACCGCGGACCATCTCGTCGTCATCGGCAGGGGCGAACTCATCGCGGCCGAGAGCCTGGTGGACTTCGCCGCCCGAGGCACCCGGTCGAGCGTGACCGTCCGTACACCGGACGCCGCGGCGCTCACCGCGCTGCTGACGGCCGAAGGCGCGGACGTACGACCGCCCGCCGCCGGCGGGCCGGGCGACCAGCTCGCCGTAACCGGCCCCGACGCGGCGCGCATCGGTGAACTCGCCCACCAACACCGCATCAGGATCAACGAGTTGACGACCAGCTCCGCCTCGCTCGAAGAGGCGTTCATGGAACTCACCGCCGACAGCGTCGAATACGGCGCGGGGGACCCACGATGACCACGCAGACCAGGACACCCGTCACCGCCGACCGGAGCGAACCCGCGCCCGAGCCCCGCGCCAGGTTCCACGACCTGGTCGCCGCCGAGTGGATCAAGATGTGGTCGCTCCGCTCCACGCCCTGGGCCTTCGCGGTGAGCGCGCTGCTCGTCATCCTGATCAACACGAACGCCGCTGTCGCCGACCACAACAACTGGCCGGGCTACCCCGAGGGGATCCGGGAGCTGTTCGTCCCGATCTGGGCCATGCGGGACGCCTTCACCATCGGCGGGGCGATGGTCCTCATGCTCGCCGCCGCGAGCATCGGCGCGCTGACGCTGGTGGGGGAGTACAGCACCGGCCAGATCCGCACGACGTTCGCCGCCGTCCCGGCCCGCCGCTCGGTACTGGCGGCCAAGACCGTCGTCGTCACGGCGGTCACCACCGCCCTCGGCGCCGTCGCCGCCGTGACCTCGTTCGCCGTGACCCAGGCGATCCTGTCCGGCCGGCACGTCGGCCTGCCCTTCGACTACCCGGGCGCCGCACGCGTCATGGTGGCGTCGGCGCTGCTCGCCCCGGTGTGCGCGCTCGTCGGTATGGGCGTCGGAGCCCTCATCCGGCACACCGCGACGACGATCGTCACCCTCACCTTCATCCTTCTGGTCCTGCCGTCCCTCCTCAACGAGCGCAACCACATGGCCGCCTCCATCCAGCACGCCCTGCCCCAGGGAGCCTGGTCCGAACTGGTGGAGGTGGGCGAATCCCCGGTCCGCGAGCTCTATCCGGCGACGATCGCCGGCTCGTGGGCGGTGTACGGGCTCTGGTCGATCATGGCGCTGGCGATCGCGATGCTGCTCGTCCACCACCGCGACCCCGCGCCCTAGTCACGCAGGGGGCGCGCCGGGGTTGTTCTACCCTCGACGTCTTGACCGCTGGAGAGGCGGCGGTAGGGCATGCGGGTGTCGATGGCGAGCGTTCCGAAGCGGCCCGGCCGCGTGAACGAGGACTTCACCGGCGCCGTACCGACCGCAGCGGTGCTCATCGACGGCGCCGGCATCCCCGGCGCCGAATCGACCTGCCGGCACGGCGTCGCCTGGTACGCCTCCCGTCTGGGAGGCACCCTCCTCGGTCTCCTGGCACTGGAGGCGGACCGCGGCCTCGCGGCGCTGCTCGCCGCGGGCATCGAGCGCGTGACGGACGATCACCGGGACACCTGTGCCGTCACCGACCCCATCAGCCCGTCGGCGACCGTGGCCGTCCTGCGCCTGTCCGACGGCCTCGCCGAGTACCTGGTGCTCGGCGACTCGGCCCTCGTACTCGACCGGGCGGACGGTGCTCCGCTCGTCGTGACCGACCCCCGGGAGGTGATCATCAGCCGACGGTACGAGGCCGCGCTCAAGGCCGTCGCGGAGGGCAGCGACGAATACCACCGAATCCTCCGCGACCTGCGCGCCAACCGGAACGGACCGGGCGGCTTCTGGGTGGCCAAGGACGACCCACGCGCGGCGGACGAGGCGATCACCGGAAGCTGCCCGGTCTCCGAGCTGACCGGCGCCGCCCTGCTCAGCAACGGGGCCGGCCGTATCGTCGACCGGTTCGGACTCACCGACTGGCCGGGGGTCATGGCCCTCCTGGCGTCGGACGGACCCGCCGAGATCATCCGGCGTGTCCGGCGGGCGGAGGCCCGCCACGCCGTGGCGGCGGACGACGCGACGATCGCCCACTGCACCGAACTCCGCGAGGCCCGGCCGTCAGCCGGTCCGTACTCGACACCCGGCCCGTACTAGGCCCTGTCCGGGCGATCTTGCCGGGCCCGGAACGCCTGGCACGGCACCTCGCCGCGTTGCCGAAATGCCCACAGGAAACCACCCTGAGGGCACTTCGGCGCCTTGCGATGCACCGCACCAGACGCCCCGGGCTATCCGACAAGATCGCCCGGACAGGACCTAGGAGGCACGGTGCGCCGGCTGGAGGCCGGCGTACACCCCGCCGCTCGTCATCAGCGCGTCGTGCGTGCCGACCTCGGCGATCCGGCCGTGCTCCATCACCACGATGCGGTCCGCGCCCCGGATCGTGGACAGCCGGTGGGCGACGACGAAGACCGTGCGGCCGTCGACCAGTCGCGCCAGCGCCTCCTGCACCAGTGCCTCCGAGCGGGTGTCGAGCGCGGACGTGGCCTCGTCCAGGACAAGCACCCTGGGGTCGCGTATGAGCGCGCGGGCGATCGCGAGCCGCTGCTTCTGGCCGCCCGAGAGGCGCGCGCCGCGCTCCCCGACGACGGTGTCGAGACCGTCCGGCAGCCGGTCGACGAATTCGAGGGCGTTCGCGTCCCGGAGCGCCCCCCGTACGGTCGTCTCGTCCGTGTCGTCCAGCCCGTACGTGACGTTCTCGCGGATCGTGCCCTCGAAGAGGATCGACTCCTGCGGGACGACGGACAGGAACCGGCGGTAGCTGCGCAGGTCGAGCGTGGCCATGTCCGTGCCGTCCAGCAGGATGCGGCCGGAGGTGGGGCGGATGAAGCCGATCAGGAGGTTGAGCACCGTCGACTTGCCCGCGCCGGACGCGCCGACCAGGGCGATGGTCTGGCCGGGACGCGCGGACAGGGTGAAGCCCTCCACGGCGGGATCGGGCGAACTGTCGTACTGGAAGCCCACATCCTGGAAGTCGATGCGCCCGGCGACCGAGCCGACCTGCTCCTTGCCCGCGTTGCTCTCCAGGTCGGGAGCCTGCAGGACCTCGCCCGCCGACCGTACGGACTCAAGTCCCTTGCTGATGACGGGCGCCAGACCGAGCAGCGTCACCATGGAACTGGTCAGGGTGGTGAAGAACGCGCTCAGCATGACGACGTCGCCCGCCGTGATGGGCAGCAGACCGTGATACGCGACGAGCGCCGAGCCCGCGAGACACGCCACACCAAGGGAGTTGAGCAGGATCCACGCGAGCGCGCCGAAGCGTCCGTTGAGCAGATCGAGCCGCACCCCCGCCGCGAGTACCTGGCGCAGCGAGCCGTCGATACGGACCATCGCCGCGCCCTCCAGTCCGTGCGCGCGGGTGATCGGGATCAGCGACGTCATCTCACTGACCCGTGACGACATGCGCTCCACCTCGTGGCGGAACGCCGCGTTGTGGCTCTGGAGCCGGCCGCGCAGCCGCACGATCAGAAAACCGGCGGCGGGGACGACGAGCAGGAAGACGGGGAGGAACGACGGCACCCGCACCCCGATCACGACGAGTCCGCCGACGAGCGTGATGACGGCGGCCAGCCCCATGTCCGAGGACTGCTGCACCATCTGCTCCACCGTCTCCACGTCCCTGACCACCTTGGCCTGGAGCACACCCGCGCTCACCCGCGAGTGGTAGCCGATCGAGAGCTGCTGCATCCGGCGGCACAGCGCGTCGCGCAGCGCCATGCCCACACGCCGTACGCTCCCGGCCAGACATCGCACATAGAGCAGATGCAGCGGGAAGTTGAGCAGCAGGACCACGAGCAGCACGCCCGCGTTGATCCAGATGTCGGACTCCGGGCCGTGTTGTACGACGGTGTCGATGATGTTCGCGGTGATGAGGGGAAGCAGCCAGATCGGGCTGTGCTTTCCGATGAAGGCGAGGACGGCCACCGCGAGCCGGGGGCGGTCGGGACGGAAGAGATAGCCGAGGGTCCGTACGGGATGCTCACCCCGGTAGCGGTGGTCGAGCGCCGCCGATGACGGGGTGGTGGAGACCGGTCGCTGCATGGGCCAAGCAAATCCCGCGCCTCGTGGGCCCGCAACCCCCTTGTTTCCTGCGGGTTTACCAACTCCTGGTGCCAGGGCGTGTCCGCAAAGTCCCGCCTGGCCCGCGATGCTCGGACACGCCCTGGCCGCGCGCTACTCCCACCCCGCGGCGTACCGGATACCGCCCCGCAGATGCGCGAGGAAGTCCCGGTCCGCGAACGCCTCCGCCGTATGCCCCAGGGCGGTGTAGAACACCCGGCCGCCGAGGCGTTCGTGGCACCAGACGAGCGGGTGGTCCTCGCCCATGCCGCCGCCTTTGTAGGAGGATTCGTCGGCGCGGGCCAGGATCCGTACGCCGCGCGGTGCGCTCCGGAAGTCGTACCACTCGTCCGTGAACCGCCAGCGCGCGCCGAGATGGCGGGTCGCCGGGTGGTCGTGGTCGGCCACCGTGACCGTGCCCGGCTGGAGTTGGGGGTGCCGGTCGAAGCGCGCCCCGAGCAGGTCGCCGAAGTACGGCCAGTCGTACTCCGTACAGGCCGCCGCGTGAATGCCCACGAACCCGCCGCCGCCCGCCACATGGAGCCGCAGCGCCTCGCGCGCGCCGGGGGTGAGGACGTCCCCGCTGGTGGAGAGGAAGACGACGACCGCGACGCCGGACCGGGCGACCTCACGCTCCAGCACGGCCGGGTCCTCGGTGGCGGTGACCTCGAATCCGTCCTCGGCGCCGACGCGCCGAAGAGCCTCGGTCCCGGCGGGGATCGACTCGTGCCGGTAGTCGGCGGTCCGGGTGAACACGACCAGCCGTGCGGCCTGTTGGGACATCGGGGCACCCACCTCAGCCGGCGAACGGGGTGTCGGGAACGCCCTGCCCCGCGTCCGGCAGGACCAGGAGCGAGCCGGTGAGGGGGTGCGGGGCGACGACACCGACGCGGGCGGTGGTGATGTACAGGTCGCGCAGCTCCGGGCCGCCGAACGCGCAGGACGTGGGCCGAGTTACGGGCAGTTCGACGGTACGGTCCAACTCGCCGTCCGGCGTGTAGCGGCGGATCGCGGCGCCGTCCCAGAGCGCGACCCAGACACAGCCGTCCGCGTCCACGGTCAGCCCGTCCGGGTGACCGGCGCCGGGCTCGATCGTCGCCAACGGGCCCTGGTCGAGGAGCGGTTCGCCGGGGGAGTGCGCGTCGGCGCGGAACCGGTCGATACGGCCGGTGGGCGTGTCGACGTAGTACATCGTCCGCCCGTCCGGACTCCAGCCGGTGCCGTTGCCGACGGTCACGGGCCGCGTGTCGGTGACGGCTCCGCCGGACAGACCGGGCGCCACCCGGATCAGCGTCCCGCCGCCCGGCGCCTCGTCGTAGCGCATGCTGCCCGCCCACAGCGCGCCGTCGGGCGCGACGGCCGCGTCGTTGCCCCGGCGGCCGGGCACCGGGTCGTGCACCAGCCACTCGAAGTCGCCGCCGGGGCCGTACAGACCGATGCCGTCACGGAGGTTGACCACCAGCCCGCCCCCGGCCCGGGGGAGCGCGGCGCCGACGTGCTGCTCGGTCGCCATGACCGTACGACGGCCGTCCGCCGGGTCGAAGGTGTGGATCCGCGAGGAAAGAATGTCCACCCACACCAGTCGGCCGGTCGCGGGATCCCAGGTGGGACCCTCGCCCAACTTCGCCCGCGCCCGTACGGCGACCTCGATCATCGAGCCGCACCCCTGTCCTCGACCGACTGCCAGGTGTCCACGGGCGGCCGCTGCCCCTGACCGCGACTGCTCCAGTCGCAGACCCCGCTCGGGAACGCCGCGCGCAACTGCCGCAGTTCGTCGCCGGTGAATGTCACCGCGTAGTCGGCCGGATCGATCGCCTCGCGCGCGCACGCGATCACGTCGTCCGCGAGCGGGGCGCCGGCGACCAGCCTCGGCGTCGGGAAGGCCGGGTACAGCGCGCCGCACTCGCCGGGGTTGTCGTAACCGAGCCGCTGCTCGATCTTCTTGGGCTCCGCGTCCTTGGTCCAGCACGCGTCGGTCAGCCCCGCCGGCTTGTGCGCGACGACGTCCCGCGCGGTCCACTCGGTCCACTCCGGCCGCGCGGCGTCCGACGTCAGCGACGTCAACCACGCGTCCATCTCCGTGAGGGCGTACCGCAGCGCGGGACTCCTGAGACTGAACCCGTGGCGGTTGTCCTCCGCGAGCATCACCTGGTTGTCCGCGTGCCCGTTCGCCGCGATCAGCCGCGCTCGGGTGGAGAACCCGTGCACCGCCATGTGGATGTCGCCGCCGGGCAGATCGTCGGTGTAGGAGCGGTGGTCGATGACGGCTGTGCTCGCCAGACCGGCGCCGCCCCACAGGATGCGGCCCGTACCGTACGCCGCCTCGGTCGCCTCGGCGTCGGCGGCCGTCCGCCCCGCGGTGAACTCGGCGTCGCGGTCGATGCCCCCGACACGGGAGTTGAGGTCGATGAACTGCTTCTTGTCGATCGCGCCCGCGTTCAGCGCGTCGAGGCCGTACTGCACACCGACGTTGTCCAGCGGGCGCAGCGCGGCGCCGGTGCGCCGGTCGGTGCCGTACACGTTCACGGTGTGGTCGAAGACCGTGCCCCGCGCCCCGTCGGGGTTGGTGCGCGCGTCGTACCGCTGGTCCGCGGGCAGGGCGGCGGGGAACTCCGCGTCCGGGTCGAGGCGCTTCGCGCCGTCGCTCAGATTCGGGATGCTCGCCCGCTCGCGGAAACCGGCGACCGCCGTCTGCTGCCCGGCGCTGAACTCGTCCGGCGCCGTCGCGGTGAAGTAGTGGTCGAGCAGCCGGGAGTCCAGCAGCGTGGTGTTGGTCGCCGACGTCACGTCGGGGAAGCTGCACCCGACGATGATGCCGTCGAGCAGACCGGGGTAGTTGTCGGCGGTCTGATAGCTCTGGTACGAGCCTCCGGAGCACCCCCAGCCGATGGTGAAGCGCGGGACGCCGTACCGCTCCACGAAGTGCTCCTTGACCATCATCGTGGTCTCGGACGCCAGCAGGTCGTTGCAGTTGTTGCCGAAGACGTTGAGGGACGAGGAGGCCACGGCGTACCCGCGCCCCAGCATCTCGGTGTCCAGTACGCCGCCGGTGTCCGCGCCCTGCGTGTACCAGCCGCCCCGGCAGCCGCCGCCGAACGTGTACACGAGCCGCCCGTTCCACCCCTCGGCGGGCCGCGTCCGGGTCGGCTCGGGCGCGACGGGGTCGGCCAGCATGGAGATCTGGTAGACGCCCCGGTTGAGCGTGCCCGTCTCGATACGGATGAGGAACGGCACCCGGGCGCCGGTCGTCGTCGTGGTCGTCGCGAGGTCCGCCGGGCGGCCCGCCGGATCGGCCAGCGGCTTCACGGTCCCGTCGGTGGAGCGGTACGCGTGGTCGACCCGTGTCGCGATCGAGCAGTCCTCGTCCAGCGGCGGCCCCAGCGTCGAGCCGTCGACCAGCTTGAACGACTCCGTACCGCACACGAAGGGCCGCTCGTGCGGACCGCTGATGACCGGGCCGGTCGACGGATGGTCGCGCACCTGGAGCACGGCCCGCGCGCCTGGCCGGCCGGGGACGGCCGCGACGAGCCGGTTGCCGCCCTCGCGCAGGGCTGTCACCAGACCGGTCAGGGTCCCGGGCGTGGCGCCCGTGGCCGTGAACGCCGACGTCACGTCCGTGCCGTCGCGGGTGACGCGTACGTCGTCGGGGTCGAGGCCGCGCGGGACCCCGACACACACCAGCACGTCACCGCCGGTGACCACGTCGGGCCGGGTCGACAGCGTAACGATGGAGAGCCGCGCGTCACCCCCGCCCGGCCGCTGCGCGGCGGCGCTGGGCAGACAGGTCAGCAGCAACGCGCCGGCGGCGAGCGCGACGGCGAGGACGGGCCGACGGGACACCGATGAACCCCCAAGATCAGTCGACCGGCCGCACCGGCCGGCGAACACTCGTCCCACTCCGCTTCACTCCCCATCACTCCCGGACCCGCAGAATGGTTCATGCGGCGAAGTGCCGGGTCAAGACCCCGTACCGGCACCGGCGGCTCGCCCACCCCCTGAGAGGGGTGTAGAAAGGGGTCATGGCCGGACGCGACGGCCGCCGGCGCTCCGTTCTGAAGATGAGAACTGTCGCAGGCCAGGTCTTTCTCCTTCAGGTGGCGATCGTCGTACTGCTCGTCGCCGCCGCCTCCGCCGCGCTCGTACTCCAGGGCCGTACGGACAGCGACCGCGAGGCGCGCAACCGCTCCGTCGCCGTGGCCGAGACCTTCGCGAACTCGCCGGGCATCCAGGCGGCGCTCAAGAACCCCGATCCCGCCGAGGTCCTGCGCAGACCCGCCGAGCTGGCCAGAGCGCGCTCGGGCGTGGACTTCATCGTCGTACTCAACACCGACGGAATCCGCTACACCCACCCGATTCCCAACCGGGTCGGCAAGAAATTCGTCGGCAATCTGAAGCCCGCCCTCGAAGGGCATGTGATCACCGAGCGGATCACCGGCACCATCGGCCCGCTCGTGCAGGCGGTCGTCCCCGTCTTCGACGCGCGCGGCAAGGTGGTCGGGATGGTCTCCGCGGGCATCACCATCAAACGCGTGAGCGCGGTCGTGGAGGACGAGTTCCCGCTCCTGTTCGGCGCCGCGGCCGGTGTGCTCGTCCTGACCATGGGCGGTACGGCTCTGGTGAGCAGACGCCTGCGCCGCCAGACCCACGGGCTCGGACCCGCCGAGATGACCCGGATGTACGAGCACCACGACGCGGTTCTGCACGCCGTACGCGAGGGGGTGCTCATCGCCGGCGGCGACGGCAGGCTGCTGCTCGCCAACGACGAGGCCCGCAGACTGCTCGACCTGCCGGCGGACGTGGAAGGCCGCCCCGTCACCGATCTGGGCCTGGACCCGAGCACCGGGAAACTGCTGGGCTCCGGCCGGACCGCGACCGACGAGGTCCATCCCGTCGGCGAGCGGCTGCTCGCCATCAGCCAGCGGCCCACGGACCAGGACGGCGGCCCGCCCGGCAGCGTGACCACTCTGCGGGACACCACCGAACTCCAGGCGCTCACCGGAAAGGCCGACGTGGCCCGGGGGCGCCTGCGGCTGCTGTACGACGCCGGTACGGAGATCGGTACGACCCTGGACGTGGTCCGCACCTGCGAGGAACTGGCCGAGTTCGGTGCCGCCCACTTCGCCGACTTCGCCACCGTCGATGTGATCGAGGCCGTCCTGCGGGGCGAGGAGCCGACCGCCGTGGTGCTGGACATGCGCCGTACCGCCTCCAGCGGCCGGGACGAGGACACCTCGCTCTACCCGGTCGGCGAGCTGATCCAGCTGCCCCCGTCGACTCCCGTGAGCGACGCCGTCGCCAACGGCGAATCGATCCTGGTCCCGGATCTCGCCGCGTTCGCCGGCTGGCACAAGCAGCACCCCCAGCGCGCCAGGAAGCTGGTCGACGAAGAGGGCTTCCACTCGATGATCACCGTTCCGATGCGGGCGCGGGGCGTCATCCTCGGCGTCGCCACCTTCTGGCGGTCCGTGCAGCCCGAGGCGTTCGAGGGCGAGGATCTGACCGTCGCCGAGGAGATGGTCGCCAGGGCGGCGGTCAGCGTCGACAACGCCCGCCGCTACACCCGCGAGCACACCATGGCCGTCACACTCCAGCGCAGCCTGCTGCCGCGCGGTCTCCCCGACCAGAACGCCATCGACGTCGCGTACCGCTATCTGCCCGCCCAGGCAGGTCTCGGCGGGCTCGGCGGCGTCGGCGGCGACTGGTTCGACATCATCCCGCTGCCCGGCGCCCGTGTGGCGCTCGTCGTCGGGGACGTCGTCGGCCACGGCCTTCACGCCGCCGCCACCATGGGCCGGCTCCGTACCGCCGTCCACAACTTCTCCACCCTGGACCTGCCGCCCGACGAACTCCTGTGGCACCTGGACGAACTGGTCGCCCGCATCGACCAGGACGAGGCCGTCGACGGAGCCGACGCCGGAGTCACCGGCGCCACCTGTCTGTACGCGATCTACGACCCGGTGTCCGGGAACTGCACCATGGCCCGCGCCGGCCACCTCCAGCCCGTCCTCATCCACGAGGACGGCACGGCGGCCTTCGCGGACGTCCCCGGCGGCCCACCGCTCGGCCTCGGCGGGCTGCCCTTCGAAACCCTTGAGGTCCATCTGCCGGAGAACAGCAGGCTGGTGTTGTACACCGACGGACTCGTCGAGGACCGGCACCGGGACATCGACGACGGCCTGTCGCTGCTGCGCCGTACGCTCGCCGCGCAGGCCGACCGGACCCCGGAGCAGGCGTGCGACGCCGTCCTCCAGGCACTGCTGCCCGAGCACCCCCGTGACGACATCGCCCTGCTGGTCGCCCGCACGCGGGTGCTGGACGGCGCGCACGTCGCGGACTGGGAGATTCCCGCCGACCCCGCCGCCGTAGGCAGGCTGCGGGCCGACGTCACGCGCAAACTGACGGACTGGGGCCTGGTCGAGGAGGCGTTCACCACCGAGCTGATCCTCAGCGAACTGGTCACCAACGCGATCCGGTACGCCTCCGGACCCATCCGCGTACGACTGATCCGCGACCGCAGCCTGATCTGCGAGGTCTCCGACCACAGCAGCACCTCACCGCATCTGCGGCAGGCGGCCGGCACCGACGAGGGGGGCCGCGGGCTCTTCCTCGTCGCCCAGTTCGCGGAGCGCTGGGGGACCCGCTACAGCGCCCAGGGCAAGGTCATCTGGACCGAACAGCCGCTCGCGGACGGCTGATTCCCCTTTCTTGACGGCCTCTTGGGAAAACCACGGCGTTTGAAAACCCCCGCACGGAGAACCCGGTCATTCGAACAGACGCAGTCGTGACCCGATGTCGTGACCGAAGTCGTCGATCCGAAGACAGGGAGGTGCCTCGTGGGCATCATCGCGTGGATCTTTATCGGACTTCTCGCGGGAATCGTGGCGAAGGTACTGCTGCCGGGCAAGGACCCCGGTGGCCTCATCATCACCATGCTCATCGGAATCGCCGGTGGACTTCTCGGCGGCTGGCTCGGCAAGGTGATGTTCGGAGTCGATTCCATCGACGGATTCTTCGACCTCTCCACCTGGATCGCCGCCGTTGTCGGCTCGCTGATCCTCCTCGTACTGTTCCGCCTCGTCTCGGGGCGCACATCGAGCCGCCGGCGCGCCTGACACCTGGCCACGTACGCGGCGGCCGGCGGATCACCCGC
>NZ_JBHUUW010000031.1:0-87140 GCF_042670825.1 Streptomyces sp. NPDC057137 | reverse complement strand
GGGCGGACCGCACCTGCGGCCCGCCCGGCGCCTGGGCGACAACGTGGCTCAGCGCGCCGCGGACCGTACCGGCGTCAGCTCCAGCGCCTCGTGCAGCGCCGTCGGGTCCGTACGGGCGTCCGCGCCGTCGACCCGGAGCGTCACCCGCCCCGACGTGAGGACCGTGATCGTACGGGCGCACTCGGCCGCCTGCGCGGGGCTCGGCGACACCAGCAGGACGGCGATGCCCTCCTCCGCCAGCGTGCTGACCAACTCGTAGATCTGCTTGGCCAGTCCGGGCGCCAGCCCCTCCGTGGGCTCGTCCAGCAGCAGCACGCTCGGCGAGCCCAGCAGCGCGCGGGCCAGGGCGAGCATCTGCTGCTCGCCGCCGGACAGGTCGGTGCCCCGGTTGTTCCGGCGCTCACCGAGCCGGGGAAGCAGCTCCAGGACCCGCGCCGGGGTCCACTCGCTGGGCCGGGTCGCGTCGCCGCGGCCCGGCGGACGGTGGGAGAGCCGCAGGTGCTCCGCCACCGTGAGACCCGCGAAGACCCGGCGGCCCTGCGGCACGAGGCCGATCCCGGCGCGCGCCACCTTGTGCGCGGGGTGCCCGGTCACGTCCTGGCCGTTCAGCCGTACCGACCCCGCGGAGGGGCGCATGAACCCCGCCACGGTGTGGATGAGCGTGGTCTTGCCCGCCCCGTTGTGGCCCACGATCGCGTGGACGGAGCCGGCGGGCACGGTCAGGTCGAGGTCGTGCAGGACGGTGCCGCCGTGGTAGCCCGCCGTCAGGCCGGTGAGTTCCAGCATCGGTGGTCGGTCACCCTCTCGCTTCTGCTGTGTCGCGAACCGTGGCGCCGGTCGCGTGGTACGCGTCGCGGACCTCCGGATGGGCGAGCGCCTCCGCGGTGGGCCCGGTGATCAGGACCCGGCCGGCCGCCAACACGGTCACCGTTTCGGCGAGTTCGGCGACGACCTCGACATGGTGCTCGACCAGGATGATCGCGACGCTGTCCGGCAGGCCGCCCAGGATCGAGAGCAGCCGGCCGATGTCGCCGTCGGTCAGACCGGCCGCGGGCTCGTCGAGCAGCAGCAGGCGCGGGTCGCCCGCGAGGGCCGCCGCGAGGTCGAGCATGCGGCGCTGACCGTGGGACAGGTCGGCGGCCGGCCTGCGGGCGGAGTCGGCGAGGCCGACGGCCTCCAGATGGCGGGCCGCGGACTCGGCGTGCTGCCGGTAGCGGGACGGTCGCCGCCACGCGCCCCGGCGCAGCGGATGGTGCAGCCAGCCGGCCAGCACGATGTTGTCCAGGACGGACAACTCGCCTATCACGGAAGGCTGTTGGAAGCTGCGGGCGATACCGAGACGGCTGCGCTTGGCGGTGGCCTTGCGGGTGATGTCGGCGCCGCCCAGGGCGATGGTGCCGTGATCGGGGCGGTCGGTGCCGGCGATCAGGTTCAGCAGGGTGGTCTTGCCCGCGCCGTTGGGCCCGATGACGGCGTGCCGTGCCCCGGCCGGGAGCTGGAGGCTGACGTCGTCGACGGCGGTGAGGCTCCCGTACCGGCGGGTGAGGTTCTTGAGATCCAGTACAGCTGTCATGGGGCGACCTTTCCGGCCGGAACGCCGTCGTGGTCGGGCGGGAGTTGACCGGGCGGAAGTTGGCCTGACGGGGGCTGATCGGACTTCGCGGGTCCCCGCCCACCGGAGCCGGACCCACCGGACCCGAGCCCGAGGCGCAGCCCCGCCAGACCGCGCGGCAGCAGATAGACGGCGGCGACGAACAGCCCGCCGAGCAGCAGCGGCCCGTGACCGGGCCACGAACTGGCCACCCAGTCACGGGTGAAGACGATGAGACCGGCACCGACCAGGGCGCCGATGACGGACGTGCTGCCGCCGATGACGGCCGCCAGCAGCGCGAACGCGGCGATCTCGAAGCCGACGTCGGCGGGGGAGAGGTACTGCTGGACGGTGACCATCAGCGAACCGCCGACCCCGGCCAGCGCACCGGCGCCGATGTGCGCCATGAACAGGTAGCGCCCCACCGGGTGGCCGGACGCGCGCATCCGCGCCTCGGCGTTACGGCTGCCGGTCAGCAGCTTTCCGGCGGGTGAGCGCAGCACGACCAGCGTCACGACGACGGCGACGACCGCGACGGCGAGCGCGTAGTTGTAGACCTGGCTCTCGTCGATCATCCCCTCCCCGCCCCACAGCGCCTGCGTGGGCGGGAAGCCGACGAGACCGTCGGCGCCGCCGGTGACGGACTTGAGCTGATTGATGGCGGCGCTGGCCAGCTCGCCGATGGCGAGCGTGATCATCAGGACCGTGGTCCCACGGGCCCGGATCACCGCGGGCCCCGTCACCACGGAGAACAGCGCGGCGGCGACGGCCGCGACGACGATCTGGACCGGGCCCACCGTCCAGCCCGCGTCGGCGAGATTCGCGGTGGCGTACGCGCCGACGGCGAACGGCGCGGTCTGGCCCAGGGTCGGCAGTCCGGCGTAGCCGGTCAGGATGGTGACGCTGACCGCGAGCAGCCCGAGTGCCAGCGCGGAGCCGGCCAGCGAGATGCTGTACGCGTCGAGCATCGTCGGCAGGGCGATGAGTACGACGAGCAGGACGAGCAGCGGCGCGGCGCGGCGGCCCCGCGAGGCGAGCGTGCTGTCGTCCGGGCCGCCCCGGAGCAGCCGCAGCAACGGCCCGCCGCCCCCGGCCGCCCGTACAGGCTCCTGCTTGTCCGCCGCGGCGGGACTGCCGGGCGCGGTACCCGCACCCCGCCTCTTGAACGACGCGGAGAGCCGTCGTCGCAGCCACTCCACGGGATCCGACCCGCCGTCCCCGCCCCCGTGCCCGGCCGTCGCCGGCTCGGTGAACTGGGAGCGCAGGATCAGTACGGCGGCCATGGCCGCGAACAGCAGGTACGGCGCCCAGTCCGGCGCCAGCGAGACACCGAGCGTCTGCACCTCACCGACGGCGATCGCCGCGAAGAACGTCATCCACAGCGAGCGCAGCCCGCCGAGCACGACCACCACGAGGGACAGCATCAGCACGGTGTCGGCGGTGCCGGCGCCCGGCCCGATGATGGGCGCGCCGAGCACCCCGGCGGCCCCGGCCAGCGCCCCCGCGGCGGCCAGG
Source organism: Streptomyces sp. NPDC057137 (assembly GCF_042670825.1). NCBI lineage: Bacteria > Bacillati > Actinomycetota > Actinomycetes > Kitasatosporales > Streptomycetaceae > Streptomyces > Streptomyces sp. NPDC057137. The sequence continues at coordinate 84,034 of NZ_JBHUUW010000031.1, read as the reverse complement.
ACACCGGTGTGCACGGCGCGGGGGCTGTGCCCGGTGGTGGCCAGCATCTGCGGGTCGTCGGCGGAGGCGCGTACCGCCGCCCCCACGCGGGTGCGGGTGAGCACCCACGTACCGAACGCCGCCAGGAGCACGGCCATCAGGATGAAGCAGAGCCGGTACGCGGGGTACCGGTGGCCCAGCAGCGTCACCGAGGAGTCGAGCACCTCGGGGACGCGTACCGGTAGTTCGTCGGCCCCGAAGAACTCGATGAGCAGATTGCCACCGATCAGGGCCAGTCCGAACGTCAGCAGTGCTTGTGCGAGATGCCCACGACGGGCCAGGGGGATCGTCGCCGCGGACAGACCGGCGCCGGCGGCGGCAGCCGCGGCGGTGCCGGCCGCGAGTCCGACGGCGAGACCGCCCCAGGTCCCGTCGCTCAACTCGGCACCGGTATAGGCGCCGATCGCGTACAGCGTGCCGTGTGACAGGTTCAGCACGCCCGCGGTGCCGAAGGCGAGACTCAGGCCGGCGGCGACCACGAACAGCAGCAGCCCGTAGGCCACGCCGTCCACCGCCGGCACGAGGTGGGCATCAAGGAGATTCATCTCAGTCAGCTGCCGAGGGTCGCCAGGTCCTGGACCATGACGTTGGCCAGCTGGTCACCGTCCTGGCGCACCTGGCGCAGGTACCACTGCTGCACCGGCGAGTGCGCCTTGTCGCCGAACTCCCAGGCGCCGCGCGGGCTGTCGATCTGACCGAGACCGCCGATGGCGGTGTTGATGGTCTCCGGCGTGACCTCGCCCTTCTCGGCGGCGTCACCGATCGCCTGGTCCAGCACGGCGGCCGCGTCGTACGAGGCCATCGCGTAGGTCGTCGGCTGGGTGTCGTGCTTGGCGGTCCAGTCGGCGGCGAACTTACGGTTGGCCTCGTTGTCGAGGTCGGCCGCGTAGTTCAGGACCGAGTAGACGTCCTTCGCCGCGTCGCCCTGCGCCTGGAGCACGCTGCCCTCGGTCACGAAGGCCGTGTACAGCGGGATGTCGGCGACGTCGGACTGCGCGTACTGCTTGGCGAAGTCGATGGCGGCCTTGCCGGCGTAGAAGCAGTACACGGCCTTGGCGTCCGTCTTGGCGATGTCGGCGAAGTACGGCATGAAGTTCGTGGTCTTCGGGAACGGCGTCCACTTGGTCTTGCCGTCCGGGTTGGCGAGCTTGCCGCCGACCTTCTTGAACTCGTCGGTGAAACCGCGCAGTTCGTCGTAGCCACCCTGGTAGTCGGGGCCGATCGCGTAGACCGGACCGTCCACCTTCTCCTTGATGTACGGGGCGATGGCCTTGCCCGGCTCGTCGGAGAGGAAGCTCGTCGTCCAGACGTACTTCATGTCCTTGACGGGCGGCCGGGCGTTCGACCCGAGCAGCGGGATCTTGGCCTGGTTGATCAGCGGCAGCACCGCGTTGACCGAACCGCCACCGACGAGGCCGGTCAGCGCGTCGACCTTGTCCTTCTTGATGAGCTTGGTGGCAGCGGGGACCGCGGTCGGCGGACCGTCGCCCTCGTCCGCCACGACCAGCTCGACCTTTCGGCCGCCCAGCTTGTTGTCGTGGGTCGCCAGATACAGCTCGAAGCCCTTCCGCAGCTCCGTGCCGACCGGCTCGTACGTGCCTGACAGCGAGGCCACCAGACCGACCTTCACGGTGTCGTCGCCGGCGCCGCTGTCGCTGCTGCACCCGGTGACGGCTGCCAGGCCAAGTGCGACGGCGGCTGCGCCGACCGGCCGGACTCTGCGGCGGCCTCGCGGGAGGGATATGTCGAAGAACATGAGGGCTCTCATCGGGAGGAAGTGGAAAAACGGACGGAACGAGCGGGAACAGCACGAGCGGGAACAGTACGAACGGCGAATGAACCGAACGGTGGGGCGTGGTACGACCCGAACGTCAACGTCAGCGCAGGGGCTGCGCGTTCGCGTCGCGGACCTGGGGAGTCAAGGAGTCGCCGACCTGGTTGATCAGCTCGGACATCATGTAGCTGACCTCGCCGATGTCCGCGTCCCTGGTGGTCGTCACCAGCAGGGAGGCGCCGCTGGAGACGGCCATCGAGAACATGTAGCCGCCCTCCATGGCGGTCAGGCTGTGCTCGACAGGGTCGGTGTTCGTCAACTGGGCCGCGGCGGAAAGAAGGTTGACGACACCCGATGCGATGGCGGCCAGCCGGTCGGCGTCGTCACGCTCCACCCCGGTGTAGGCCAGGGCGAGTCCGTCCACGGACACGGCTATGGCCTGGGTGACCTCCGGGATACGCCCGGCGAAACCGCTGAGGATCCAGCTGAGGTCGTTGGGTGAGGTCGTCATTTTTTGCTCCGTTGGGTGTCGTCGTCGGTGGCGGAGCGCCCGCGGTGGCTCGTGCTCCTGTTGATCCCCTGGGCGTAGGCCGCCAGGACGTCAGAGACCTGCCGGGAGTCCCGGCGGCGGGGCGACGGCTTGGGTGCGGCACCGGATCGCTGTTCGGCGCCGTCACGCTTGCCCAAGGTGGGCCACTGCTTGGGCGTGTTGCGCTGCCGCAGTGGCAGTCCCGAGGAGCTGACTCCCGCGATGCGGGAGACCGGCTCCGCGTGCACGGGGTGCTGGGAGGGCGCGTTGGCGCTCGCGCGGTCGTCGCCCCGGGGGCTTTGCGCGGCCGTGGCCGCGTCGGACCCGTTGGATCCCTGGGGCCCTCGGGCGCCGCCGCCGGTGGCGGCCCCGGCGGCGGGGCCGGCCCCGCCCGGGTTGTAGTCGCCCGAGTCGGCGGCGTCGCCGTTCCTGCCGATGCCGTTCCGGCCGGCCGGGGCGCCCGCCCCGGCGTTCTGCCGGCGGCCGGTCTGGCCGGGCGCGGTGATCGGGCGCGGCGCCTCGTACTGCACGCCGGGACGCTCCCCGAGCGAGCCCTGCGGGCGCGGCGTGGCTTCCTGCGGAGCCGCCGCCAGTACGTTCGCCGGCAGGGTGACCTCGGCGATCGTGCCCGGACCCGAGGAGTCCCGCAGTTCGACCACGATGCCGTGCCGGGCGGCGAGCCGCGCCACCACGTGCAGACCCATGGAACGCACGTCGCCGATACCGGACTTCGGCTCCAGCAGACCCTTGTTCAGATTGGCGCGCCGCTCGGCGGTGATGCCCACGCCCTCGTCGACTATCTGTACGACAGCGCGGTCCCACAGCCGCCAGACCGCGACCCCGACCTGCTTGTCGGGGGGCGAGAAGCGCGTGGCGTTGTCGAGGAGTTCGGCCAGGATGTGCGCCACGTCGTGGACCACACGCGCGGCTATGCCGATGCCGGACTCGATGACACCGAGGGACACCCGGTCGAAGCGCTCGATCTGCTGCGCGGCGGCCACGATCACCGTCGAGCAGGAGATGTCCGCGGACCGCACCCGGCCGTGTCCGTAACCGCCCAGCACCAGCAGGTTGTTGGTGTTGCGCTCCATGCGGATCGCGAGGTGGTCGAGCGCGAACAGGGTCTTCATACGCTCGGGGTCGGCCTCGTCGCGCTGCACCGTGTCCAGCTCGGACACCATGACGGTGGTCAACTGGGCGCCCCTGCGGGCGACACCGACCAGCGTCTCGGCGAACTGCTCGTGGATGTGGGCCTGTTGCGCGGCGAGTCGGACGGCTTCGTGGTGGACGGCGTTGAACGCCTCACCGACCTCGCCGATCTCGTCCAGGCCGGTGGTCTTCACCGGGTTGCCCGACCGCTCGGCGACCTGCTCGGGGGTGGCACCGCTGAGCGCGCCGGGCTGGGACAGCTCCGTCATCACCCGCGGCAGACCCGTGTGCGCCACCTCGTGCGCGGCGTTGCGCAGATCCCGCAGCCTGCGGATCATCACGCGGCCGAGCCGGATGGCGACGACGACCGCGCCGATGAGCGTGAGCAGCACCAGCGCCACCTCGGCGCCGGCCACCCACGCGAGCGTGGTGCGCGTCTCGGTGACGGTCTTGAGTACGGAGTCGTCGATACGGCTCTCGACCGAGCGCAGCAGGTCCAGCCGGTCGGCCGACGCCTTCTGCCATTCCTTCGCGTCGACGGTGAGTTTCTCGTCCGGCGCGGTGCGGCTGATCTCGTCCTCGAGCTGGCGTGCCGTGAGGGCTTTCGGCCCCGAGAGGGTGCGCTCCAGCCAGGTCCGCCACTGCTGCGGCCCCAGGTCGAACAGCGAGCCGGTCGCTTCGGTGTAGCCGAGCCTGGTGGCGTCGAAGGTCCGCTTGGACGCCTCGGTGAAGCCACCCGTGGCCTGGGCCTTCATGACCGCGACCTGCTGCTGGCCCATGTGCTCGCCGGCCCGCGAGAGCGCGGCGGCGGCCCGGATCCGGTCGGCGACGTCGGCGTCGACACCGTCGGCCTGCGCGATGCCGTCGCGGTAGTCGATCAGGTCGGCGATCACGATCCGGTAGCCGAACGTCAGCGCCGTGACGGTGCTTCCTCCGGAGCGCACCTGGGCGCGCAGGGAGGGCATCTCGTCGACGAAGCGGTCGATCCGGTCCAGCGCGCGCTGCGCGTTGCCCGGCACGGACGACAAGTCGCCGATCTGTGAACGGAATTGGGCGACACTCTTGTCCGTGGCGCTGGACGTTTCGCGGAACGCTTCGGGATCTCCCTGGGTGGAGACGAGCGCGGTCGCGGCCGCCCGCTCACGCTGCAGGTGGTGGGTCAACTCGCTGACGGACGAGGCGACATCGACCATGGCCGTGAGCCGGTTGGCCTGGAGCGCCTGGTTGGTCGCGGGGGCGAGGGCCAGTACCGCGAAGGTGACGGCCACTACGAGAGGCACCGTGACCAGCAGGACGAGGCGACGATTGATTTTCACTGCGCGGCTCCATCGCCGGAACCGGTGCTGAGTATCGGTGACACGCAGATACCTATTAACGGGTTGGGGGGTGTCGGTGGGGATCGCGAGTAGATCGTGTGCAGGGTTACGGGAGGGACTGGCGAGGCCCCCGTGGCGCGGCTTGATCCTATGCTGTAGCACCTCGTTACGGATGCGTACATCCTCGAAAAATGCAGGTGTCCAATCAGCCACGAACGATCCAACTCGGCCAAACATGACGGCAGAAGCCCCCGTCGAAGCCGTAAGCGGAATCACCGAATCGTTTCAACCTCACCATATCTGACCTGCCCATCAGGGCCTCGGGAGCCTCTCGTTGCCCAAACACCGGAACGCCCCGGGCGACGCTTCGGCGTGGCGACTTGACGGAGCCACAAGTTCCGGAATGTCGTTGCCGAAGGGTTAGCTCGCAGAGCCGAACAGACCAGCCACGGACGGCATTTCGGTCATAGGCGCATGGTGTGGCGACGATGCGCGCGACGTGGGTGACGGTGGCGACAGGTGCGATGCGGGTGGGCGATGTGTGGGACATGTGGGGAGAGTCGTCGGGGGAGCCGGCTGTTCAGCACGTCGTCGGTTCGCTACGTCGTCGGTTCACTACGTCGACGGTTCACTACGTCTACGTCGTCGGTTCACTGCGTCGGTGGTTCACCGCGCGAGGCTCCCGGGGCATGAAAAAGACCTCCTGGATCAGTGTCGCCACTGACCAGAAGGTCTGTCCGGAAGTGCCCCCGGCAGGATTCGAACCTGCGCACCCGGCTCCGGAGGCCGATGCTCTATCCCCTGAGCTACGGGGGCGTATCGCCGTGGATCTTGGCGACGGGTAAAACCCTACCAGCCCCGAAGGGGTCGTCGTGAACAGGTTTTGGGCGAGCGCCGCGCGGCCGGCCGGCGGCCGTGGGTTCCTCACGCGGGGTGAGAAGTGGGGAAAACCCGGACGCGGCCCGGGAGGCCGCCCTACTCTCAAGTTGTGTCGGGCGCGTCAGGCCGGGTGCTCGTTGTCGACGACAACAGGGTCATCCGGCAGTTGATCAGGGTCAACCTTGAGCTGGAGGGCTTCGAGGTCGTGACCGCGGCCGATGGTGCCGAGTGTCTGGACGTCGTCCACCAGGTCAGGCCCGATGTGATCACCCTCGACGTCGTCATGCCGCGCCTCGACGGCATCCGCACCGCCGCCCGTCTGCGGGCCGATCCGACCACCTCGCACCTGCCCGTCGCGATCATCAGCGCCTGCACGCGGTACGAGGTGGAGACCGGAATGGTCGCCGGGGTGGACGCCTTCCTCGCCAAGCCCTTCGAGCCGTCCGAACTCGTCAGGGTCGTACGCCGGCTGATGCGCCGGGAGGGTCCGCCGTCCTTGGACGGCAGGCATGGAGTCGGGCGTGCGGGAAGCACGCCCGGAAGCGCACGAGGCTGATCACGCCCCGCGGGACCCGGGGAGCCGCCCGTATCGCGAAACCGGTTCGCGAAGACGCCCCCCTCCTCCCATACGCTGGTCCCGTGACCCCCGCCGACCTCTCCCGAACCGTGCTGCGCGCCGTGCGCCGCGCGGTCGACGAGGGCGTACTGGCCGGGCCCGTACCGGACAGCGTCCAGGTCGGGCGCCCCGGCCCCGGCGGCAGCGGCGACTACGCGACCTCCGTGGCGCTACGGCTGGCGGGCCCCGCCCGGCGCAGCCCGCGCGATGTCGCGGAGATCCTCCGTACGGAGATCCTGCGCTCCGCCCCGGACCTGACCCGCGTCGACGTCACCGGACCGGGCTTCCTGAACTTCACGCTCGACCCCGCCGGCCGCGCCGATCTCGTCCGCGCCGTCCTCGACGCCGGGATCCGTTACGGGCACGGGGACGCCCTCGCCGGCACCACCGTGGTCCTCGCCCCCGCCGACGAGCCGCGCGCCGCCGTCCGGACCGGGGCCGTCCTGCGGCTGCTGCGCGCGCAGGGCGCCGACGCCCGCACCGGCGAGGACGCCACGGAGCGGCTGTCCGTACGTCCGGTGCCCGCCCACCTCGCCGGGGACCTCTTCGCCCGCCTCGGGCCCGACGCCGCCCGCTGGGGCCTGCTGCGGCCCGCCGCCCACGACCGGCCCGCGACGGGCGACGACCTCCTCGTACAGCACGAGAGCAACCCCCTGTTCACGGTGCGCTACGCCCACGCCCGTACCCGCGCCCTCGTCCGGAACGCCGCAGACCTCGGCATCCCGACGACCGGCGGCGCCCACACGTACGAACCCGAGGCGCGCACCCTGCTGAGAAGCATCGGCGACCATCCCGGCGTACTCGCCGCCGCCGCCCACCGTCGCGCCCCCGACCGGGTCGCCCGCCATCTCGAACGCACCGCGGACGCGTTCCTGCACTTCCAGGAGACCTGCCGCCCGCTGCCCGCCGGCGACGAGAAACCCTCGGCCGCCCACCGTTCCCGGCTCGCCCTCGCCGAAGCCGCCGGGACGGTGCTGGCCGGTGGCCTCACCCTCCTCGGTATCGACGCGCCCGAACACCTCTGATGCCGTCCGCCGAGTCGGACGCATCCGACGTAACCAAGAGAGCCATAAGACGATGAGCCGTTCCGCCCACCCCGCCGGGCCCCGCTACGCCGACGTGCACACCGAGGGCCACTACTCCCCGCCGCCCGCCGACCTCAACGCGCTGGACGACAAGATCTGGTCGCGCACGGTCCGCCGGGACGAGGACGGTGTCGCCACCGTCGCCGGACTGCCGGTCACCCGCCTCGCCGAGGAGTTCGGCACCCCCGCGTACTTCCTCGACGAGGCCGACTTCCGGGCCCGCTGCCGCGCCTGGACCGACGCCTTCGGCAAGGACGCCGACGTCTTCTACGCGGGCAAGGCGTTCCTGTCCCGCGCCGTCGTCCACTGGCTCAAGGAGGAGGGGCTCAACCTCGACGTCTGCTCCGGCGGCGAACTGGCCACCGCGCTCGACGCCGGCATGCCCCCCGAGCGCATCGCGCTGCACGGCAACAACAAGTCGGTGCAGGAGATCGAGCGCGCCGTCTCCGCGGGCGTCGGACGCATCGTCCTCGACTCGTTCCAGGAGATCGTCCGCGTCGCGCACATCGCGCAGCGCCTCGGCCGGGTCCAGCCCGTACAGATCCGGGTCACCGTCGGCGTCGAGGCGCACACCCACGAGTTCATCGCCACCGCCCACGAGGACCAGAAGTTCGGCATCGCGCTGGCCGACGGACAGGCCGCGGAGGCCGTCCGCCGGGCGCTGAAGCTCGACGGCATCGAACTCATCGGCATCCACTCGCACATCGGCTCGCAGATCTTCGACATGGCGGGCTTCGAGGTCTCCGCGCGCCGCGTCGTCGAACTGCTGGCCGCGATCCGCGACGAGCACGGCGTCGAACTCCCGGAGATCGACCTCGGCGGCGGCCTCGGCATCGCGTACACCCCCGAGGACGACCCGAGCGAGCCGCACGAGATCGCCAAGTCCCTGACCGCGATCGTCACCCGCGAGTGCGAGTCCGCGGGCCTGCGCACCCCCCGCATCTCCGTCGAGCCCGGCCGCGCGATCGTCGGCCCGACCGCCTTCACGCTCTACGAGGTCGGCACCATCAAGCCCCTGGAGGGGCTGCGGACGTACGTGAGCGTCGACGGCGGCATGTCGGACAACATCCGTACGGCGCTGTACGACGCCGAATACAGCGTCGCCCTCGTCTCCCGCCGCTCCGACGCCGAGCCGATGCTGTCGCGCGTCGTCGGCAAGCACTGCGAGAGCGGTGACATCGTCGTACGCGACGCGTTCCTGCCCGCCGACCTGGCGCCGGGGGACCTGATCGCGGTCCCCGCCACCGGCGCGTACTGCCGCTCGATGGCGAGCAACTACAACCACGCGCTGCGCCCGCCCGTCGTCGCCGTCAAGGACGGCGGGGCGCGGGTGATCGTCCGGCGTGAGACGGAGGAAGATCTCCTGCGTCTGGACGTCGGTTAGCTGAGATAGACGTCTCGCATCCCGGACGGAGGGTAGAAACTTCCGTCCGGTGCGTGAGACTGGTCCACATTGCTGAGAGAGGGAATCGAGGTCGCATGATGCGTACGCGTCCGCTGAAGGTGGCGCTGCTGGGCTGTGGGGTTGTCGGCTCAGAGGTGGCGCGCATCATGACGACGCACGCCGACGATCTGGCCGCGCGGATCGGCGCACCCCTGGAACTCGCCGGGGTCGCCGTCCGCCGTCCCTCCAAGGTGCGCGAGGGCATCGACCCCGCCCTGATCACCACGGACGCGACGGCGCTGGTCAAACGCGGCGACATCGACGTCGTCGTCGAGGTCATCGGCGGCATCGAGCCCGCCCGCACACTGATCACCACCGCCTTCGAGCACGGCGCGTCCGTCGTCTCGGCCAACAAGGCACTGCTCGCCGAGGACGGCGCGACACTCTTCGCGGCCGCCGAGAAGCACGGCAAGGACCTCTACTACGAGGCCGCCGTCGCCGGCGCCATCCCGCTGCTGCGGCCGCTGCGGGAGTCCCTCGCGGGCGACAAGGTCAACCGGGTGCTCGGCATCGTCAACGGCACCACGAACTTCATCCTCGACCGGATGGACTCCTCCGGCGCCGGCTACTCGGAGGCGCTGGACGAGGCGACGGCGCTCGGATACGCGGAGGCCGACCCGACCGCCGACGTCGAGGGCTTCGACGCCGCCGCCAAGGCCGCGATCCTCGCCGGGATCGCCTTCCACACCCGCGTACGCCTCGACGACGTCCACCGCGAGGGACTGACCGAGGTCACCTCCGCCGACATCGCCTCCGCGCGGCGCATGGGCTGCACCGTCAAACTCCTCGCCATCTGCGAGCGCGCCGCCGACGGGAAGTCGGTCACCGCCCGCGTCCACCCGGCGATGATTCCGCTCAGCCACCCGCTCGCCTCCGTGCGCGAGGCGTACAACGCGGTCTTCGTGGAGGCCGAGGCGGCGGGCCAGCTGATGTTCTACGGCCCCGGTGCGGGCGGCGCGCCCACCGCGTCCGCCGTACTGGGCGACCTGGTCGCGGTGTGCCGCAACCGGCTCGGCGAGTCGACGGGGCCCGGTGAGTCCGCGTACACACGGCTGCCGGTCAGCTCGATGGCCGAGGTCGTCACGCGCTACCACATCAGCCTCGACGTGGCCGACAAACCGGGTGTACTGGCCCAGGTCGCCACGGTCTTCGCCGAGCACGACGTGTCGATCGACACCGTGCGCCAGCAGGGCCGGCTGGACAGTGAAGGACTCGGCGGCGAGGCATCACTCGTCGTCGTCACCCACCGCGCGCCCGACGCGGCCCTCTCGGGCACCGTCGAAGCGCTGCGCAAGCTCGACACCGTGCGCGGTGTCGCCAGCATCATGCGTGTTGAAGGGGAGTAGGGGACCCATGACCACCGAACGCACCAGCGGCACCGCCGCGGGCGGCACCCACCAGTGGCGCGGCATCATCGAGGAGTACCGGGACCGGCTGCCGGTCACGGACACGACCGCGGTCGTCACGCTCCGCGAGGGCGGTACGCCGCTCGTCCCCGCCCAGGTCCTCTCCGAACTCACGGGCTGCGAGGTGCACCTCAAGGTCGAGGGCGCCAACCCGACGGGGTCGTTCAAGGACCGCGGCATGACGATGGCCATCACGCACGCCAAGGAGGCGGGCGCACAGGCCGTCATCTGCGCCTCCACCGGCAACACCTCGGCGTCGGCCGCCGCGTACGCGGTACGGGCCGGCATGGTCTGCGCCGTCCTGGTGCCGCAGGGCAAGATCGCGCTGGGCAAGATGGGCCAGGCGCTGGTGCACGGCGCGAAGATCCTCCAGGTCGACGGAAACTTCGACGACTGTCTGACACTGGCGCGCGGACTGTCCGACAACTACCCGGTGGCGCTGGTCAATTCGGTGAATCCGTCCCGTATCGAGGGCCAGAAGACGGCGGCCTTCGAGATCGTGGACGCGCTCGGCGACGCCCCCGACATCCATGTACTGCCCGTCGGCAACGCCGGCAACATCACGGCGTACTGGAAGGGCTACACGGAGTACACCGCCGACGGCCCCGCGACCCACCGGCCGCGTATGTGGGGCTTCCAGGCGTCCGGTTCGGCGCCGATCGTGCGCGGCGAGGTCGTCAAGGACCCGCACACCGTGGCCACCGCGATCCGTATCGGCAACCCGGCGTCCTGGCAGCAGGCGCTCGCCGCCAGGGACGAGTCCGGCGGCTTCATCGACGAGGTGACGGACCGACAGATCCTGCGCGCCTACCGGCTGTTGGCCGCGCAGGAGGGTGTTTTCGTCGAGCCGGCGTCGGCCGCGTCCGTCGCCGGTCTGCTCAAGGCCGCCGAGGAGGGCAAGGTCGATCCCGGCCAGCGGATCGTCTGCACCGTGACCGGGAACGGGCTCAAGGACCCGGACTGGGCGGTCGCGGGAGCGCCCCAGCCGGTGACCGTGCCGGTGGACGCGGTGACGGCGGCGGAGCGGCTCGGCCTCGCGTGACCGGCGGCCCGGCCCGGTAAGTACCCGCTTGCCCCGGCGAGCACCCGCACAAAGCACACCAAGACGCTTCATAGGCGCACAGGAAGTCACGCGACACGCATCGTGCGCCTCCTGTGCGCCCTATGTCGCGACAGAACCTTCCTTCGATAGGCTGTGCCCCACCCGCCCCGCCGCATATGCCGCGGTGTTGTTGCCCTCGTGGCCGTCGGGTGTTTCCGTACCTCGCCGAAATCCCGCAGTCTCGCAGCCTCGTCTCCGTTCAGCCTTCCTCGCAGTCATACAAGGAGAGTCGTCTAAGCGATGGCCGGTCCAGCTTTCCGCGCCGCCGCCGTACGGGTGCGCGTCCCCGCCACCAGCGCCAACCTCGGGCCGGGATTCGACGCCCTCGGCCTGTCGTTGGGGCTCTACGACGACGTGGTGGTGCGCGTCGCCGACTCCGGTCTGCACGTCGACATCGCCGGCGAGGGCGCCGAGACGCTGCCCCGCGACGAGAACCACCTCCTCGTACGGTCCCTGCGCACCGCGTTCGACCTGCTCGGCGGCCAGCCGCGCGGCCTTGAGGTCGTCTGCGCCAACCGAATCCCGCACGGCCGCGGCCTGGGCTCCTCGTCCGCCGCCATCTGCGCCGGGATCGTCGCGGCGCGCGCCGTGACGATAGGCGGCGACGCCAGACTCGACGACACTGCGCTGCTGGAGCTGGCCACCGAGATCGAGGGCCACCCGGACAATGTGGCGGCCTGTCTGCTCGGCGGATTCACGCTCGCCTGGACCGACGGGGGAGCGGCGCGCGCCATCCGTATGGAGGTCGCCGATTCCGTGGTCCCCGTGGTGTTCGTGCCCGACCGGCCCGTCCTGACCGAGACCGCGCGAGGGCTGCTGCCCCGTGCCGTCCCCCATGTGGACGCGAGCTTCAACGCGGGCCGGGCGGCACTGCTCGTCGAGGCTCTGACCAGGCGTCCCGAGCTGCTGCTCGCCGCCACCGAGGACCGGCTCCACCAGGAGTACCGCGCTCCGGCGATGCCGCAGAGCGTGGAGCTGGTGAACCGACTGCGGGCCGACGGCGTCCCCGCGGTCATCTCCGGCGCGGGCCCCACGGTCCTGGCGCTGACCGAGGACAGTGCGGCCGACAAGGTCGCACGGCTGGCCGGCGAGGGCTGGGCGGCGAACAGGCTCGGCCTCGACGGCACGGGCGCGAGCGTTCTGCCGCTGGGTTCTCAGTGACGGTGGATTGCCGGTGAGTGAGAGGGGGAATGTTTGTTGGAGCCGGTAGTGTTAACCTCAAGTCTGCACCCGACGTCTTTGTGGCTCGGTGCATCGCGTCCCCATTCGGGACCACCATTCTTCCGGGAGCCTCCCCAACTGCCTGAGCAGCCTGCCTGAGCAGTTTTGAGCACGCCTCGGAACCGGCACGACACCCCTCGCTATGTCCAGGAGTGGGCCGAGCAGGGGGACCTCGGGCCGGACCCATTGCACGTACGCAAGTCTTCCGCCGTACCCGGCGGGACCATCGCCCCGACTGCGGCCGGTGATCGACACGATCACAACCCGCATTCGGACAGCACAACCGGTCGCCGAGCCAGAAGGCCGACGTCCGCTCCAGGGAAGGACCCTTCGTGAGCGACACCACCGATCTGATGGGCGTGAGCGCCGACAACAGCGTCGACACCACCGCGCCCGCCGAAGGTGCTGCCACTGGCACCACCTCACGGCGCCGCCGCTCCGGCACCGGCCTCGACGGCATGGTCCTGGCCGAGCTGCAGCAGGTCGCGTCCGGCCTCGGCATCAGGGGCACCGCGCGGATGCGCAAGAGCCAGTTGATCGAGGTGATCAAGGAGGCGCAGGGCGGCGGTTCGGCCGCGCCGAAGAGCGCCGAGGCCTCCGGCGGCGACGTCGAGGTGAAGCCCAAGCGGCGTGCCACCTCCAAGGCCCGTACGGGCGACACGGCCGCCGCCGACGCCCCCGCCGACAAGGCGACGGACAAGTCCGTCGACCCGGCCCCGGCCAAGGCGGAGAAGGCCGACAAGGCCGACTCCTCGATCGACATCCCGGGCCAGCCGGCCAGTGACGACCAGCCCGCGGGCGAGCGTCGTCGGCGCAGGGCCACCGCGCAGGCGGGCAGCCCGGACACCAAGACGGAGAGCCGCGAGTCGGGAACCGACACCGCGGTGGACGACCGGCCCGACGCCAAGGCCGAGGCCGCCGTCTCCGCGTCCGACCGGGGCGACGCCGACGGACGCCGCGGCGACCGCCAGGAGCGCGGCCAGCGGGGCGAGCGCGGGGAGCGCGGCGACCGGCAGAGCCGCCAGCGTGACCGCCGCGGCAAGGGCGACGACCAGCAGGGCGGTGGCGGCCAGCAGACCGGCGGCCAGCGCCAGCAGCGCCAGGGCCAGGGACAGAGCCAGGGCCAGGGCGGTCAGAACCAGGGCAACGGGCCGCAGGACGACTTCGACGACGAGGCGGGCGGCCGGCGCGGCCGTCGCGGCCGGTACCGCGACCGCCGTGGCCGTCGTGGCCGCGAGGAGTTCGGTGGCGGCGGCGAGCCGCAGGTCGCCGACGACGACGTGCTGATCCCCGTCGCGGGCATCCTCGACATCCTCGACAACTACGCGTTCATCCGGACCTCCGGCTATCTGCCGGGCCCGAACGACGTGTACGTGTCGCTCGCCCAGGTCCGCAAGAACGGACTGCGCAAGGGTGACCACGTCACCGGCGCGGTGCGCCAGCCCAAGGACGGCGAGCGCCGCGAGAAGTTCAACGCGCTCGTGCGCCTGGACTCGGCGAACGGCATGGCGGCCGAATCGGGCCGCGGGCGGCCGGAGTTCCAGAAGCTGACCCCGCTCTACCCGCAGGACCGGCTCCGCCTGGAGACCGACCCGGGTGTGCTGACGACGCGGATCATCGACCTCGTCGCACCGATCGGCAAGGGCCAGCGTGGTCTGATCGTGGCCCCGCCGAAGACCGGCAAGACCATGATCCTCCAGGCGATCGCCAACGCCATCACGGTCAACAGCCCCGAGTGCCACCTGATGGTCGTCCTCGTCGACGAGCGTCCGGAAGAGGTCACCGACATGCAGCGGTCGGTGAAGGGCGAGGTCATCTCCTCGACCTTCGACCGCCCCGCCGAGGACCACACCACCGTCGCCGAGCTGGCCATCGAGCGCGCCAAGCGCCTCGTGGAGCTGGGTCACGACGTGGTCGTCCTGCTGGACTCCATCACCCGCCTGGGCCGCGCGTACAACCTCGCCGCCCCGGCCTCCGGACGCATCCTGTCCGGTGGTGTCGACTCGACCGCGCTCTACCCGCCGAAGCGCTTCTTCGGTGCGGCGCGCAACATCGAGGACGGCGGTTCGCTGACCATCCTGGCCACCGCGCTCGTCGAGACCGGCTCGCGCATGGACGAGGTGATCTTCGAGGAGTTCAAGGGCACCGGCAACATGGAGCTCAAGCTCGACCGCAAGCTCTCGGACAAGCGCATCTTCCCGGCGGTCGACGTGGACGCGTCCTCCACCCGTAAGGAAGAGATCCTGCTCGGCAGCGACGAGCTGGCCGTCGTCTGGAAGCTGCGCCGGGTGCTGCACGCGCTCGACCAGCAGCAGGCGATCGAACTGCTGCTGGACAAAATGAAGAAGACGAAGTCGAACGCGGAGTTCCTGCTCCAGATTCAGAAGACGACTCCGTCGCCCGGAAACGGCAACGACTGACGCGTCATACCGACGCCCGGTTCCGGGATTCACGTCCCGATTGCTCAAGTTCCGCATGGATCCGCCCCGTTACTCCGGTGACGGGGCGGATTTCTGCATGTAATATTCGATCAGCCGTTCCATCCCCCCACACGGCGCCAAACCAATTCCCTTGATTAGTGGGAGATTTGCGTGCGTGTGTCGCTTCAAGGCAGACCCGTCTCAAAAATGCGAAGACTGATTGCCGTAGGTACGGCGGCAGTTGCCGTCCTCGCCGGTGGGCTGGTGGGTACCGCCCAGGCCGACGACGACGGCGGAGTTGCGAAATTCCTGCCGCCGAAGGGCGCCGAGGTCGTCAGTTCCAAGGAAGTCTCGCCGCGAATCATCGGCGGAACGAACACTTCCATCAGCAGCGCCCCCTGGATGGTGCAGCTGTTCTTCGAGTGGGACAACGACGGATACTTCTACTTCACCTGCGGCGGAACGCTCGTCGCGCCCAACAAGGTTCTTACGGCGGCGCACTGCGTCACCGACGAGAACGGCAAAGCGCTCGACATGGTCGGCCGCGGCATGGTTCTGGCCAACACGGCCAAGCTTGCCGGCGGTCCGGACAACGCGGAAGGCACCGCGGTCAGCATCAGCCGCTCGTACTACGCGGGTTCGTACAACGCGGACGCGATCGACAACGACGTCGCGCTGCTGACGCTCGCCAAGCCCCTCACGGGTACCCCGGCGCAGCCCGCCCCGTACCGCGAGACCACGCGCTACGCGCCGGGCACCACCGCCACCACCTACGGCTGGGGCCTGACCGGCTCGTCCCCGACCGACCAGCTGGCCGACACCCTCCAGCGGGTGTCCCAGCCGCTGCGCTCGGACGCCGAGTGCTCGGAGAACCTCGACACCGCGCTCGACCAGCCGGGCGTGTACAAGCCCGGCCACATGATCTGCGCGGGCACCGGCGGCACGGGCGACAACTCCACCGGCAAGGCGACCTGCCCCGGTGACTCCGGCAGCCCGATGATGGTGAACGGCCGGATCGTCGGCGTCACCTCCTGGGGTGTCGCCACCCAGTCCGAGCTGTGCAACTTCGGTGGCACGTACGACGTGTACACCAAGGTCTCGACGTACAT
Organism: Streptomyces sp. NPDC057137; assembly: GCF_042670825.1. Lineage (NCBI taxonomy): Bacteria > Bacillati > Actinomycetota > Actinomycetes > Kitasatosporales > Streptomycetaceae > Streptomyces > Streptomyces sp. NPDC057137. The sequence continues at coordinate 67,945 of NZ_JBHUUW010000031.1, read as the reverse complement.
GCCGGCCCTCCAGCCGCGCATCGACGACACCAACTTCAGCCGTGACACCAAGGCCGACCTGTTCGCCCGCACCAGCTCGGGCAGCGCCGGCTACACCTTCACCTCCACCGGTACCGGCTTCGCCTCCCGCAAGGTGTTCAGCGGCTCGTACAGCGCGTACAACCTCATCGTCCAGACCGACCTGAACAGGGACGGTTACGAGGACCTCGTCGCCCGTGAGACCTCGACCGGCAACGTGTACTGGCTGCACCGCTCCGCGAGCAGCGCCACGTACGTGAAGACCAAGGTCTTCAGCGACTGGAAGACCTTCCGCGCGATCGTCACCCCGGGCGACGTCACCGGCGACGGCAGGCCCGACCTGCTCGCGGTCGCCTCCACCGGACAGCTCCGGCTCTACCCGGGCCAGGGCAACGGCAAGTTCGACGCCTCCACCGCGGTCGGCACCGGCTACCAGCTCTACAACCAGGTCCGCGGCCACGGTGACTTCACCAACGACGGCAAGGCCGACCTGCTGGTCCGCCGGGGCAGCACCGGCGACCTCCTGCTCGCCAAGGGCACCGGCAACGCCGCCGCCCCGTTCGAGACGCCCGTCGTGGTCCGCACCAACTGGTCCGCGTACACCACCATCGCCACCCCGGGTGACGTCACCGGCGACGCGAAGCCCGACGTCGTCGTCCGCAACGCGGCCGGCACCCTGTATCTCCTCAAGGGCACCGGCAAGGCCACCTCCGAGATCTTCGCCACAGGCGTGAAGATCGGATCCGGCTGGACCGGCTACCACACCATCGCGTGAAACCGCAGGTGAGGACCGGCTGACCGGTCACTCGCCGGCGCATTTCTGTGGCCCCCGCCCCCGGCGGGGGCCACAGCTTGTTGTGCAACCCTGCCAGCTGCCTCGCACGTCTGAACCACAGACGACAAACCGTGCCTGAACGCCGTGGCAGGGGGTAGCCGCAAGCGCTACGGGAGCCGACGAGAGCTGAGGAGCACATGACCGATCAGAGCAGGGGCGGCCGAATACGCGCGACCGGATCGCGCCGCAAGAAGCCCGGCGCGCGCCGTCGCGCCACGACCGTGGTCGCCTGGTCGGCCGCCGCCCTGGTCCTGGTCGGCGGATCCGGTCTCGGCTACGCGTACTTCAAACTCAACGGCAACATCAAGGGCGTCGACATCAACGCCAGCCTCGGCACCGACCGCCCCGTGAACGTCGACAACGGCTCGATGGACATCCTCGTCCTCGGCTCCGACTCACGCTCCGGCGCCAACTCCTCGTACGGCGCCGACCAGGGCGGAGCCCGCTCGGACACCGCGATGATCGTGCACGTCAACGAGGGCCACAAGACGGCCAGCGTCGTCTCCGTACCGAGGGACACGATCGTCGAGCGCCCCGACTGCGAGAGTGACGAGGGCACCGCCGAGGGCGCGCGGCGGGCGATGTTCAACACGGCGTACGAGGTCGGCGGACCGGCCTGCGCGGTGAAGACCGTCGAGAAGATGTCCGGCATCCGCATGGACCACTACATCGAGGTCGACTTCACCGGGTTCAAGCAGCTCATCGACGACCTCGGCGGTGTGAAGATCACCACCAAGGAGGCCATCGACGACTCCAAGAGCCATCTGAACCTCGAACCCGGCACCCACACCCTCGACGGTGAGCAGGCGCTCGGCCTCGTCCGGACCCGCAAGAGCGTCGGCGACGGCAGCGACCTGGGCCGGATCCAGCTCCAGCAGGCGTTCATCAAGGCGCTGATCACCCAGGTCAAGGAGATCGGGCTGCTCAGCAGCCCCAAGAAGCTGTACGACATCGGCGACACCGCGACCCGCGCGATCACCCCCGACTCCGAACTGGACTCGGTCAGGGAACTCGCGAGCTTCGCCGGCGGTCTGAAGAGTCTCGGCGCCTCGGACGTCAACATGATCACGCTGCCCGTCGAGTACGACCCGGCCGACCCGAACCGCGTCGTACCGCTGGAGAAGGCGTCCGAGCAGGTGTGGACCGCGCTGCGCACGGACAAGCCGATCCCCGCTTCGGCGACGGAGCAGTCCGCCGGCGACAAGGGCGACGCGGCCGACGTGGTCACGGGCGGATGACGGCGCGAGCGCACCGCGTAGCGGCGGAATAGATCCGGGGTCACCCCGGTTTTGGAGATACGGCCGGTCCTGGCAGACTGGTCCGTCGGCCCCGGTTCACGTACGAGCATCCGCGCGTGCGACCCGGCGCCTTCCTCGCCTGGCGAGGATGTTCCCTAGGAGACACCTTGAAGCGCGACATCCACCCCACGTACGTCGAGACCCAGGTCAGCTGTACCTGCGGTGCGTCGTTCACCACTCGCAGCACGATCGAATCGGGCTCCGTCCGTGCCGAAATCTGCTCCGAGTGCCACCCGTTCTACACGGGCAAGCAGAAGATCCTCGACACCGGTGGCCGTGTGGCCCGCTTCGAGGCCCGCTTCGGCAAGGCTGCCGCCGGCTCCGCCAACAAGTAGCGAGCCACTGCGCCGGTTCTCGGTGCCCCTGCCCTGGGGCGTCGAGACCGGCGCTTTGCCGTCCCGCAGCACGTTCGCGGCGGTCACGGCAGACACGGCGGTCGGCGGTCACGGCAGACATGCCCGTCACGCCCTTCAGACCATTCACAGCGTCTTCGCGCAGCACCTACGTACGCAACCCAGGAGCCCCCGAATGTTCGAGGCGGTCGAGGAACTGGTCGGCGAGCACGCCGACCTGGAGAAGAAGCTCGCCGACCCGTCGGTCCACTCGGACCAGGCGCATGCCCGCAAGCTCAACAAGCGGTACGCCGAACTGACCCCGATCATCGGGACGTTCCACGCCTGGAAGCAGACCGGGGACGACATCGAGACGGCCCGGGAGTTCGCGGCGGACCCCACGGACGCGTCGGCCGGCGAGTTCGCCGCCGAGGTCAAGGTGCTGGAGAAGCAGCGCGACGAGCTGACCGAGAAGCTCCGCCTGCTGCTCGTACCGCGTGACCCCAGCGACGACAAGGACGTCATCCTGGAGATCAAGGCGGGCGCGGGCGGCGACGAGTCGGCGCTGTTCGCCGGCGACCTCCTGCGGATGTATCTGCGGTACGCCGAGCGCGTGGGCTGGAAGACCGAGATCATCGACGCCACCGAGTCCGAGCTGGGCGGTTACAAGGACGTCCAGGTCGCCGTGAAGACCAAGGGCGGCAACGGGGCCACCGAGCCGGGACAGGGCGTCTGGGCACGGCTCAAGTACGAGGGCGGGGTGCACCGCGTGCAGCGGGTGCCCTCGACCGAGTCGCAGGGCCGGATCCACACCTCGGCGGCCGGTGTCCTCGTGACGCCGGAGGCCGAGGAGGTCGACGTGGAGATCGTCGCCAACGACCTGCGTATCGACGTCTACCGCTCGTCGGGCCCCGGCGGCCAGTCCGTCAACACGACCGACTCCGCCGTCCGGATCACGCATCTGCCCACCGGCGTCGTCGCTTCCTGCCAGAACGAGAAGAGCCAGCTCCAGAACAAGGAGCAGGCCATGCGTATCCTGCGCTCGCGGCTGCTCGCCGCGGCACAGGAGGAGGCGGAGAAGAACGCGGCGGACGTCCGGCGCAGCCAGGTGCGTACCGTCGACCGGTCCGAGAAGATCCGTACGTACAACTTCCCGGAAAACCGGATCTCGGACCACCGCGTCGGCTTCAAGGCGTACAACTTGGACCAAGTGCTCGACGGTGAGCTGGCGGCAGTGATCCAGGCCTGCGTCGACGCCGACTCGGCGGCGAAGCTCGCGGCCGCCTGAGCCCACGTCCGCCACTCCCGTACCGAACACGTCCCCCTCCCCGTCTACGTCTCAGGAGGAACCAGCGTGCAGCCACCTTCTGGGGGGCCCAGCGACCCCCAGCGGCTCCGCCGCGGGCCCGCCCCCCGCAGTCTGCTGCTTGCCGAGGTGGCCCAGGCCACCCAGCGGCTGGCCGACGCGGGCGTGCCGTCGCCGCGGTTCGACGCGGAGGAACTCGCCGCGTTCGTGCACGGCGTCAAGCGCGGAGAGCTGCACAGCGTCGTGGACGAGGAGTTCGACGCCCGTTACTGGGAGACCGTCGCGCGCCGCGAGGCCCGCGAACCGCTCCAGCACATCACCGGGCGGGTCTTCTTCCGGTATCTGGAACTCCAGGTCGGGCCAGGGGTGTTCGTGCCCCGGCCGGAGACCGAGTCCGTCGTCGGCTGGGCCATAGACGCGGTCCGCGCGATGGATGTCGTCGAGCCGCTGATCGTCGATCTCTGCTCGGGATCCGGCGCGATCGCGCTCGCCATGGCACAGGAGGTGCCGCGCTCGCGTGTGCACGCCGTGGAGCTGTCCGAGGACGCCCTCACCTGGACGCGGAGGAACGCCGAGGGGTCCAGGGTCACCGTGCACCGCGGAGACGCTCTGACGGCCCTTCCCGACTTCGACGGCCAGGTCGACCTGGTGATCTCCAACCCGCCGTACATCCCGCTCACCGAGTGGGAGTACGTGGCGCCCGAGGCCCGTGACCACGACCCGGAGATGGCGCTCTTCTCCGGCGAGGACGGCCTCGACACGATCCGCGGGATCGAACGCACCGCGCACCGGCTGCTGCGGCCCGGCGGCCTCGTGGTCGTGGAGCACGCGGACACCCAGGGCGGGCAGGTCCCGTGGATCTTCAGCGAGGAGGCCGGCTGGGCGGACGCGGCCGACCACCCGGACCTGAACAAACGCCCCCGCTTCGCGACGGCCCGCAAGGCCATGCCGTGACGGCCGCGAGAATCCCTGCGAACCGGGCACACCAAAAGATCAAGAAAGAGGGCAGTTAGATGGCACGGCGATACGACTGCAACGACGCGACCGACCGTACAACCGGTCTGCGTGAAGCCGCGTCCGCCGTCCGTCGCGGCGAGCTCGTCGTCCTGCCCACCGACACCGTCTACGGGCTCGGCGCCGACGCGTTCAGCTCCGAGGCCGTCGCCGACCTCCTCGACGCCAAGGGCCGGGGCCGCAACATGCCCACGCCCGTGCTCATCGGCTCCCCGAACACCCTGCACGGCCTGGTCACGGACTTCTCGGAGCAGGCCTGGGAACTGGTCGACGCCTTCTGGCCCGGCGCGCTCACGCTCGTCGCCAAGCACCAGCCCTCGCTCCAGTGGGACCTCGGTGACACCCGGGGCACCGTCGCGATCCGGATGCCGCTGCACCCCGTCGCGATCGAGCTGCTGACCGAGGTCGGCCCGATGGCCGTCTCCAGCGCCAACCTGACCGGACACCCCGCGCCGGAGGACTGTGACGCCGCGCAGGAGATGCTGGCGGACGCCGTGTCGGTGTATCTCGACGGGGGCCGGACGCCCGGCATCGTGCCGTCGTCGATCGTGGACGTGACCGGCAAGGTCCCGCTGCTGCTGCGCGCGGGCGCCGTCGACGCCGACGAGCTGCGCAAGGTCGTACCCGACCTCGAGGTGGCCAATTGACCGCCCCTGAGGGGCGTGGCATAGCGGGACTCCCCGACACCTTCCGCATCCTCCACGTCAGTACCGGCAACGTGTGCCGCTCGCCCATCACCGAGCGGCTGAACCGGCATGCCCTGAGCGACCGCCTCGGCGAGCGGCTCACGGGCGGGCTGATCGTGGAGAGCGCGGGCACCTGGGGACACGAGGGGGCCTCGATGGAGGCCAACGCGGAGGCCGTCCTGGCGGATTTCGGCGCGGACCCGTCCGGCTTCGTCGGGCGGGAGCTGCTGGACGAGCACGTCATCCGCGCGGACCTGGTCCTCACGGCGACGCGTGACCACCGGGCGCAGGTCATCTCGATGGGGCACTCGGCGGGGCTGCGGACCTTCACGCTGAAGGAGTTCACGCGTCTCGTACGGGCCATAGACCCGGCGACGCTGCCCGACCCCCTCGACGAGGGCGTGGTCGAGCGCGCGCGTGCGCTGGTGCGTGCCGCCGCCGCGCTGCGCGGGTGGCTGCTGGCCCCCAACGCGGAGGCGGACGAGGTCTACGACCCGTACGGCGCGCCCATCACCTTCTTCCGCTCCATCGGCGACGAGATCCACCAGGCGCTGGACCCGGTGGTGACGGCGCTCACGGGCGTACCGACCCGGCACTGACAGCGGCCCGGCACCCGTCCGCTCGCACACCGTTGAACTGCGGCGACGTACGGTGAGAAACGCGGTGGGGCATAAGGTGGGGCGAGTTTGTGCAACCATCGCGCCGCCGTGTAAGTCCTTACCTCATGTGGCTACGCGCATTCCATCAGCCGTCCTTCTCCGAGTTAGTGTGTGTGGCTCAGACGGTCGGCGATTCCTGTGGGGCAGCCTGTGCGTGATTACCTGCTGACGCTCTGCGTGACGGCCGCGGTGACATATCTGTTGACCGGTCCGGTGCGGAAGTTCGCCATCGCGATCGGCGCGATGCCCGCGATCCGCGCCCGCGACGTCCACCGCGAACCGACACCGCGTCTCGGCGGTATCGCGATGTTCTTCGGCCTGTGCGCCGGACTGCTGGTCGCGAGCAACCTGCAGAATCTCAGCGGGGTCTTCGAGCAGTCGAACGAGCCGCGCGCGCTGCTCTCCGGAGCCGCGCTGATCTGGCTGATCGGCGTCCTGGACGACAAGTTCGAGATCGACGCCCTGATCAAGCTCGGCGGCCAGATGATCGCCGCCGGTGTGATGGTGATGCAGGGTCTGACGATCCTGTGGATCCCGGTTCCCGGTGTCGGCACCGTCGCGCTGACGTCGTGGCAGGGCACGCTCCTCACCGTCGCCCTCGTCGTGATCACCATCAACGCGGTCAACTTCGTCGACGGACTCGACGGCCTGGCCTCCGGCATGGTCTGCATCGCCGCGGCGGCGTTCTTCCTCTACGCGTACCGCATTTGGTACGGCTACGGCATCGAGGCCGCCGCCCCCGCCACCCTGTTCGCCGCGATCCTGATGGGCATGGGAATCGGCTTCCTGCCGCACAACATGCATCCGGCCCGGATCTTCATGGGCGACTCGGGCTCGATGCTGATCGGTCTGGTCCTCGCGACGGGCGCCATCTCCGTTACGGGGCAGGTCGATCCGGACGCCCTGAAGATCTACGCGGACGGCTCGACCCGTGAGGCGACGCACGCCGCGCTGCCGGTCTTCATCCCGCTGCTGCTGCCGTTGACAATCATCGCGATTCCGGTCGCCGACCTCGTCCTCGCGATCGTGCGCCGCACCTGGAACGGCCAGTCGCCGTTCGCCGCCGACCGCGGCCATCTCCACCACCGGCTGCTGGAGATCGGGCACTCGCACAGCAGGGCCGTACTGATCATGTACTTCTGGTCGGCGCTGATCGCCTTCGGTGTGGTGCTGTACTCGGTCCACTCCTCGTCCACCATGTCCACGATGTGGATCGTGTTCGCCGTCGTCGTGCTGAGCGCCCTGGGCCTGCTGCTCCTGCTGCTGCCCCGCTTCACACCGCGCGCCCCGCGCTGGGCGGAGGCCGTCGTGCCGCCCCGCTACCGGCGCCGCCGGCGGCGCGGCCAGGGGGAGTTGGCGGACGCGGCCCACGAGGCGCCGGAGTCGCGGGAGAGCCCGGAGGGCGCCGGATCACAGGTGCCTCACGATTCCCCGGCGACCGACGACGTACCTGCCGACGGACCGGCTCCGGTCCCGGCGGGCGTCAACGGGGCGACCGCGATCGGACCGCGATCTCACTTTCCCGATCGACGCAAGGCGGATTCGGCGTACTGAGAATTGCCTCAACGCGCCGCATTACCAGACAAGACGGCTCGGTGTCCGGCTCAGACGCGCGAATTACTCCTCATGTGTGACGGTAAGCACACGTTCATGGTAAAGACCTCATCAAATAGTTTGTGATACCGTTCACGAGACCCGGCGCCAGAGCCGAAGGACCGTAGTGCGACGGTCCGTTGGCCCGAGAATCCAACTCTCGGACCGGGCCTACGCTCGTCCATGACGACACCATCTGCCCCACCCAGCAAGCGGAGCTGCCGCCATGCCGACCAACGACGTCCGGATCCTGCTCAATTCCGCCGTACCCACCGCCGCCGCCGGCGTCATCGCCGCGGTGATCAGCGGTGTGGTCAGTGGTGGCAAGGGCGCTCTGGGAGCCGCTGTCGGTGTGGTGGTGGTCCTTCTCTTCATGGGTATCGGGCTCACGGTGCTCCAGCGCACCGCGAAGTCGCTGCCGCATCTCTTCCAGGCGATGGGGCTGATGCTCTACACCGCCCAGTTGCTGCTGCTGCTCGTCTTCCTCGCGGTCTTCAAGGACACCACGCTCTTCGACCCGAAGGCCTTCGGGTTCACGCTCCTCGCGACGACCCTCGTCTGGATCGCCGCGCAGGCCCGCGCGTACATGAAGGCCAAGATCCTCTACGTCGAACCCGAGTCCTCGACAGCCGGTAAGGCCGAGAAGACGGGGTCCTCGGCGTGAAGGGTAGGGCCGGGATAAGTGCCCGTTCGGGATCCTGCTATCGTCCGGTTCCAACTGCGGCATTGCGGGCGCGGGCATCCGAGCTGACGCCTGTTCCATCGCGAGGCTCCATGCCTGAGAGCCGCCCCCACATCTGTCAGACCAGTCCAGTGCCGAACCGTGGCTTCGTGCCGCGCCGACACAACGAGGTTGCCGTACCTATGCGCCACGCTGAAGGAGCCCGCGGTGAGTGCTGATCCCCAGACCCTCGCCTTCGATGCGAGCTGCCATATCTTTTCCGGCTGCGGGTTCCCGGCTCCGGGCCTCCATACGTTCATGTACAAGCCGATCTTCGAGGTGGCCGGCTTCGAATTCAACAAGCCGATGCTGCTCGCTCTGCTGAGCACGATCGTGGTTGTCGGATTCTTCTGGGCGGCGTTCAACAAGCCGAAGTTGGTACCGGGCAAGGTCCAGATGATCGGCGAGGCCGGTTACGACTTCGTCCGCCGCGGCATCGTCTACGAGATCATCGGCAAGAAGGACGGTGAGAAGTACGTCCCCTTGATGGTGTCGCTCTTCTTCTTCGTCTGGCTGATGAACCTCTGGTCGATCATTCCGCTCGCCCAGTTCCCGGTCCCCTCGCTGATCGCCTTCCCGGCCGCACTCGCGATCATCGTCTACATCGTGTGGGTCAGCCTGACGTTCAAGACCCACGGATTCGTCGGTGGCTGGAAGAACATCACCGGCTACGACAAGTCGCTCGGCTGGGTCCTGCCGCTCGTCGTGGTGATCGAGTTCTTCTCGAACCTGCTGATCAGGCCCTTCACCCACGCGGTCCGGCTGTTCGCCAACATGTTCGCCGGTCACCTGCTCATCGTCATGTTCACGCTGGCCACGTGGTACCTGATGAACGGGCTGGGCTTCGTCTACGCCGGTGCCTCGTTCGTGATGGTGCTCGTCATGACCATCTTCGAACTCTTCATCCAGGCCGTCCAGGCGTACGTCTTCGTACTCCTGGCCTCCAGCTACATCCAGGGCGCGCTCGCCAAGAGCCACTGAGCCCGGCCCCGTTAACCAGAACCAACAGACGTCCGGTGGCCAACCCCCACCCGGTCCGTGAAAGAGAAGGAAGTAACGGCATGTCCGCTGCTCTCGAATTGGTCAACCTCGCCTCCGCCAAGACCACCGTCGTCGGCAACGTGGCCTCGATCGGCTACGGCCTGGCCGCGATCGGCCCCGGCGTCGGCGTCGGCATCATCTTCGGTAACGGCACCCAGGCCCTCGCCCGTCAGCCTGAGGCGGCCGGCCTGATCCGCACCAACCAGATCATGGGTTTCGCCTTCTGTGAGGCGCTCGCCCTCATCGGCATCGTCATGGGCTTCGTCTACCAGTAAGCCGGACCGACAGCCCATTTCCTTTCACGGAAGGCATTGATGTGAACGCTCTCTACGTTGCGGCAGCGGCGGAGGCTCAGAATCCGCTCGTCCCGCATCTTGACGAGCTCATCATCGGCCTGATCGCCTTCGCCATCGTCTTCGGCTTCCTCGCCAAGAAGCTCCTCCCGAACATCAACAAGGTTCTGGACGAGCGCCGTGAGGCCATCGAAGGTGGCATCGAGAAGGCGGAGGAGGCCAAGACCGAGGCGCAGAGCGTCCTGGAGCAGTACAAGGCCCAGCTCGCCGAAGCGCGTCACGAGGCGGCCCGTCTCCGCCAGGAGGCGACCGAACAGGGCGCCACCATCATCCAGGAGATGAAGGCGGAGGGGCAGCGGCAGCGCGAGGAGATCGTCGCCGCCGGCCACGCCCAGATCGAGGCCGACCGCAAGGCCGCCGCCTCGGCGCTGCGCCGGGACGTCGGCAAGCTCGCCACCGACCTGGCCGGCAAGCTCGTCGGGGAGTCCCTCGAGGACAGTGCCCGGCAGAGCCGTACCATCGACCGCTTCCTCGACGAGCTCGAGGACGGCGCGTCGAAGGCCGAGGCTGCCCGATGAATGGGGCGAGCCGCGCGGCGCTGGCCGCCGCACGCGAGCGTCTCGACGCGCTGACCGACAACACGTCGGTCGACGCGGCGAAGCTCGCCGACGAGCTGACCGCCGTCACCGCGCTGCTCCACCGCGAGGTGTCGCTGCGCCGGGTCCTGACCGACCCGGCGCGGTCCGGCGAGTCCAAGGCCGAGCTGGCCGGCGGACTGCTGGGCGGGCAGGTGGGCGGCGAGACCGCCGACCTGGTCACCGGCATGGTGCGGTCCCGCTGGTCACGCCCGCGTGACCTGGTCGACTCGGTGGAGGAGCTGTCCGCTCTCGCCGAGCTGACCGCCGCGCAGCGGGCCGGTGGCCTCGACGACGTCGAGGACGAGCTGTTCCGGTTCGGCCGGATCGTCGAGTCCAGCACCGAACTGCGTGCCGCGCTGACCGACCAGGCGGCGACGGTGTCGGCCAAGACCACACTGCTGACCAGCCTGCTCGGCGGCCGGGCCAACCCCAGCACCGAGCGTCTGGTCGTCCGCCTCGTCACCCAGCCCCGTGGACGTAGCCTGGAAGCGGGTCTCCAGACCCTGTCCCGGCTCGCCGCGGCGCGCCGGAACCGGATGGTGGCGGTCGTCACGTCGGCGGTGCCGCTCACCGAAGGCCAGAAGCAGCGTCTCGGCGCGGCCCTGGCCAGGCTGTACGGCCACCCGATGCATCTGAACCTCGACGTGGACCCCGAGGTCCTCGGCGGAGTCTCGGTCCGCGTCGGCGACGAGGTCGTCAACGGCACCGTCGTGGAACGTCTCGACGAGGCGACTCGGCGGCTGGCCGGCTGAAGGCCGACGGTCGGTACGTGATAGCCGGATTACAGACACACATACAGAGATCAAGAACTGCGGCCCGGTTGGGCCGTGCAGAAATTGCAGAAGATTCCTGGGGGTCGCCCCCAGACCCCCATAGAACTTCGGGCCCAACAAGGAGAGCAGGGAATCCAGATGGCGGAGCTCACGATCCGGCCGGAGGAGATCCGGGATGCGCTGGAGAACTTTGTCCAGTCGTACAAGCCGGACGCGGCCTCGCGCGAGGAGGTCGGGACGGTCAGCGTTGCCGGTGACGGCATCGCGAAGGTCGAGGGTCTGCCCTCGGCCATGGCGAACGAACTGCTGAAGTTCGAGGACGGGACCCTGGGTCTCGCCCTGAACCTGGAGGAGCGCGAGATCGGCGCGGTCGTCCTCGGTGAGTTCAGCGGTATCGAGGAGGGTCAGTCGGTCACCCGTACCGGCGAGGTGCTCTCCGTCGGCGTCGGCGAGGGTTACCTCGGCCGTGTCGTCGACCCGCTCGGCACCCCGATCGACGGTCTCGGCGAGATCGCGACCGACGGCCGCCGCGCCCTGGAGCTGCAGGCTCCGGGCGTCATGGTCCGTAAGTCGGTGCACGAGCCGATGCAGACCGGCTACAAGGCCGTCGACTCGATGGTGCCGATCGGCCGTGGCCAGCGTCAGCTGATCATCGGCGACCGCCAGACCGGCAAGACCGCCCTGGCCGTCGACACCATCATCAACCAGCGCGACAACTGGCGCTCGGGCGACGTGAACAAGCAGGTGCGCTGCATCTACGTCGCCATCGGCCAGAAGGGCTCCACCATCGCGTCCGTACGCGGTGCGCTGGAAGAGGCCGGCGCTCTTGAGTACACGACGATCGTCGCCGCCCCGGCGTCCGACCCGGCGGGCTTCAAGTACCTGGCCCCGTACACCGGTTCGGCCATCGGCCAGCACTGGATGTACCAGGGCAAGCACGTCCTGATCATCTTCGACGACCTGTCGAAGCAGGCCGACGCCTACCGCGCCGTCTCGCTGCTGCTGCGCCGTCCGCCGGGCCGCGAGGCCTACCCGGGCGACGTCTTCTACCTGCACTCGCGTCTGCTGGAGCGCTGCGCCAAGCTCTCCGACGACATGGGCGCCGGTTCGATGACGGGCCTGCCCATCGTCGAGACCAAGGCGAACGACGTGTCGGCGTTCATTCCGACCAACGTCATCTCCATCACCGACGGCCAGTGCTTCCTGGAGTCCGACCTGTTCAACGCCGGCCAGCGGCCCGCGCTGAACGTCGGTATCTCGGTCTCCCGAGTCGGCGGCTCCGCCCAGCACCGGGCCATGCGCCAGGTGTCGGGCCGACTGCGCGTGGACCTCGCCCAGTACCGCGAGCTGGAGGCGTTCGCCGCCTTCGGTTCCGACCTGGACGCCGCGTCGAAGGCGTCGCTCCAGCGTGGTCAGCGCATGGTCGAGCTGCTGAAGCAGCCGCAGTACGCGCCGTACCCCGTCGAGGAGCAGGTCGTCTCCATCTTCGCCGGCACCACCGGAAAGATGGACGACGTCCCGGTCGAGGACATCAGCCGCTTCGAGACCGAGCTGCTGGAGCACCTGCGCCGCGAGCGCAAGGAGCTGCTGACCAGCATCGCCGAGGGCGGCAAGATGTCGGACGACACGGTCGAGTCCATCGGTGACGCCATCGCCAACTTCAAGAAGCAGTTCGAGACCTCGGACGGCAAGCTTCTGGGCGACGACGCCCCGGCCGGCGTCAACGTCTCCAAGTGACGACGGAAGGGACCTGACTCATGGGAGCCCAGCTCCGGGTCTACAAGCGTCGCATCAAATCCGTCACCGCGACCAAGAAGATCACCAAGGCGATGGAGATGATCGCCGCCTCGCGCATCGTCAAGGCGCAGCGCCAGGTGACGGCATCCACGCCGTACGCGACCGAGCTCACCCGCGCGGTCACGGCGGTGGCGACCGGATCCAACACCAAGCACCCCCTGACCACGGAGGTCGAGTCTCCGGTCCGGGCCGCGGTACTGCTCGTCACGAGCGACCGCGGACTGGCCGGCGGCTACTCCTCCAACGCCATCAAGGCGGCGGAGCGGCTCACCGAGCGGCTCACGAGTGAGGGCAAAGAGGTCGACACGTACATCGTCGGCCGCAAGGGTGTCGCCTACTACGGCTTCCGTGAGATCAAGGTCACGGAGTCGTGGACCGGCTTCACCGACAGTCCGACCTACGCGGACGCCAAGAAGGTCGCGGGGCCGCTGATCGAGGCGGTCCAGCGGGACACGGCGGACGGCGGCGTGGACGAACTCCACATCGTCTTCACCGAGTTCGTCTCGATGCTGACGCAGACGCCGGTACAGAACCGGCTGCTGCCCCTCTCCCTCGCCGACGCGTCGGCGAGTCAAGGGGACGACGACAAGACAGACGCGGCGCAGAAGCACGAGATCCTGCCGCTGTTCGACTTCGAGCCGTCGGCGGAGGACGTCCTCGACGCCCTGCTGCCGCGCTACGTCGAGAGCCGAATCTACAACGCGCTGCTCCAGGCCGCCGCTTCCAAGCACGCGGCCACCCGCCGCGCGATGAAGTCGGCGACCGACAACGCCGGGGATCTCATCAAGAGCCTCTCCCGGCTTGCCAACGCGGCCCGCCAGGCCGAAATCACCCAGGAAATCAGCGAGATCGTCGGTGGCGCCAGCGCCCTGGCCGACGCGACCGCGGGGAGTGAAAAGTAATGACGACCACAGTTGAGGCGGCCACCCCGGGAAGCACGGCCACAGGCCGCGTGTCCCGGGTCATCGGCCCGGTCGTCGACGTGGAGTTCCCCGTCGACGCGATGCCGGAGATCTACAACGCACTGCACGTCGAGGTGGCCGACCCGGCCGAGGACGGCAAGAGGAAGACGCTGACGCTCGAAGTCGCCCAGCACCTGGGTGACGGAGTCGTTCGCGCCGTCTCGATGCAGCCGACCGACGGTCTGGTCCGCCAGGCCGTGGTGTCGGACACCGGCGCCGGTATCTCGGTGCCCGTCGGTGACGTCACCAAGGGCAAGGTGTTCAACACCCTCGGCGAGATTCTGAACGACCCGGAGGGCAAGGCTCAGATCACCGAGCGCTGGCCGATCCACCGCAAGGCCCCGGCCTTCGACCAGCTCGAGTCCAAGACCGAGATGTTCGAGACCGGCCTGAAGGTCGTCGACCTGCTGACCCCGTACGTCAAGGGCGGCAAGATCGGTCTGTTCGGTGGAGCGGGCGTCGGCAAGACGGTCCTCATCCAGGAAATGATCATGCGTGTGGCGAAGCTGCACGACGGTGTTTCCGTGTTCGCCGGTGTCGGTGAGCGCACCCGTGAGGGCAACGACCTCATCGACGAGATGACCGAGTCGGGCGTCCTGGACAAGACCGCGCTGGTCTTCGGCCAGATGGACGAGCCGCCGGGCACCCGTCTTCGGGTCGCCCTGTCCGCCCTGACCATGGCGGAGTACTTCCGCGATGTGCAGAAGCAGGACGTGCTGCTCTTCATCGACAACATCTTCCGCTTCACCCAGGCCGGTTCCGAGGTCTCCACGCTGCTCGGCCGTATGCCGTCCGCGGTGGGTTACCAGCCGACCCTGGCGGACGAGATGGGTGTGCTCCAGGAGCGCATCACCTCGACCCGCGGTCACTCGATCACCTCGATGCAGGCGATCTACGTGCCGGCGGACGACCTGACCGACCCGGCCCCGGCCACGACCTTCGCGCACCTCGACGCGACGACCGTGCTGTCGCGTCCGATCTCGGAGAAGGGCATCTACCCGGCGGTGGACCCGCTGGACTCGACGTCCCGCATCCTGGACCCGCGTTACATCTCGCAGGCGCACTACGACACGGCCAGCCGCGTCAAGGGAATCCTGCAGAAGAACAAGGACCTCCAGGACATCATCGCGATCCTCGGTATCGACGAGCTGGGCGAGGAGGACAAGCTCGTTGTCCACCGTGCCCGTCGCGTCGAGCGCTTCCTGTCGCAGAACACCCACGCCGCCAAGCAGTTCACCGGCCTGGACGGCTCCGACGTACCGCTCGACGAGTCGGTCGCCGCGTTCAACGCGATCTGCGACGGGGATTACGACCACTTCCCGGAGCAGGCGTTCTTCATGTGCGGTGGTATCGAGGACCTGAAGGCGAACGCCAAGGAGCTCGGCATCTCCTGAGCCGTCGACTCACCCGAGTCGTCGACTCGTTCGGCGGGGGGCGGGCTCGAACCGCCCCCCTCCGAAGCGCCGATCGTGAACCCCATAGAATCTAGACCAACACCCGGCGACAAAGCCGGGTGGTGACCCGAGGAGCCACCCTTGGCTGCTGAGCTGCACGTCGAGCTGGTCGCCGCGGACCGCAGTGTCTGGTCCGGCGAGGCCACCCTGGTCGTCGCGCGCACCACGTCCGGCGACATCGGCGTCATGCCCGGTCACCAGCCGCTGCTCGGTGTGCTGGAGTCGGGCCCCGTGACCATCCGTACGACCGAGGGCGGAACGGTCGTCGCCGCTGTGCACGGCGGTTTCCTCTCGTTCGCCGACAACAAGCTCTCGCTGCTCGCGGAGATCGCCGAGCTTGCCGACGAGATCGATGCCCAGCGCGCCGAGCGCGCGCTGGAGCGTGCCAAGTCGGGTGAGGACGACGCCGCCGAGCGTCGCGCCGATGTCCGACTGCGCGCTGTGGCGGTGCGCTGACGCACCGCTCCTGGAATTACCCTCAGCCGCGGCCCGTTCTGGAGTCATCCAGACCGTGTCGCGGCTGAGGTGATGCGGCCGCTGTTTCTGTTCGTTCGTACGGGTTACTCGATGAGGCGAGGAGGTCGGTATTGATGGTCCTCGCTCTGCTTGTCTGTGGACTCGTCGTCGTACTGGTTGCGGTGGGGCTCTTCGTCTTCGGGCTGCGCCGACGGCTGATCCAG
The DNA here is from genome assembly GCF_042670825.1 of Streptomyces sp. NPDC057137. Taxonomy (NCBI): domain Bacteria; kingdom Bacillati; phylum Actinomycetota; class Actinomycetes; order Kitasatosporales; family Streptomycetaceae; genus Streptomyces; species Streptomyces sp. NPDC057137. The sequence continues at coordinate 51,845 of NZ_JBHUUW010000031.1, read as the reverse complement.
CGGTCCGGAGGGACCTTCGACTGTTCACTGCGCTGGAACGTGGCCGAGGAACCCGACACGTCCGGCAAGGGCTGGGTGTACGGCGTGGCCCGCTACAGCGGCGACCGGATCAACTGGTTCCGGGTCTTTTCGTACTCCCCGCGGCCCCGCCGCAGCCTTGAGCGCTCGGCCATCGAGGTGCGCGCCCGGCGCGCGCCCGAGGGCGAGGAGGAGCTGGCGCTGCTCTCCGACTCCGTCGTGCTCGGCTGCGACCACAAGGGGACGCGCCTGGAGCTGGCGATGAGCGAGGACGCGCTGACCGGCTTTCTCGCCTGGCTGGAGGCGGCGCCGCCCGGCCAGCGGGTGAACGTCGCCTGAGTTCCTCACGGCATGACGAAGGGGGACGGTGCCCATGGGCGCCGTCCCCCTCGCCGTACCACTCAGGTGTGCTACTTCAGACCGTTGCTGATCGCGGTCACGAGTTCGCCGTTCGCGGTGTCACCGGTGAAGTCCCAGAAGAACGCGCCGCCGAGACCCTGGCTCTTGGCCCAGGTCATCTTCGAGGCGATCGTCGCCGGGGTGTCGTAACTCCACCAGTTGCTGCCGCACTTGGCGTACGCGGTGCCGCCGACGGTGCCGGTGACGGGGCAGGTGTTCTTGAGGACCTTGTAGTCCTCGATGCCCGCCTCGTACGTGCCGGGGGCCGCGCCCGTCGCCGTACCGCCCGGTGCGGCCTGCGTGACGCCGGTCCAGCCGCGTCCGTAGAAGCCGATACCGAGCAGCAGCTTCTTCGCCGGGACGCCCTGCGCCTTGTACTTGGCGATCGCGTCGGCGGAGTTGAAGCCGGCCTGCGGGATGCCCGGGTACGAGGTGAGCGGGGAGTGCGGGGCCGTGGGGCCCTGGGCGGCGAAGGCGCCGAAGAAGTCGTACGTCATGACGTTGAGCCAGTTCATGTACTGCGAGGCGCCGGCGTAGTCGGCGGCGTCGATCTTGCCGCCGCTGGACGCGTCGGCGGTGACGGCCGCGGTGACCAGGTAGTTGGCACCGAACTTGGCGCGCATGGCCTGCATCATGTTCTTCATCGCCGCCGGGCCGCTGGTGTCACAGCTCAGACCACAGGCGTTCGGGTACTCCCAGTCCAGGTCGATGCCGTCGAAGACATCCGCCCAGCGCGGGTCCTCGATCAGGTCGTAGCAGGACTGCGCGAACGCGGCCGGGTTCTTCACCGCGTCACCGAAGCCGCCGGACCAGGTCCAGCCGCCGAAGGACCAGAGGACCTTGATGTTCGGGTTGGCGGCCTTGAGCTTGCGCAGCTGGTTGAAGTTGCCGCGCAGCGGCTGGTCCCAGGTGTCCGCGACGCCGTCGACGGCCTGGTCGGCGGTGTACGCCTTGTCCGTCGCGGCGTACGCGTCACCCATGGTGCACTTGCCACCCTGGACGTTGCCGAACGAGTAGTTGATGTGGGTGATCTTGGACGCGCTGCCGGACGTCACCAGGTTCTTGACGTGGTAGTTGCGGTCGTAGACGCCCCACTCGGTGAAGTAGCCGAGCTTGACCTGGTCGCCGGGCGGGGTGCCCGGGTCCGTGCCGCCGCCGGTGGTCCTGACGGCCACCGAGCCGCTGACCGGGCCGGTCTGGTCGGCCGTGTCACGGGCCTGGACGCTGTACGAGTAACTGGTGCCCGCGGTCAGGCCGGTGTTCGTGTACGTCGTACCGGTGACCGTGGCGATCTTCGCGCCGTCCCGCAGGACGTCGTAGTTCTTGATGCCCTTGTCGTCGGTGGCCGCGCTCCAGCTGAGCTTCGCCGACGTGTTCGTGATCTCGCTCGCGGTGGGGGTGCCCGGGGCGGTGGGGGCCGTGTCGCCGGGGACACTGCCGCCGTCGCAGGAGGCGCCGTTGAGCTTGCAGCCGGAGGGGGAACCGGAGCCGGAGCCGGTGCCGTTGAAGCCGAAGGTGACGGAGGCGCCCGGGTTGAGGGTGCCGTTCCAGCCGACGTTCTTGGCGGTCCAGTGGTTGGTGCCGCTCTTGGTGACCGTGGCGTCCCAGGCGGAGCCGACGCCGGTGCCGGCGGGGAAGTCCCACTCGACGGTCCAGGAACTGAGGGTGGTGGTACCGGTGTTCTTCACCGTCCACGAGCCTTCGAAGCCGGTGCCCCAGTCGGACTTCTTGGTGTACGTGGCGGTCGCCGAGGTGGCGGCCTCGGCGGGGGAGGCCAGGCCGACCATGGCGGCGAGGGGGAGGAGCAGTGCGGTCAGCGCCGCGACGGATCTGGATCTGAATCTGGCTCTTCGGACGGACGTCTTCGTGCTCAAGGGGTACTCCTCGAGTGAGTTCGGAGCAGTTCGGGGATGGTCCGGGTTGGTCCGTGACACCCGACTCTTGCGAAAGCTCGCGCACTAGTCAGTGGCGTGAGAGTAAGGAGGTCTGGACCAATCGTCAATAGGTCCAGACCAAAGGCGTGACGAGGTTCGTCACGGCATCTGGTACGTCCCCGGCCCGGGGTCCGTTCAGATCCCCAACTCCTGCGCCAGAACCGCCGCTTGCACCCGGCTGCGCAGCTCCAGCTTGCCCAGCAGCCTGCTGACATGCGTCTTGACCGTCGCCTCGGCCATGTCGAGCCGCCGCGCGATCTCGGCGTTCGATAGCCCGTCGCCCAGGCTCGACAGCACCTCGCGCTCGCGTCGGGTGAGGGCGTCGAGCACCGTGAGGTCCGGCGCGTTCGCCGGTCGTACGGCCTTCGGCGAGGCGAACTCCGCGATCAGCCGGCGCGTCACGGCGGGCGCGATCAGACCCTCGCCACGCGCCACCGTCCTTACCGCCTCGATCAGTTCCCGCGCCTCGGTGTTCTTCAGCAGGAACCCGGACGCGCCGGCGCGCAGCGCGCCGAAGACGTACTCGTCGAGGTCGAACGTCGTCAGTACGAGGACGTCGGCCAGCTTCTCCTCGACCACCTGCCGCGTCGCGGACACCCCGTCGAGACGCGGCATCTGAATGTCCATCAGCACGAGATCCGGGCGCAGTTCGCGGGCCAGCCGGACGGCCTCCTCGCCGTCCCCGGCCTCGCCCACGACCTCGATCTCCTTCGAGCTGCGCAGGATCAGCACCAGTCCCGCGCGCACCGCCGACTGGTCCTCGGCCACCAGAACCCGGATCGTCATGAAGCGCCGTTCCCCTCGTCGACGGGCAGTTCCGCCCGTACCCGCCAGATCTTGCCGCCGTCCGCGTCGTCCGACGTGACCGGTCCCGCCTCGAACTCCCCCTCCAGCAGGGCGACTCGCTCGCGCATCCCGACGAGCCCGGCGCCGGAGCCCGGCGCGCGGGGGCCGGGCCGGTCGCCGTACCTGCTGACGACCTCGACGCGCAGCGCGCGCCGCGAGTGGTCCAGGGACACCGTCACCGGGCCCGGCGGCGCGTGCTTGAGCGCGTTGGTCAGCGACTCCTGGACGATGCGGTACGCCGCCATCTCGACCGGCGCGGGCAGCGGCGCGCCCTCGCCCCGCCGGTCCGCCAGTGTGAACGTGAGCTCGCTGGACGCGCCGTTCGTACGGGCCTGCTCGACGAGCGAGTCGAGCGCCCGCAGCGTCGGCGCCGGGGCCGGGTCCTGGTCGTCGGCGGCGTCCCGCAGCAGCCCGATGAGCCGCCGCATCTCGGCCAGTCCGGCGACGCTGTTCTCACGGATCACCGTCAGCGCGTCCTTCGTGGTCCGCGCGTCGTCGAGCGAGAGCGCGGCGGTGGAGTGGATCGCGATGGCCGAGAGATGGTTGGCGACCATGTCGTGCAGCTCACGGGCCATCCGCGCGCGCTCGGCCGTCACGGCCTGCGTACGGTCCATCTCGGCCAGCAGCGCGGTCTGTTCGGCCCGCAGCCGGGCGGCCTCGGCGGCGTCGCGGTGATTGCGCACCAGGACACCGGTGGTGGCCGGGGCGACACTGATCGCGGCGGCGACCACACCGAGCAGCAGCGCCTCGGGCGTACGGAGCCAGCTCAGCGTCCCCACGGTGATGCTGATCGAGATCAGCGCCGTGCCCCAGGGGATCCGGCGGGCGGCGGACGGGCTCCCGTACAGCACCGCCGCGTACACGAGGTCCGTGAACATCGCGATCGTCGCCACACTGCCGGTGGTGAACTGGTCCGCGACCAGTGCCACGGTGCCGACGGCCAGGGCCGTGCGGGGCGCGCTCCTGCGCACCAGCTCCATCAGGGAGATGACGACGAGGGGCACCAGCACCCAGAAGCCGGACAGCCACCGGCCGCCCTGGGTGTGCAGCCCGAGCGACCACAGCAACACGCCACCCAGCAGGCCGCCCGCGCCGATCAGGACGTCCTCGCGGTGCGGGCGCGGGAAATCGGTCATCCCACCATCAAACACGGCGCCGCGCGCGGGCACGTCCCCGTAACGGCCGAGGAGGCGGTACATCGAAGGATGCAGTCACGGTTCGTCACTGCCGACGACGATCGGGGCCCGGAACGGCGGGAGGCTTGGAGTGAGCCGGAAGGGGGCTGTCGTGATCGTCACGCTGATCATCATCTGTGAGGTCGGGTTCTGGGTGCTGCTGGGCATCGGGCTCGCCCTGCGCTACTTCGCCAGGATGCCGCGCGCCTCGGTCGCGGTGCTGCTGTGCGAACCGCTGTTGGAGGTCCTGCTGCTGGTCGTGACGGCGATCGACCTCAAGAACGGCGCCGAACCGGACTGGAAGCACGGCCTCGCGGCGGTGTACATCGGGTTCTCCGTGGCCCTCGGCCCGGAGCTGATCAAGTGGGCCGACGCGCGCTTCGCCCACCGCTTCGCGGGCGGCCCGCCGCCGGTGAGGCCGCCGAAGTACGGCAAGGCCCGCGCGATCCACGAGTGGTGGACGGCTGCGCGGTGGATCGTGGCGTCGGGCATCGCCATCGCTCTGCTCCAGGCCGCGATCTGGTACGTCGGCTCCGACGGGAAGATCGACTCGCTGCGGATGTGGCAGCAGAAGATGGTCTTCCTGATCGGCGTCAACATGGTGTGGGCGCTCGCCTACACGGTCTTCCCGAAGAGGGCCCCGGGCGGGACCGCCGACGCGGAGCGGGCCAAGTCCCTCAGCGACCGCTGAGGTCCGGTCAGCGCTCGCCGCCCGGCACCCACAGCACGTCTCCGACCTCCTTGTTGGCCACCCTGGCCAGGATGAACAGGAGGTCGGAGAGCCGGTTGAGATACGTGGCCGTCAGCGGGTTCATGGTCTCCCCGTGCGTCTCGAACGCCGCCCACGTCGAGCGCTCCGCGCGCCGTACGACCGTGCACGCCTGGTGCAGCAGCGCCGCCCCCGGCGTACCGCCCGGCAGGATGAAGCTCCGCAGCTTCTCGACTTCCTCCAGGAAGAGGTCGCAGTCCGCCTCCAGCTTGTCGATGTACGACTGCTCGACCCGCAGCGGCGGGAACTCGGGCGCCTCGACCACCGGCGTGGAGAGGTCGGCGCCGACGTCGAAGAGGTCGTTCTGGACCCGCACGAGGACCTTCACGACGTCGTCCCTGAGCTGCCCCAGCGCGATCGCCCCGCCGATGACGGCGTTCGCCTCGTTGGCGTCGGCGTAGGCGCCGATCCGCGGATCGGTCTTGGCGGTACGGCTCATGTCACCGAGCGCCGTGGTGCCCTGGTCGCCGGTACGGGTGTAGATACGCGTCAGATTGACCATGTGCCCAGCCTAGGTCGCCCCGGCGGCGTGTGGGGCTCAGGCGTCGGCCTTGCGGAAGACCCGGGTGCCGACGGTCAGTGACACCGCCGCGAGGGCCACCGCCATCAAGGCGCCGTACAGCATCGCGGCGCTCGTGTAGTCGCCCACGTATCCCGCCCGTACCGCGTCCACCAGGAAGCGCAGCGGTACGACGCGCGACAGCAGGTCGAGCCAGTGCGGGGCAAGGGTCATCGGCAGCACCAGACCGGAGAGCAGCATCGCCGGCATCGTCAGCGCGTTGATGACGGGGCCGAACTCCTGCGGCGTCGAGACGTTCATCGCCAGGGCGTACGAGAGCGAGGCCAGCGCGGCGGCCAGGACACCCACGAACACGAACCCGATGAGCACCCCGCCCAGCGGCGCCCGCAGTCCCATCAGCAGCGCGGCGAGGACCAGCAGCACGGACTGGAACACGAAGAGCGCCGCGTCGCGCAGCACCCTCCCCAGCAGCAGGGCGAGCCGGCTGACCGGTGTCACCCGCATCCGTTCGAGCACCCCCGTCTGCTTCTCGATCAGGATCGAGAACCCCGCGAACGAGGCGCCGAGCAGCGCGAGTTGGAGTACGAGTCCGGGCACCAGGATCTGCCAGGAGTCCGCCTTCGTGCCGAGCGGCAGATCGGTCAGCAGCGGCCCGAAGAAGAACAGGAACAGCAGCGGCATCAGGATGCCGAAGAGGATCTGGAACTTGGAGCGCAGGGTCTGGCGGGCGTACCGCCCGAAGACCAGCGCGGTGTCCGAGAGCAGGGACGAGACGAGTGGGGACACGACGGGAGCCTCCTAGACGGCTACGGGAACGGCGTCGCCCGGCGCCGGGGCGCGGCCGGTGATCGCGAGGAAGGTGTCCTGGAGCGAGGCGCCGGGGGAGCCGCCGTACTCGCGCTTCAGCGCGTCGGGCGCGCCCTCGGCGACCACCACGCCGTGGTCGACGACGACCAGCCGGTCGGAGAGTTCGTCCGCCTCGTCGAGGTAGTGCGTGGTGAGGACGACGGTCGTGCCGTGCTCCTGACGGATCCGGCGGATCAGGTCCCACAGACCGGCCCTGCTGCCCGGATCGAGGCCGGTGGTCGGCTCGTCCAGGAACAGCACCTCGGGACGGTGCGTCAGACCCATCGCGATGTCCAGACGCCGGCGCTGCCCGCCGGAGAGCGCCGCGCACTTGCGGTCGAGCAGGCCGGACAGGCCGAGGTCGTGCGCCAACTCCTCGGCGCGGGCGGCGGCTTCGGCCTTCGTCAGCCGGTAGAGCCGGGCCTGGGTGATCAGCTCCTCGCGCAGGGAGATCTGCGGGTCGACGCCGCCGGACTGCGCGACGTAACCGATCCTGCGCCGCACCTGCGCGGCCTCGCGGGCGAGGTCGAACCCGGCGACCGTCGCGACACCGCCGGTGGGTGCCAGCAGCGTCGTGAGCATCCGCAGGGTGGTGGTCTTGCCCGCGCCGTTGGGACCGAGGAAGCCGAGGATCTCCCCGGCCCGCACGGTCAGATCGATGCCGCGCACCGCCTCGACGGTGCCCTGTTTGGTGGCGAAGGACCGGGTGAGCCCGGCCGTACTGATGATTGGCATGGCCCCAGAAAAACAGAGTCACTGAAATTTTGCAATGACTCCAAAAATTCAGAGGGCCCAAACGGCCACGGCGCCGGGCGGGCGCCGCGCCCTAAACTGAGGCGCATGTCCGAAGGGCTCAGGGAGCGCAAGAAGCGCCAGACCAGGCAGTTCATCTCCGACGTCGCCACGCATCTGTTCGTCGAGCGCGGCTTCGACGCGGTCACCATCGCCGAGGTCGCCGAGGCGTCGGACGTCTCCGTCAACACGGTCTACAACTACTTCTCGACGAAGGAAGACCTCTTCCTCGACCGCAGCCAGGGCGTCGTCGAGCGGCTCTCCCGGTTCGTACGGGGCCGTGACGCGGGCGAGTCGGCGGCGGACGCCGTCCTGCGCGAACTGCGCGAGCTGACCGAGACCGTCTCGCCCAACATCGGACTGCACAGCGGCCACGACCGGTTCATGAAGGTCGTCGAGGACTCGCACTCGCTCAGGTCCCGCCTCTGGTACATCCAGCAGGAGCTTCTCGTCCATCTGGAGAAGACGCTCCGCGAGGAGACCGGCGCCGAGGAGACCGACACGCTGCCCACCCTGGTGGCCGGTCAGCTCGCCTGGGCGCACGGCACGCTCATGGCGTTCGTCGGCCGCCGGATGCTCGCCGGCCGGACCCCCGAGGAGACCTCGCGCGAAGCCCTCGCACTGCTGGACGACATCGAGGAAGTGCTGGGCGAAAAGGTGCTCAAGTACGCTGTACGGCAAGGCTGATGAGCCGCCCCGGCGCGCCTGCGGATGTGACGTCCGTCATGTGAGACGTGACGCGCATCTCTTCACCACCACAGGGCAGCTCACGACCGATAACCTCCGGCAGAGGGAAATGTAAAGCGCGTGTTAAGCCGCGCGCCGTTCCGGAGCGGAAATCAAGGGGTACGTCGTGGCCAGGAAGCTCGCCGTCATCGGTGCCGGACTCATGGGGTCCGGAATCGCGCAGGTCTCGGCCCAGGCGGGCTGGGACGTCGTTCTGCGAGATGTGACCGACGAGGCCCTGACCCGTGGCAAGGACGCGATCCGCGCCTCGTACGCCAAATTCGTCACCAAGGGCAAGCTCGAAGAGGCGGACGCGGACGCCGCGCTCGCCCGGATCACCACGACCACCGATCTGGACGCCGCGGCCGACGCCGACATCGTCGTCGAGGCCGTGTTCGAGAAGCTCGACATCAAGCACGAGATCTTCCGGACGCTCGACAAGCTCGTACGCGACGACGCCGTCCTGGCCTCCAACACCTCGGCCATCCCGATCACCAAGATCGCCGCCGTGACGGAGCGCCCCGAGCGCGTCGTGGGCGCGCACTTCTTCTCGCCCGTACCGATGATGAACCTCTGCGAGCTGGTACGCGGCTACAAGACCAGCGACGAAACTCTCGCCACCACACGGGAGTTCGCCGAATCGGTCGGCAAGACCTGCATCGTCGTCAACCGTGACGTCGCGGGCTTCGTCACCACCCGGCTGATCACCGCCCTGGTCGTCGAGGCGGCCAAGCTCCAGGAGTCGGGCGTCGCCACGGCCGAGGACATCGACATCGCGTGCAAGCTCGGCTTCGGCCACGCCATGGGGCCCCTCGCCACCGCCGACCTCACGGGCGTCGACATCCTGCTGCACGCCGCCGACAACATCTACACGGAGTCGCAGGACGAGAAGTTCGCGGCGCCCGAACTGATGCGCCGGATGGTGGACGCGGGTGACATCGGGCGCAAGAGCGGGCAGGGCTTCTACAAGCACTGACCGTTCTGCCCTCACCCCACCGGGTGAATTCGGTATCAGTTCGCTCACGGACGGCAACTTCCTCGGCCGCACGGCTGTCAGTTGTTGCACAAAGGCATTGCACGAAGACATCGCACGAAGACATCGCACAACGACCGAGAACACAGACGCGGAGCACATAAGCATTCGGGGAGCGCATATGTACATCAGGGGCGACCACGCCGAGCTGGTCGTCGAGGGCCGCCTCGACGTACGCAGCGCGGCGGACGCCCGTACGGTCCTGCACTCGGCCGTCGACGACGGAGCCGGCGACCTGGTGCTCGATCTGACCGGACTCGATTCCTGGGACGCCACGGGCCTCGGCGTCATCATGGGCGCGCACCGACGGGCCGGACGGTGCGGGCGCAGACTCGTACTGCGCGGTGTGCCGGCCCAGATGCAGCGCCTGCTGGTGGCCACCCGGCTGCACCGCATCCTCGCCATCGAGGGCGGGATCGCAGCAGAATCGCTTCCGCGCGTCTGAACACGCCGAGCGGTCCGTACCGCTCCGACGCCGAGCGGTCCGTACCGCTCGAACTCACCGGCTCCGCCCGTGAAACCGCGCACAATCCTCACGAGACCGTGACGTCTCGGACGGGGTGGCACCCCGGCTGTTCCTGGATACTGTGCGGAGGTTTAGGGTTTCGGCCGTCGGCCGACCAACAACCCATGCGGCGGGCACCGGACCAGAAGTGACAGCGGGGCGTGCGAGGCCGGGAGGGCAACCGCACGCCACGATCTGGGGGGCTTTGACGATGAACCCGACCGACCCGACACACCCGACGGACCCACGTCCCGAGGGTGCCGGTCCTGCGGGCAGCGGCCCCGCCGGAGCGGGGCGCGGCGACGAGAGACCCGCCGAGGCCGCCGACCGGCCGAACCCGTGGCTCACGCACCCGACGCCCGCGCGCACCGTCGAGCTGATCTCGGGCGACTTCCTGATCACCGTCAACCCCGTCGACGGCAGCGAGATCGAGCCATGCCCGCCGGGCTCGCAGCCGCCCACCCTCGTCAGGCTCGACGCCGACGAGCGCGCCGAGCAGCGCCGCGCCGGCCGTCCGCCCATACCGCCGGGCCCCGGCGCGCCCCCGCTCCCGCTGCTGGAGCGTCAGGAGGAGCGCGAACAGCTCGTCGGACTGCTGGGCCGCGGCCGCTCCGTACGCCTCACCGGGTCGGCGGGCTCCGGCCGTACCGCACTCCTCGAAGCCGTCGCCGCCGACTGCGAGGACCTCGCGCCGGACGGGGTCGTACGGCTCTCCGGCCACCACCGCACCGTCACCGAGCTGCTGTACGAGCTGTACGCGGGTGTGTACCGGTCCGTGCTGCACCGCCCCGACCGCGCCGGACTGCTGCGGCTCGTCAACGGCATCGGCGCGATCGTCGTCGTGGACGACCTCGAATTCGGCGGCGAGCCGCTGGACGAACTCCTCGAAGCCGCACCCGAATGCGCCTTCCTCCTCGCCGTCACCCCCGACGTCGACGCCCCCATATCGCGCTCGCGGCTCGAAGAGGTCCTGCTCGGCGGTCTCGGCCGCGGCGCCTCGCTCGACCTGCTGGAGCGCGCCACGGGGCGCCCGCTGACGGACGAGGAGGCGAACTGGGCCGGCGACCTCTGGTTCGAGTCCGAGGGGCTGCCGCAGCGTTTCGTCCAGGCCGGGGCGCTGCTGCGCGGGCGCGACCGCCTGCGCGCCGACCCGGAGCCGTACGAGGCGGACGGGGTCTTCGTCCACGAGCTGGCGGACGCGCCGTACGGCCAAGGACAGCGCCGGAGCGAGGGATTCGCCGACGAGGCGCTCACCGCCGACGGCTACGACGTACCGCTGCCGACCCTCGGCGAGGGCGCCGCGCCCGCGGTGCTGCTCGCCTCCCGGCTGGGCGAGGCCGCGCGGGAGACGTTGCGGTTCGCCGTCGCGCTCGGCGGCGAGGTGCCGCACCAGGCCCATCTGCCGGCCCTGGTGGGCGACACCCACGCCGACGCCGCCGTCGGCGAACTGATGAACGCCGGTCTCCTCTCGCCCGTCGGCCCGCGCTACCGGCTCGCCGCCGGAGCACTCGCCCAACTGGAGGCGCGGGGTTACGGCGACGAGGCCACGTCCCGCGCGCACGTCGCCGTCCAGCACTTCACCTGGTGGGCGGGCCATCCGTCGGTCACCCCGCGACGGGCCTCCACGGAGGCGGACGCGCTGCTCGCCGCGATGACGCCCCTGGTGTCCAGCGGCGAGGCGGGCCACGCGAGCGCCGCGGTCCTGCTGGCCAGGGGCGCGGCACCCGCCTTCCTGGCGGGGCTGCACTGGGGCGCGTGGGAGCGCGCGCTGCGGATCGGCCAGGAGGCGGCCAGGATCGCCGGAGAGGTCGCCGAAGAGGCGTACTTCCACCACGAGTTGGGGATCCTCGCACTCTGCGTCGGGAGCCTGGACCGGGCCCGCGCCGAACTGGAGACCTCGATCGGCATGCGCGGGGCGGTGGCGGACAAGCGGGGCACGGTGTCCGGCCGCAGGGCGCTGGCCCTGGTCACCGACCGCGAGAACGGGAACACCCCGGTCGCCTTCCGCCCGGCCAATAACGAGCTGCCGGTGTCGCCGCCGCGCGGCGTCTCGATGGTCGTCCCCGTCCTGAGGCCACCGTCGCCGGACGACCGGATGACGCTGGTGACCCGGCGCGACGACACCCCGGTGGCGGGCAGCGCCACCGCCGGACCGTCCGTACGCCGACGCCGTCCGGTGCTGGGGGGCGCCCGCCGCAACCTGGTCGCCGCCGGGGCCGGCGCGGTGCTCGCCGCCGTACTGGGCACGGTCGTGACCCTCGGCGCCTCGGGCAACGACACCTCGCCCACGGACCGGGTCCAGACGGACCATTCGGCGGACGACGACGGCACCGGCGGCTACGACGACACCGAGACGCCGACGGACGCGAGCACGAAGAAGCCGGCCAAGCCGGGCGGCGTCCCGGCCACGACCGGTTCGGGCACGCCGACAGTCGGCACGACCGAGGGCTCCGAGTCCCCGGACCCGTCCGGCAGCCCGTCGGACGACCCGTCGGACCCGGGCGACGACCCGAACCCCCCGGACCCGACGAAGACCACTCCGGGCCCGGACCCGTCGACCCCCACCTCGCCTCCGCCGTCGACTCCCACGTCCTCTCCGCCGTCCACCCCGACGTCGCCCCCGCCGGCGACGACTCCGCCACCGCCCCCGGAGTCGGCGACGGTGGGCATCCCGGCGGACCCGACGTCGGCGTCCCCGTCGGACGACGCGTCGTCTCCGTCGGACTCGCCGGACACGACTCCGTCGGTGATCTGACCGGCGTCGGTGATCCGACCGGCCCGGACGACACGACAACGGGGCGGCCCCGGACGGCATGGCACTCGTCAGGGTCGACGACTACGTCGAGGTCACGTCCACCGAGGTCCCGGCCGGGCCGGCGTCCTGACGGGGCCGGGCAGGAGGCGGCAACACAGACGCCCAACGCCCCTGCCACGAGCGGCCCCGGACGTCACGGCGTCTCTATTCGCCGCAGTGACGGCAGCAGGAGCGGCAGCAGCATGGCCACCGCCACCAGCACGCCGCCCGTGACGGCCACCGGCGCCGTGCCGAACGCCGCCGCGAGGATCGGGACGGACAGTTGGCCGAGCGGGATGGACACGAACGATCCGAACTCGTCGTAGGCGCCGACCCGGGAACTCAGGCGCTCCGGGACGTGGACGTGCCAGACCGTCGACCATACGACGGTGAAGAACTCGGCGGCCACCCCGGCGGCGAACGCCGCCGCGGCCAGCCAGAAGGTGTTCGCGCCGGTGCCGAGGAGGATCAGTGGGGCGGCGGCCAGGGTCATCAAGGAGAGGGCCGGCACCATGGGCCGTCGTACCGTCAGCCTCATCATCGCCACGGTGGCGATCAGCGACCCGGCGGCGCGGGCGCTCAGCACCAGGCCCCAACCCTCGGCGCCGATCGTGTCGTCGGCCAGCACCGGCCCCAGGATGTGCCAGACGCCCATGGTGACGGCGTTGAGGGCGGCGAAGGCCAGCGTCACCGACCAGATCCACGGCCGGGAGCTGAAGTAGCCCCAGCCCTGCCGCAGTTCGGCGAGCATCGTCGGGGCGCCCTTGGCCCGGGGCGGCAGGTCAGGGAGGGACATACGGGCGAAGCAGCCGGCCGCCAGGAAGAAGGACGCGGCGTCCACGGCGATCGCCCAGCCACCTCCTACGGAGACGGTCAGCAGACCGGCGAGGGCGGGACCGACCATCCGGGCGGTGTTCCCGGCGGAGGCCAGCAGGGAGTTGGCCGGCTGGATGCCCTGTCCGCTCGCCAACTGCGGGACGATGCCCCGCATCGCCGGTTTGGTCAGCGCCTGGCAGACGCCGTTGAGGGCGGCCAACGGCAGCAGAAGCGCCGGGTGTTGGTGGGTGAGAAGGAGGATCGCCACACCGGCCTGGCCGACGCCGGCGCCCAGGCTCGCGTGGCGCAGCACGGTGTCGCGGCGGTAGCGGTCGGCGATGCCGCCGCCGAGGATCATCGTCGCGATCATCGGGACCATGGAGGCGATGAGGACAGCGGAGAGCCATGTGGCGCTGTCGGTGACCTCCAGTACGCCGAAGGCCAACGCGATGGGCGACATGGCGCTGCCGGCGGCGGAGACCGACCAGCCGGCGAAGTACCACCGGAAGGCGGGGGAGTGGAGCGGTCGCCCCGACGCCAGGCCGGTACTGGAGGGCGGCGGCACCGCGTCGGTTTCGGGCACGAGGGGCGACGCTGCCAGCGGGCGCGGTGTCCGGCAAGCGATTTCCGTCGGCCGGGGAGGAATGTCAGTGGGATGCGATAGACAACTCCAAAGACAACAACTCCAAAGACACCTCCACAGACAGCTCTACGGACGAGGGGCCCACCATGGCAGTCGACGGAACACAGGCGGGCACCTCACCGGTGAACGAGACCGTGGACCTGACCGCCGGGCTGCCCGGTCGTACCGGTGCGATCGGCGGGATCGAATCGCTGGTCCTCGACGGCCGCCGCTTCTTCTTCGGCTTCGACTTCACGTCCGACCAGGTGCTCTCGCCGCTGATCGACGACGCGGCGGCCATGGCGCGGTTCGCCGCACGGCACATGCGCCAGCGCACGGGCGCCCACGACGAGCGCTACTGGGCGGACCTGGTCCGGGCCTCGGTCGACGGCTCGGGCCTGGTGTGGACCGACGAACAGCGCACGTTCACCACCACGACCCTGGAGACCGGCGACGCCGGCGCCGCCCAAGGGCACCTGCTGTACCTGCTCGCCGCGGCCACGAGGGAGGCCGGACACCCACCCGGCTCCACCGTGGCCAACTGGCACCTGCTGTTCGCGCCGTACGCCCGGGGAGCCTGCTGACTCCGGCCCAGCTGTCCCCTGCGACGATTCGCCCATGACCTACGACCTCGCCGTGTGGCACGGTGAACGTCCACTCGACAACCACCGGGCCTGCGACGTCTACGACGAGCTCTATGAGCGCTACCTCGACTCGGACGACGACGTCGTGCCTCCGGCGCCGTCCGTCGTGGCCTACGTCGAGGCGCTGCTCGACCGATACCCCGACGACGTCGACGGGAGAGTCGTGTGGGCGTCGCCACCGGTCATCGACGAGGCCTCGGGGCCGATCGTGTATCTGCTCATGTCCTATAGCAAGGCTGACGAAGTGTCCGAGTACGCCGCCACGCTGGCTCGCGAGCACGGGCTCGTCTGCTTCGATCCGCAGGGCGAGTGCCTGCGGCCGTGAGCGCGAGGCGCAACGGGCGGCGGGGGCTCGTGCCTCAGAACAGCCGCAGTTTGTCGTCCTCGATGCCCCGCAGCGCGTTGTAGTCCAGCACCACGCACCCGATGCCGCGGTCCGTCGCCAGTACGCGGGCCTGGGGCTTGATCTCCTGGGCCGCGAACAGGCCGCGGACCGGGGAGAGATGGGGGTCGCGGTTCAACAGATCGAGGTAGCGCGTCAGTTGTTCCACGCCGTCGATGTCGCCGCGGCGTTTGATCTCGATCGCGACCGTCGCGCCGTCCGCGTCCCGGCACAGGATGTCCACCGGGCCGATCGCGGTGGGGTACTCGCGGCGGATCAGGCTGTAGCCGTCGCCCAGTGTCTCGATGCGGTCGGCGAGAAGCTCCTGGAGGTGTGCTTCCACGCCATCCTTGATCAGGCCCGGATCGACTCCGAGTTCGTGTGACGAGTCGTGGAGGATCTCCTCCATCGTGATGATCAGTTTCTCGCCCGCTTTGTTCACGACCGTCCATACTCCGACATCGTCGCCGGTGCCCTCTTTGAGGGTGCAGGGCGGTGACATCCAGTTGAGCGGTTTGTACGCCCTGTCGTCCGCGTGGATCGACACGCTCCCGTCAGCTTTGACCAGGATCAGACGGGGGGCGGTGGGCAGGTGGGCGGTGAGCCGGCCCGCGTAGTCGACGGAGCAGCGGGCGATGACGAGACGCATGGTCCGCAACGCTACTCGACTGTCGACGTTCGCCGCGATTCGCCCCTCAAGCCCCGTTCGTTTGTGGCCGGTTGTGTTCCCATTCGCCTGGTGCGGTCCGGACAGCACGCATAACGTGGATGCAGGAGGTCGCCGGTCGTGCACGCTGCGTCGTCGTCTCCCCCTTCCCTGCCCGTAAGGCCCCAGTTTGTCTGGGGTCACGAGAGGAGAACCCATGTCGCTCGACGTCTCACCGGCACTGTTGGAGCAGGCCGAGCGAGGCGAGGTCGACGAAGCCGAATTCGTCGACTGCGTCCGGACCTCCCTGCCTTTCGCGTGGGAGATGATCAGCTCCTTGGTGGCCCAGCTGAAGGTGGACGGCGGAGAGTTCGCCGACAACCAGACGCCGCCGCCGGACGAGCAGGCACGTGGTCAGCTGCTGCGCGCACTCGCCAGTGACGCGATCCGCGGTGCGCTTCAGCGCCACTTCGGAGTGCGTCTGGCATTCCAGAACTGTCACCGGGTCGCGGTGTTCCCGCTGGACCCCTCGGTCGACGAGAGGCTCGCCCGCTTCACTTCCATCAGGGGACAGTTGCTGAACCAGTCCCCGGAGCTCCGGGACTGCTGACGGCTTCGGTCTGTCGGCGGATTCCTGGGCCGACACAGGGATCCGCCGGACGACCGGCCCGACCTCGCCAGGCCCAGACCTCGCCCGGCGTACGTCGTCCAGCGTCCAGCGTGATACCGACCGCGTGATACCGAGCGCCTGAGCCCGAGCGCCTGAGCCCGGCCTCGTACCGCGACGAGCGTACGCGCCGCCGCCTCAGCGCAGTTGGGGCAGCACCTCGGCCCCCACCCTCCGTACGTTCTCCTCCGTGGCCGCCAGGTCCCCGGAGCCCTCGACGAGCAGCGCGAAGCGCGTGATTCCGGTGCGTTCCGCCGTGGCCGCCAGCCGGTCGGCGGCGAGCCGGGGAGGCCCCACCGGATGCAGACCGCACAGCAGCTCCGTGTACGCGACGGGATCGCGCATCGACCTGGGCCTGCCGTCCACCGTCACATGGGCGCCGAGGCCCTGCCGCAGCCAGCCCGGCATGGCCTTCACCAGCGTCTCGGTCGCCTCCGTACGGCCGTCGGCGATCTGCGCCACCCCCGCCGACACGTGCGCCGCGCCGTCGGCCTCCTCGGGTGTGCGGCCGGCGGCGATGGCGTGGGTACGCCAGAGGGCCACCATCTCTGCCTTCTCCTCGTCCCCGCAGTGCATCCCCAGCAGCATCGGCAGTCCCCGCTCGGCCGCCAGCCGCACGCTCTTCGCGGACGTGCACGCCACGACGACCTCGGGCCCGCCGGCGCCGTCGATCAGTTCGTCCGGCCTTGGTACGACGGGGACTTCACGGAACCGGTAGCGCTCGCCGTCCGCCGACACCCGCGGTTCGCGCAGCCAGCGCAGCAGCAGGTCGAGCGATTCGGGGAAGTCCCGTTCGTACGCCTGGAGACCCGACCCGAAGACCTCCAGGTCGACCCACGGCCCGCCCCGGCCCACGCCGAGCGTGAAGCGCCCGCCGGAGAGCAGGTGCAGCAACGCCGCCTGCTCGCCGAGCGCCACCGGATGTATGTTCGGCAACACGCTGACCGCCGTACCCACCCGTATGCGCCGGGTGCGCCCCAGCAGCAGGCCGGCCAGTGTCACGGCCGACGGGCAGGTGCCGTACGGCACGAAGTGGTGCTCGGCCAGCCAGACCGAGTCCAGTCCGGACTCCTCGGCGACCTCCGCCGTGCGCACCGCTCTGTGCAGCGCTTCCCCCTGGCCCTGGCCCGGGAACTGGGCCGCCAGTACAAAAGCTCCAACTCGCATCGCCTTCTGCCTCCTTGCGGCTGACGCGGCTCCCCCCTACTGGCATTAACGTCTGACACGTGCCATGGGCACGGGCGCCACGGAAGTTGTTGCGATTGTCCGCTAACTGCACCGTGCGGGTGCCCACGGTCTCACGCCGCGCGGGCATGGCACCGGGAGAGCGGCCCGTACGCTGGAGGGGAACCGTGCTGTCAGCCCCGTGAGGTGTCATGTGTCCCCGCGCCGCAACCGCCCCCGAGGCGGCGAGACCCCGACCGACCACGCCGGAGAGGCGACGGACCGGTACGGCGGCTTCCAGCGGACCGAGTCCTGGCAGGGCGAGGAGTGGGCGGTCCGGACCGTCGCCGGCGCGAGCGCCGCGGGCAAGCGGTACCGCTGCCCCGGCTGCGACCAGGAGATCCCCTCGGGTGTGCCGCACGTGGTGGCGTGGCCGGAGTACGGCGGCGTGGACGACCGGCGGCACTGGCACAAGGCGTGCTGGAACGCGAAGGACCGCCGCGCCTCGCGGGTGCAGCGGTCCCGTAACGCGCCGAAGTTCTGAGCGCCGGAGTTCCGCACCGGGCGGGACGGACCGTCCGGGCGTGACCGGCGCCGTACCGGCCCGACAGCCGCCAACCGGCCTTACACGTCGCGCCGGTTGAGCGCGAGGGTGGCGAGGGCCATCATCACGGCCGTGACACCCGCCCCGATGAACAGCGGGTCCCAGCCGCTCGGCCCGGCCCCGGTCATCGAGGTGTCGTAGAGCACCGCGAGCTGGCTCGGGATCGAGTACGAGAAGAGGGCCTCCTGCACGTCCGCCAGCGACGGCGAGAACATGAACATCGCCAGCACCAGCGGCAGCAGCACCACCCCGATCATGATGGTGATCGCGCCCGCCGAGTGCCGGATGAGCGCGCCGACGGCCAGGGCCAGCAGGCCCAGCAGCGCCACGTAGAGCCCGACTCCGAACGTGGCCCGCAGCCACTCCTCGCCGCTGGGCGTGCGCCCGCCCAGGATCGCGAACTGGATGCCGCCCACCAGGGTCGCGGTCACCGTCGTGGTCGTGAACACCAGCAGGAAGAAGACGATCGACTTCGCCGCCAGCACCCGGCCCCGGCTGGGGCAGGCGGTCAGGGTGGTGCGGATCATGCCCGTGCCGTACTCGGACGCGATCGTCAGCACGCCGAGGGTGATCACACAGATCGAGCCCAGCAGTACGCCGAAGAAGCCCATCGGCAGCATCGACTCCCCGGTGGGGGCGGGCTCCGAGAGAGAGATGGCCCAGGCCACGAGCGAGCCGATGCCCACCATCAGGACGATCATGACGCCGAGCGTCCACACGGTGGAGCGGACGGACCGGATCTTGGTCCACTCCGAGGCGAGCGCGTCACCGAGGGTGGCCCGGCGGACCGGGATCGGCGAGATGTACGACCCGAGGGGCTGGCCGCCCTGCCAGATCGGGGCCTGCGGCTGCTCGTACGGGGCGGTCATCGGGCGTCCTCGGTGCTCTCGGCCGCGGCTGCGGTCTCGTCGGGCTTCGCGTCGCTCAGGCTTTTGGCGAAGTCGGCGGCGGTCGCCGGGGCCGGTGCGGGCTTCGCGGGGGCGGGTGCGGGCGCCGGCGGGGCGGTGGGCGGCGCGGCAGCCGCACCGACCGGTGCGTCCGTCGCGTACGGGTTCTCCCCGGGCGGCGGCGGTGGGTACCAGCCCTGCGTCGGCACGTCGGGCACGACCGGCGGCTCGTACAGCTGCACCGGGTAGCCCTGCTGCGGCGGCGGCGCGAAACCGGCGAGCTGATCGGCCGTAGACCGGTAGTCCACGGCGCTCTGGGTCAGCCGCATGTACGCCTCCTCCAGCGACGCCTGGTGCGGGGACAGCTCCCAGAGCCGTACGTCCGACTCGTGCGCCAGATCGCTGATACGGGGCAGCGGCAGCCCGGTGACCCGCAGCGCGCCGTCCGGCTCGGACAGCACCTGGCCGCCCGCCTCGCCCAGCGCGACGATCAGCTTCTCGCGGGCCTCCGGGGCGGTCTGCGCGGGGCGGATCCGCGCGAAGTCCGCCGAGTTGTGCGAGATGAAGTCCTTGACGCTCATGTCGGAGAGCAACTGCCCGCGCCCGATCACGATCAGGTGCTCGGCGGTCACGGCCATCTCGCTCATCAGGTGCGAGGAGACGAAGACCGTACGGCCCTCGGCCGCCAGCTGCTTCATCAGATTGCGGACCCAGAGGATGCCCTCCGGATCGAGCCCGTTCACCGGCTCGTCGAACAGCAGCACCTGCGGGTCGCCGAGCAGCGCGGCGGCGATGCCGAGCCGCTGGCCCATACCGAGGGAGTAGCCGTTGGAACGGCGCCGTGCCACGTCCTGGAGGCCCACCACGCCCAGTACCTCGTCCACGCGGGCCGCCGGGATGCCGGAGAGCTGCGCGAGCGACAGCAGGTGGTTGCGGGCGCTGCGCCCGCCGTGCACCGCCTTGGCGTCGAGGAGCGCGCCGACCTGGCGGGGCGCGTTGGGAAGCTGCCGGAAGGTGTGCCCGCCGACGGTCACATGGCCGGCGGTCGGCTGGTCGAGGCCGAGGATCATCCGCATGGTCGTCGACTTGCCGGAACCGTTGGGGCCCAGGAACCCGGTGACGGTACCGGGCCTTACCTGGAAGGAAAGGTTGTACACGGCCGTCTTGGCGCCGTAGCGCTTCGTCAGGCCGACTGCCTCGATCATTCTCCAGCCCCATCGACAGTTCAGTCAGGTGGTCGGGGCAGTGGCCGCTCCGGGCCGACGGCCCCCGTTAGAGTTAGGAGGATATCCGGGCCTTGACGGTTCCAGCCAAGTCGTTACGGCGGAGCGGCGGCGCGGAGCTTCCTGAGAGAGCCGCCGCGGAGAGAGCTTGCGCGGACGGAGCTTGCGCGGACAGCGCCTACGCGTCGCGCTTCTTCAGTACGAGGTAGCCGCCGGCCAGCGCGGCGACGACCCACAGCACCATGATCCCCATGCCTTCCCAGGGACTGTACGGAGCCGGGGTCGAGTTCAGCGCGTCGGGAACCACCTGCATGATCTTGGAGCCCGCCTGGTCGGGGAAGTACTTGGCGACCTCCTTCGCCTTCGGCACGGACGCGAGGATCTGCGAGACGAGGAAGAAGAACGGCATCAGGATGCCGAGCGACAGCATCGAGCTGCGCAGCATCGTCGCGACGCCCATCGAGAACAGCGCGATCAGCCCCATGTAGAGACCGCTGCCGATGACCGCGCGCAGCACGTCCGGCTCGCCGATGCTCGTCCCGTGGTCGCCGAGCGCCGCCTGGCCGAGGAAGAACGCCACGAAGCCCGTGACGATCCCGACCCCCAGGGCCAGCGCCCCGGCGACCAGGAGCTTGCTGAAGAGGAACGTGCCGCGCTGCGGTACGGCGGCGAGCGAGGTACGGATCATGCCCGAGCTGTACTCCGAGCCGACGACCAGGACGCCGAAGACCACCATCGCCAGCTGACCGAGAATCATCCCGGAGAAGCTCACGAAGGTCGGGTCGAAGGTGGCGCGCTCGGCATCCGACAGATCGTCGAACGTGGAGCTGAACAGCAGGGACAGACCGAAGCCCATGGCCACGGTCACGAGGAACGCGACGGCGAGGGTCCAGATCGTGGAGGAGACCGTACGGATCTTGGTCCACTCGGACTGGAGGACCGCTGGTACCGATGCCATGGGTCAGGCTCCCTTGCCCTGGTTGCCGTGCTGTCCCCACTGGGGACCCGGGGCCGTGTTGGCCGCCGGGGCCACGCCGTCGCCGCCGGAATGGGCGTGGTACTCGACCGACTCGGCCGTCATCTGCATGAACGCCTCTTCCAGCGAGGCGCGTTGGGAGCTCAGCTCATGCAGCGTGAGCTGGTGCCGGGCGGCGAGGTCGCCGATCTCCTCGGCGGTGGAGCCGTCGACCTCCAGCGCGCCGTCGGCCGCCTCCACGACGGCGATACCGCCCTGGTGCAGCGCGTCACGCATCTGCTCCCGCTGCGGGGAGCGGAGCCGTACGAAACTGCGTGAGTTCTCCTGGATGAAATCCGCCATCGAGGTGTTCGCCAGGAGCTTTCCCTGGCCGATCACGATCAAGTGGTCGGCGGTCAGCGCCATTTCACTCATCAGATGGCTGGAGACGAAGATCGTCCGGCCTTGGCCCGCGAGGGCTTTCATCAGGTTGCGAATCCAGTGAATGCCCTCGGGGTCCAGACCATTTACCGGCTCGTCGAACATCAGGATCTCGGGATCACCGAGCAGCGCCGCCGCGATTCCCAGCCGTTGGCCCATACCAAGTGAGAAGCCTTTCGACTTCTGCTTGGCCACGGCCGTCAGACCGACGGTGTCGAGGACCTCGTTGACCCGGCTCACCGGGATGCGATTGCTCTGGGCCAGACACAGGAGGTTGTTGTACGCGCTCCGCCCGCCGTGCATGGCCTTCGCGTCGAGCAGCGCGCCGATGTACTTCACCGGCTCCGAGAGCTCCCGGTAGTGCTTCCCGTCGATCCGTACCGATCCACCGGTCGGGATGTCCAGGTCGAGCATCATCCGCATCGTCGTCGACTTGCCGGCTCCGTTGGGTCCCAGAAAACCCGTCACCACCCCTGGCCGGACCTGGAAGGAGAGGTGGTCGACCGCGATTTTCTTCCCGAAACGTTTGGTGAGCCCTTCGACCTCGATCATGCGGACAACCTAAGGGCGCGCAAAGCCCCCCGCCACTCCACTGGCGGGGGGCTTGCACGATCGTTACTTACGGAACGGATCCGTCTATCAGCCGTACATCGGCCGTCCAGCTACTCAGCCGTCCAACCGTCCAACCGTCCCGCTGTCCTAGCGCGACTGCTGCGCCGGGACCCCACGGGAGATCGGCTCGTCCTCGGCCGGCGTACCCGCCGCGGCGACGGCCGCACCGGTCAGCGTGGCCAGCATCTCGCGGACGTTGGTCAGCTGGGCGTTGATCGAGTCGCGGCGGTTGGTGAGCGCCGCCAGCTCGCGCTCCGATTCGCTGCGGATCCGGTCGGCCTTGGCGTTCGCGTCGGCCACGATGTCCTCGGCCTGGCGCTGAGCGGTCTCCACCGTCTGACGGGCGCGACGCTCCGCGTCCGTACGGAGCTTCTCCGCCTCCAGCCGCAGCTGCTCGGCGCGGTGCTCGATCTCCGCCAGGCGCTTCTCGGCCTTCGCCTGACGCGAGGCCAGGTCACGCTCGGACTGCTCACGCCGCTTGGCGAGGTTCGTCTCGAAGTCCGCGGCGGCCTGGGCGGCCTTGGCGCGGGTCTCCTCGAAGAGCGCGTCCGCCTCCTCGCGCTTCTGCTGCGCGTCCTTCTGCGCCTCGGAGCGCAGGGTCGAGGCTTCGCCCTTCGCCTTCTCGACGATGCGGACGCCCTCGTCCTCGGCCTTCGCCTTGCGCTCGGAGGAGAACGCCTCGGCGTCGTTGCGCACCTGCTGGGCCGCCGACTCCGCCAGCTCACGGTGCTGTTCGGCCGCGCGACGGGCCTCTTCGCGCAGGTCCTTCGCCTCCTCCTCGGCGAGGCGGAGGATCTTCTCAACACGCGCTCCCAGGCCGGCGTACGACGGCTCCGCGTCGGTGACCTGGGCCTGAGCGTTCTGCGTTTCGAGGTGGAGCTCCTCGATGCGCTTTTCCAGTGCGGTGATCCGTGCGAGAGCGCTGTCACGGTCGGCGACGAGTTTGGTAATGCGGTCATCCACCTGACCGCGGTCGTAACCACGCCGCACGAGCTCGAAGCCGAATGGGGAGGAAGTGTCGCTCATGGGGTTCCTGTCGAATGAGACCGGTGAGGTGATAGGGGGAATCCTAGGGGCCGAAGCGGCGTGTCATCGAGCGGATGCCGGTTTGATCTGGAGAATGTCCAGCCTTTTGAGTGGCTAACTGTCGGACGGCTTGCCACCCGAACGGGTAACACCTGCTGCCGCACCCGCCTTGACGCTACCCCCGCCGGCGCCGCCACCTGAACCCGTCTTGCCACTCGCGGCCGGTGTCTCAAAGGATTCCAACGCCTCCAACACATCCTGGACACGGGAGATCTCGGCCTGGATGTCCTCGCGCCTGCGTACCAGGACGTCGAGTTCACGCCTGCCCTCCTCGACGGTGCGGGTGGCCTCCTCCTGGGCGTCGGCGCGCAACTTCTCGCCCTCGCGGGTCAGTTCGGCCTTCTTCAGCTCCGCTTCCTTCAGCAGCGCCTCGGCCTTCTTCACCGCCGCGATCCGGACCTTGCTCGCTTCCGAACCGGCGTCCGCCACCAGGGACTTGGCCTTCTCCTCGGCCTCCGTCAGCTGTTCGGTGGCCGCCTTGACCAGTTTGTCGACGCGTTCGCCCGCGTTCTTCATCTGCTCGGCCGTCTCGCGGCGCGCCCGCTCGTGGAGCTGGTCGATCTCGCCCTCGACCCGCGTCCGCAACTCCTCCGTGCGCTCGCGGATGGCCGTGGAGTCCCGGCGCGCGCCCACGAGCAGTTCGTCGGCATCCGTACGGGCCTTCTCCACCAGGGAGTTGCCCTCGACCGTCGCGTCCGACGTGATGCGCGCGGCCTCGGAGCGCGCGGCGCCCACCATCGTGTCGGCCTGCGCCTCGGCCTCGGTGGCGGCGCGCAACGCCTCCTCCTGGGCCTTGTTGATGAGCTGGTCGGCCTGCTCGGCCGCGTCGGCGCGGCGCTTGGACGCGTTCGCACGGGCGTCGTCGAGGAGCCGGTCCGACTCCGTGATCGCCTCGCTGACGGTCCGTTCGGCCATGGCCTCGGCGTCCGACCTGATCTGCGCGGCCTCCGTACGGAGCCGTTCGGCCGCCCGCTGGGCCGAGTTGACGGTCTCGGCGGCCTCGGCGCGCATACGCTCCGACTCGCTCGACGCCTCGCCGATGAGCCGGTCCGCCTGCTCCGCGGCGTCGCCCCGGATGCGGTTGGCGTCGTCGCGCGCCTCCTGCCGGGCGCGGGCCGCGTCCTGCTCGGCCGCGGCCAGCGAGTCCGACGCCTCGGTCCGTACGCGCTGCGCGTACTCGGAGGTCTCCGCGCGCAGCCGCTCCGCCTCGGTGACCGCCTCGCCGACGGTGCTCTCGGCCAGCGCCTGCGCGGCGTCCGTCTCCTCCTGGGCGCGGGTGCGCAGCCGTGCCACGTCCTCCGCGGCGCGCTCGCGCTCGGCGTACGCGTCGGAGCGGACCCGGTCCGCCTCCTCCTGCGCCTCCGACCTCGTCCGGTCCGCGGCGTGCTCGGCGGCGGAGCGCAGTCCCGCGATCTCCTGCTCGGCCTGGTCGTGCAGCCCGGCGACCGCGTCCCGTACCTGCTGCGCCGTCTGCTCGGCGGCCGACACCATCTCCGTGGCGCGGAAGTCGGCCTCCTCGACCAGCCGCGCCGCCTCGGTCTGCGCCTCGTCGACCCGCTTACGGGCCGACGCCAGCAGATCCTCGCTCTGCTCACGGGCCCGCTCGCGCTCCTGGTCCGCCTCCGAACGGGCGGAGGCCAGCAGCTCCTCCGCCTCACGCCGGCGGCGGCTCGCCTCCTCCTGCGCGGCGTCCAGCGCCTCGGCGGCCTCGGCCGCCACGCGCTCGGCAGCGGCGCCGGCCTCGGCACGCAGCCGGTCCGCGCTCTCCTGGGCCTCGGACTTGATCCGCTCGGCCTCCTGGGCGGCCTCGTCGCGCAGCCGTACGGCGGTCGACTCGCCCTCAGCGCGGGAGCGCCCCGCGTCCTCGGCGGCCTCGGTGCGCAGCCGCTCGGCCTCCTGCTCGGCCTGGGCCTGGAGCGTACGCAGCCGCTCGGCGGCCTCCGCGCGCAGCCGCTCGGTCTCCTCGGCGGCCTCGCGGCGGATCCGCTCGCTCTCGGCGCGCGCGTCGGTCAGCGCCGACTCCGCGCCGCTCAGGCGCTGTTCGGCCTCGGTGTGCAGCCGGGTCAGCTCGTCGGACGCCTCGTCCTTACGGGCCTCGACACCGCGCTCGGTCTCCTCGCGCAGCTCGACCGCGGCCTGCTCGGCGGCGGCCTTCGTCGCCTCCGCCTGCTCCTCGCCCTCGGCGCGCAGCCGGTCGGCCTCGGCGCGGGTGCGCTCCAGGGTCTCCTCGGCCTGCTTGCGCAGCGTCGTGGCGCGCTCGATGGCCTCCGTACGGACGCGCTCGCTGTCCGTGGACGCGGTGGCGCGCATCTCGTCGGCGTCGGCGCGGGACTTCGTCAGCAGTTCCTCGGCGGTGCTGGCCGCCTCCTCGATCTGCTGGACGGCCTCCCGGCGCGCCTCGCTCCGGATGCGCTCGCCCTCGGCGACGGCCTCGGACCGCAGGGTCTCGGCCTCGCCGCGCAGCCGGCGCGCCTCTTCCTGAAGCTCGACCGTCTTGGCGCGGTACTCCTTGGTGTCGTCCTTGGCCGCGCCCTTGAGCTGGTCGGCCTGTTCGGCCGCCTCGCCGCGCAGCCGGTCCGCCTCGGCGTCGGCCTCGCGGCGGATCCGCTCGGCCTCCTCGCTCGCGGCGCGGGTGGTGGCCCTGGCGTCCTCGGACGCCTTGGTGAGGACCTCCTCGGCCGACCGGGCCGCCTTGGCGAGCTGGGCCGCGGAGTCCTCCGCGGCGGCCGTACGCGCCTTCTCGGCGGCCTCGGCGACCATCTTCTCGGACTCGGCTCGGGCGTCGGCGAGCGCCTGCTCGGCCTCCGCCTTCAGCGCCTCCGACTCCTTCGTCGCCTCGCCGACGAGCCGGGCGATCTCGGACTTGGCGGTACGGGTGCGCTGCTCGTACTGGGTCTCGGCGCCGGCCAGCCGCTTGACCGCGGTCTCCTTGGCCTCGGCGACCATCTTCTCGGCCTCGGCGCGGGCCTCGCGCAGCCGCTCGTCCGCCTCCTGTATGCGCTGTTCGGCCGACCGGCTCAGCTCGCCGGCCTGCTGGCGCGCCTGGTCGGACTCGGCCGTCGTCGTCGTGCGGAGCTGCTCGGCGTGGCTGGTGGCCTCCTGCGCCTGCGTGGACGCGGCGTTGAGCAGCCGCTCGGCGTCCTTGCGGGCGCGCTGCAGGATCGCCTCGGCCTCGGCACGGGAGGTCTCGGACTCGGCGCCGAGCCGGCGGCGGGCCTCCTCGGCGACCCGGGTGGCCTCGGCGCGCGCGGCGGCCAGGGACTTCTCGGCCTCGGCGCGCGACTCGTCCAGCAGCCTGCGGGCCTGCGTCTCCGTACGGCCGCGCAGCTGCTCGGCCCAGGCGACGTTCTCGTTGACGTGCGACTCGACGGTCTGGCGGCGCTCGGCCAGCTCCTGGTCGAGCCGCTGGCGGCGCTGGACGGCCTCGGCGTGCAACTCGGCCTGGAGCCTGGCCTGGTGCTCGGCGTGCTCCTGGAGGATGCGCTGCGTCTGGGCGCGGGCGTCGCGCAGCTCGCGCTCGGCGTCGGTGCGCAGCTGGTCGGCCTGGATCTGCGCGTTGCGGAGCATCTGCTCGGCCTGGTAGCCGATGTCGGCGTTGTCGTAGGAGGGCCGGGACGCGAGACTGCGGCGCGCCTCGTGGAGTTTCGCGCGCAGCACTTCGACCTGGTAACCGAGGTCTTCGGCGTGCTGGACGGCCTTCTCCCGCGCGGTCTTCAGCCGATCCATCTCGGCTTCGAACCGCGAAAGGTGGTCGTCGTCAGCTCGGTGGCTCTCCTGGCGTTCGTAGCCCCGCACTGCGCGGTCCCATCCGTCCCCTGGTCGCAACTCTGCAATAGGTACCGCCCGACGGGCGAACGGCCCCCCGGGGAATGGTGACAGATCATCGGCCGAGGCGCCGCCCCGACCCGGCCCCGGCCCGGAGCGGCCCACTCTACCGGGCCGGGAATCGTTCGGGTCAGTGCTCCGAAGGCTTCGCGGCGGAGGTGACGAGTTCCGTCAGGACGCCGTGGCAGTCCTTGGGGTGGAGGAACGTGATGCGCGAGCCCATCGAGCCGGAGCGCGGCTCGTCGTACAGAACCCGCACACCCTTGTCCCGGATGGCCTCCGAGTCGCCGTCGACGTCGGCGGTGCCGAAGGCGATGTGGTGCACGCCCTGGCCGTTCTTGGCCAGCCACTTGCCCACGGCCGAGTCCTCACGGATCGGTTCGAGGAGCTGGAGGTAGGAGGCCCCGCCGTCCGACGTCTCGTTGATCTTGAGCATGGCCTCCCGTACGCCCTGCTCCTCGTTGATCTCGGTGTGGAAGACCTCGAAGCCGTAGGTGGCCCGGTAGAACTCGACGGTCGCGTCGAGATCGTGGCAGGCGATTCCGATGTGGTCGATTCGCGTCAGCATCCGCATAGTGCAGCGCCTACCGCGCGGTTACGCAACGTGCGCGCTGTCACACTCGCGGCCGGGTGACCCGGGACCTGTGCGCTCAGTACATTTGGTGAACCCTCGTTAACCCTCAATCCTCAGGCAAAGGGGTCGCATCTCATGCCGGATTCGAACACCACCACTTCCGTCATCGTCGCGGGTGCCCGTACGCCCATGGGCAGGCTGCTCGGATCGCTGAAGTCCTTCTCCGGCGCCGACCTCGGCGGCTTCGCCATCAAGGCCGCGCTGGAGCGGGCCGGCGTCACCGGCGAGCAGGTGCAGTACGTGATCATGGGGCAGGTGCTCCAGGCCGGGGCGGGGCAGATCCCGGCGCGCCAGGCCGCGGTCAAGGCCGGCATCCCGATGAACGTCCCCGCGCTGACGATCAACAAGGTCTGTCTCTCCGGCCTCGACGCGATCGCGCTGGCCGACCAGCTGATCCGCGCGGGCGAGTTCGACATCGTGGTCGCCGGCGGCCAGGAGTCGATGACCAACGCGCCGCATCTGCTGCCGAAGTCCCGTGAGGGCTACAAGTACGGCGCGATCGAGATGCTGGACGCGATGGCGCACGACGGTCTGACCGACCCCTTCGAGTCCATCGCGATGGGCGCCTCCACGGAGAAGCACAACACCCGCCTCGCCATCGCCAGGCCGGAGCAGGACGAGGTCGCGGCGGCCTCCCACCAGCGGGCCGCCGCCGCGCAGAAGAACGGCGTCTTCCAGGCCGAGATCACGCCCGTCGAGATTCCGCAGCGCAAGGGCGACCCGGTGGTCTTCGACCAGGACGAGGGCATCCGCCCGGAGACCACCGCCGAGTCCCTGGGCAGGCTGCGGCCCGCCTTCGCCAAGGACGGCACGATCACGGCGGGCTCCTCGTCGCAGATCTCCGACGGCGCGGCGGCCGTGGTGGTCATGAGCAAGGCCAAGGCGCTGGAGCTGGGCCTGGAGTGGATCGCGGAGATCGGCGCGCACGGCAACGTGGCGGGGCCGGACAACTCGCTCCAGTCGCAGCCCGCCAACGCGATCCGGCACGCCCTCAAGAAGGAGGGCATCGCCGTCGAGGACCTGGACCTGATCGAGATGAACGAGGCGTTCGCCGCGGTCGCCGTCCAGTCGACCAAGGAGCTGGGCGTGTCCCCTGAAAGGGTGAACGTGAACGGCGGTGCCATCGCGCTCGGCCACCCGATCGGCATGTCCGGCGCCCGGCTGGTGCTGCACCTGGCGCTCGAACTGCAGCGGCGCGGCGGCGGGGTCGGCGCGGCGGCGCTGTGCGGCGGCGGCGGGCAGGGCGACGCGCTGATCGTGCGGGTGCCGAAGGCGTAGGTCCTTCTTTCCAACCTTCAGCAACCAGGAACGGAGCGCGGTACGGATGACGGTGGACGTCCCCCAGCTGGTGGCCCAGGCACGGGAGGGCCGGCCCAGGGCCGTGGCCCGGCTGATCTCGCTGGTCGAAGGGGCGTCGCCGCAGCTGCGCGAGGTGATGGCCGCGCTGGCGCCGCTGGCCGGCGGCGCGTACATCGTCGGGCTCACCGGGTCGCCCGGTGTCGGCAAGTCGACATCGACGTCCGCGCTGGTGTCCGCGTACCGGAAGGCGGGCAAGCGCGTCGGCGTCCTGGCCGTCGACCCGTCGTCCCCCTTCTCCGGGGGAGCGCTGCTGGGCGACCGGGTCCGGATGTCCGACCACGCGTCGGATCCCGGCGTCTACATCCGCTCCATGGCGACCCGCGGCCATCTCGGCGGGCTCGCCTGGTCGGCGCCGCAGGCCATCCGGGTGCTCGACGCGGCCGGCTGCGACGTGATCCTCGTGGAGACCGTCGGGGTCGGGCAGTCGGAGGTGGAGATCGCCTCGCAGGCGGACACCTCGGTGGTGCTGCTCGCGCCGGGCATGGGGGACGGCATCCAGGCGGCCAAGGCCGGGATCCTGGAGATCGGTGACATCTACGTCGTCAACAAGGCGGACCGGGACGGCGCCGACGCGACCGCCCGCGAGCTGAACCACATGCTCGCCCTCGGCGAGGCCCGGGGGCCCGGCGACTGGCGCCCGCCGATCGTCAAGACCGTGGCGGCACGGAACGAGGGCATCGACGAGGTCGTCGAGGCGCTGGAGAAACACCGCGCGTGGCTGGAGAAGCACGACGTCCTCACCGAACGACGGGCCCGGCGCGCGGCCCGCGAGGTCGAGACCATCGCCGTCACGGCGCTCCGCGAACGCATCGACGACCTGCGCGGCGACCGCCGCCTGGGCGCGCTGGCGCGGCGGATCGTCGCGGGCGAACTGGACCCGTACGCGGCGGCGGACGAACTGGTGGCGGGGCTGACGGGCGGCTGACGCGAGAGGCCGGTGGCAGAGGAGGGGATGTCCTCTGCCACCGGCTGTCTCGGGCGGACGCGTCAGGCGTCAGGTGCCGTACGCGGGATGTCAGTCGTCGTCGCCGTCGTCGTCACCGCGGTCGTCGTGACCGTCGTCGTCCCGGCCGTCGTCGTCGCCCTGGTCGTCGTTCCGGTCGTCGCGGTCGTCCGCGTGGTCGTCCCGGTCGTCACTGTCGTCGTCCCGGTCGGCCGCCACCGCGCCGGAGGACATGTCGACCGTCACCGCGTGCGAACGGCCGTCGTCGCCCCGCACCGTCACCTCCCAGTGGTCGGCCTTGCGGTCGTCGTCGTCCGCGTCGATCGACGTCACGGCGCCGGGGTGCTTCTTGAGCGCGGCCGCCGCCGCTCCCTGGGCGTCCACCTTGGCGCCGCGCACCGCGGCACGCTCGCCCCGGTCGTCGTCGCTGTCGTCATCGTCGTCGTTGTCCGCGCGGACCGTGCCGGTCGAGGCGTCGACCCGCAGGTCGTACCACTTGCCGTCCTGACCGATGATGTCGATCTCCCAGTGGCGGCCGGCGGACGAGCCGCCGTCGTCGTCACCGTCGTCGTCCAGGTCGACGGACTCCACCTTGCCCGGGTGCTTCTTCAGCGCGGCCGCCGCGGCCTGCTCGGCGGTGACCTTCGAGCCCGCCGCCGGGGCCTTGGTGTCGTCCTTGCCGTTGCCGTTCCCGTTGACGTCGTCCCGGTCGTCCCTGTCGTCGTTGAAGCCGTCGTTGACGTCGTCGTCCCGGTTGTCGTCCGTGGCGCCCGCACCGTTCACCAGTGACGCCGAGGAGACCGTCTTCGGCGCGGTGTCCGCGCCGTTGTCGGTGGCTGCCAGGGCGACCGTGGTGTACGTGCCGGCGCCGATCAGAGCGGCGGCGGTGATGCTGGCGATGACAAGATTGCGCTTCATGAGGGTTCCTCCCCGTCGGGCCGTTTTCGCTTGACCTCAATCTGGCTGAGGGAAGCTGAAGGCAGCCTGAAGCCACCTGAAGGTTTCTTCAGGTTCGTTTTGGGAGGCTGTGCTCATGCGCCTGTTGATTGTTGAGGACGAGAAGCGGCTCGCGGTGTCCCTGGCCAGGGGCCTGCGCGCCGAGGGCTTCGCCGTGGACGTCGTGCACGACGGCCTCGAAGGGCTGCATCTGGCCGGTGAGGGCGCGTACGACCTGATCGTGCTCGACATCATGCTGCCCGGCATGAACGGCTACCGCGTCTGCGCCGCCCTGCGCGCCGCCGGCAACGACGTACCGATCCTGATGCTGACGGCCAAGGACGGCGAGTACGACGAGGCCGAGGGCCTGGACACCGGCGCCGACGACTATCTGACCAAGCCGTTCTCGTACGTCGTGCTCGTCGCACGGGTCAAGGCGCTGCTGCGCCGCAGGGGCTCCGCCGGCGCCTCGCCCGTCCTGCGTATCGGCACCCTCACCGTCGACACCGCGACCCGCCGTGTCCACCGCGAGGACACCGAAGTCACGCTCACCGCCAAGGAGTTCGCGGTCCTCGAACAACTCGCGGTCCGCGCCGGGCAGATCGTCGGCAAGCCCGAGATCCTGGAGCACGTCTGGGACTTCGCGTACGACGGCGACCCCAACATCATCGAGGTCTACATCAGCGCGCTGCGCCGCAAGCTCGGCCCCACGACGATCCAGACGGTGCGCGGCGCCGGGTACCGGCTGGTCGCCGTATGAGACGCCGCCCCTTCTCCTCCGTACGGTCCCGGGCCGCGCTCGCCGCGACCGCCGTGGTGGCCGTGGCGCTGGTGGCCGCCGCGGTCGCCCTGCTGTTCGCGCTCAGCTCGAACCTGACCGGCCAGGCGGAAGGGCAGGCCGACCAGTTCTCCAACGAGGTCGCCCAGCAGATCGCGAGACAGGTGCCCGTCGGCAAACTGGATCTGGAGGGGAGCGAGGACCATCCGACCCAGGTGACCGACGCGAAGGGCCGGCTGCTCAGGGCGAGTGAGGACCTGGAGAAGATCACCGGCACCGGGGTGTCCGCCGTGAAACCCGCGTCGCCCCCGCCCACGACGGCGCCGACCCCCACCCCCACGCCGACGCCCACCCCGACCGGCGACGACGATGACGACGACAGCGGCGGTGACGACGACAGCGGGGACGACAGCGACGACGACAGCCCGACTCCGGGCGACCCGGTGGACGGAACGGTCTCCGTGGACGTGAAGCACCACACCGGAAGCGCGACCGTCGACGGCAGGACCGTGGACTACGTCTTCGCCGAGCGCCGGGTCAGCGACCTCGCGGGCGGCCCGTACACCGTCTTCACGGGCGCCTCGCTCGCCTCGCAGCAGAGCGCGGTCCGCGCGACCACCGTCGCGATGGCCATCGGCGTACCCGCCCTGCTGATCGTCGTCGGCGGCGTGACCTGGCTGGTCACGCGGCGCGCGCTGCGGCCCGTGGAGGGCATCCGGCGCGAGATGGCCGCCATCACCGCCTCCGAGGATCTGACCAGGCGGGTGCCCGAGCCGGGCACCCACGACGAGGTCGCCAAGCTGGCCCGTACGACCAACGAGACGCTCACCGCGCTCGAAGCCTCCGTCGACCGCCAGCGGCGCTTCGTCGCCGACGCCTCGCACGAGCTGCGCAGTCCGATCGCCTCGCTCCGCACCCAGCTCGAAGTGGGCGAGGCGCACCCGGAGTTGCTGGACGTGCCGGGCGCGGTGGCCGACACCGTACGGCTCCAGCAGCTCGCCGCCGACCTGCTGCTGCTCGCCCGGCTGGACGCGGGGGAGCAGGCCGGGCGTACGCGGCTGGATCTGGTCGCGCTGGTGCGTGAGGAGGTCTCGCAGCGGTCGACCGACCGGATCCCGGTGACGCCGGACGTCGGGGGCAGCGCCGAAGTGACGGGCTCGCGCGGTCAGTTGGCGCGGGTGCTGGGCAATCTGCTGGACAACGCCCAGCGTCACGCGGCGGGTGAGGTACGGGCCACGGTGCGCCGCGAGGGCGGCCAGGTGGTGCTCGCGGTCTCCGACGACGGGTCGGGGGTGCCGGAGGAGGAGCGGGAGCGGATCTTCGAGCGGTTCGTACGGCTCGACGACGCCCGCAGCAGGGACGACGGCGGCGCGGGGCTGGGCCTCGCTATCGCCCGCGACGTGGCGCACCGGCACGGCGGCACGCTGGACGTCGGCCGGGCCGAGGCGGGCGGCGCGCTGTTCGAGCTGCGCCTGCCCGCCGCCGGCCGGGACCCGGAGCGGCCGGTCCCCACCGGTGCGTCAGCTCTTGGCTCGGCGCCCGCGCAGGTGCTCGGCGACCGGCGTGAGTGACTGGCTCAGCGCGGTGAGCGCCTCGGGCGGCAGCAGGTCGAAGAAGTGCTTCCGTACGGAGGCGACGTGGTGCGGGGCGACCTCCTGCATCGTCTCCATGCCGTGATCGGTGAGGACGGCGAAGAGGCCGCGGCGGTCGGACTCGCAGTTCTCGCGGCGGACCAGGCCCGCGGTCTCCAGCCGGGTGATCTGGTGCGAGAGACGGCTCTTGGACTGGAGCGTGGCGGCGGCGAGGTCGCTCATCCGCAGGCGCCTGTCCTCGGCCTCGGAGAGGTTGACCAGGATCTCGTAGTCGTTGTTGGTCAGCCCGAACGGCTGGAGGTCCTTCTCCAGCTGGTGCATCAGCAGCCTGCTGACATCCAGGTGGGTGCGCCAGGTGCACTGCTCCGCGTCGTTCAGCCAGCGGGTGGCCGTCTCGGTCTCCATATATGAATTCTACCTAAGATGTTGAAAATTGGACGAAGTCGGCGAGTGTGACCCCGGGCACATAAAAGGCGCACACGTTCGAGGTCACACTCCGCAGACTACCGCTCACAGCCCGAAGCGGCGCTGGAGATCGCCCAGCTGTCCCGGCATCCGCGGCACACCGCTGCCCGGCTGCCCCGCGGGCTGACCGCCGCCGGGTACGCCGGGTTCGTTCGGCACCACGCCGCGCGCCGTCTCGGCCATCAGCGCCTCGCTCGACTGGAGCAGCACCGTACCCGCCCCGACGAACTCGAACTGATGCTCCTCGCCCGACGACCCGCCGAGTCCGCTCATCGCCCGCAGCCCGCCCATGATCCCCGTCATATAGGCGTGGTCGTAGTGGTGGCACGGCGACGGGCAGTCGGCCCAGCCCACCAGCGCCTGCGGGTCCACCCGGATCGGCGGCTCCATGAAGACCACCGGACCGTTCGACGCGGCTACGAACTTCCCCGTACCGATCAGGGTCAGAAAGCCCGGCACGATCGACTGCTTGAGCGCCAGGGACGGCTCGTACGCCAGCAGATTCCCGGAGCGGACGGTCAGATTGCCGTTCTCCAGGTCGAAGGAGTTGACGTCGAAGGCGCGGTCGGCGAGCAGCATCTTGCCGCTGCCCTCCGCCACCACCCAGTCGGCCGCGTGCAGCGGTGAGTGGAAGCTGCTGCGCACCAGCCGGTCGAGCCGGCCATGGCCGATGCCGTTGAAGTCGATCCGCCCGTAGTAGGCGATCATCTTGCCCTTCTGGAGGAACCACTGGCTCCCCTTCAACTCCACACAGAAGGTGTACGCGTTGACGTTGTCGTTACTCGGCAGCGTCATCGGGTCGTGGATCACGGGCGCGCTCACAGCTTCTCCTCTGACGCCTGGACGTACACCGCACCGTTGCCGCTCAGCTCCAGCTGGAACGCCTCGCCCGAGCCACGCCCCACCATGTCGCGCCAGCCGACGGCGGTGGAGAGTTTGTTCCGTACGTCGCCGTGGTGGGCGACGTAGGCCTGCGGGTCGACATGGACCGTACGGCCCTGGCCGATCGGCAGCTCGATGATCCCGCCGTGCGCCATCACGGCGACCGCGCCGTGGCCCTTGAGCGTCGTGGTGAACAGGCCCTGGCCGGTCACCTGGCCGCGCACCATGCCCATCACGCCGCCCTGCGAGCCCATGAACATCGTGCCCTGCTCCAGCGTCCCGTCGAACGCGAGCAGCCGGTCGGCCTCCACGTACAGGGTGTCGCCGGTCAGCCCGATCACCTGGATGTGGTGCCCGCCGTGGCCGAACATCACCGTGCCGTTGCCCTCGACCGTCATCAGCGGGGTCGCCTCGCCCGCCACGCGCCGGCCGATCATCGACATCAGGCCGCCCTGGCCGCCCGCCATGTTCGGGGTGAACGTGACGTCGCCCCGGTACGCGAGCATCGCGCCGCGCTGGCTGAACATCTTCTGGCCGGGCGCCACCGTCGCCTCGACCATCTTCGAGTTGATCTCCCGGAACGGCATCAGACATCGCCCCCGACGGTGTTGCGCTCGCTCGGCTGTACGTACACGAGTCCGTCGCCCTCGAAGCGCATCTGGAAGGCCTCGCCGCCGCCCTCGCCCATGATGGTCCGGAAGTTCACCCCGGACTGGAGGTTCTGCTGGAGGTTGCCCTGGTGTGCCACGTACGCGCCGGGGTCGACGGAGAGCGGGTACTGGGGTGTCACCCGCAGCACCACGGCCACGCCGTCCGACATGATCGCGGCCATGCCTGTGCCCTCGACGGTCGTCGTGAACAGACCGTTGCCGCTCGCGCCGCCGCGCAGACCGGTGAAGCTGGTGCCTGTGCGCAGACCGCCGTCCGTGCACAGGAGATTGCTCGCCTCCACGTACAGCTTGTCGCCGTGCAGCGACACGAGACTGATCTCGCTCGCGCGGTCCGCGAAGAAGCAGGTGCCCTCGCCCTTCACCTCCATCATGACCATCTGTTCGCCGGTGAGGCGCCGGGTCACCATGCCCCGTATGCCCTCACCGCCACCGGACAACTTCTTGAACGCCATCCGGCCGTCGTAGGCGACCATCGAGCCGTTCTTCGCCCGCACGGAATCGCCCGCCATGTCGACGGCGAGCACCTTGCTGCCTTGGAGTCGGAACTGAGCCACAGGCAGAAGATATCCGGACCCGGATAAAAAGCGGGCAAAGCCTGGTGCCACAATGGGACGTCGCTTGTGCGCGCGTTCACAAGATGATCACGCGCGTGGTGCTTCCGCGCGCGACAACCGCGGTGATCGCCCGGCGACGATCACGACGCCTCCCCCCGACGACGAAGGTGCCTGCCTCGTGGACATCAAGACCGCCTCATCCCTCCACCGTCTCCGCCTGGTATCGGCGCCGGAGGCCGTGTCGTTCCTGCTGCTGCTCGTCTGCTCCGTGCTCAAGCGCACGACGGACTTCAACGCCGTCCCGGTGATGGGCGCGATCCACGGGCTGCTGTTCGTCCTGTACGTGATCTTCTGGCTGGACGCCTGGAAGCGCGCCAAGTGGTCGCTGGGCACCGCCGCCCTCTACTTCGTGCTGTCGGTCCTGCCGACCGGCGGCTTCTTCGCCGAGCGCAAGCTCAAGCGTGAGGCCGAGGACGAGGTCATCGCCTCGCGCGCCCGCCGCGAGGGTACGGTCAGCGCATGATCGTCGCTTTCTCCATCACACCGCTCGGGGTGGGCGAGGACGTGGGCGAGTACGTCGCCGACGCCGTCCGCGTCGTACGCGAGTCCGGGCTGCCGAACCACACCGACGCGATGTTCACCTCCGTGGAAGGTGAGTGGGACGAGGTGATGGACGTGGTCAAGCGCGCGGTCGCCGCCGTCGAGGCACGGGCGCCGCGCGTCTCACTGGTCCTGAAGGCCGATGTCCGCCCCGGGGTCACCGACGGCCTCCACTCGAAGGTCGAGACACTGGAGAGGCACCTCGCCGGCTGACGGCAGGCGCTCTGCGGAGCGCGGCCGGTCGGTCCGAGCAGGCGGCGCCCACCGCTACGCGGCCGGCCCGCCATGGTGTCGCCCCCGGCCCGACCGGCGCTTCCCGCCGTACTCCCGTCCCGCGCCCGCCGTCAGGTGCGGTCCGGCTCTCTCCTGGTCCTGGCCCGCCGTCAGGTCGCCCCGGCCGGGTGGCCGGCCGGCATCGCCCGCGCGCCGGCGCCCCGTCATGTCCCGCCGTACCCCTCCCGCGCCGCCCGGCACCCCGTCAGATCCGGCACCGCGGCCGCCGCTTCGGCGCCCCTTACCGCCACTCGCACGGACGACTCCAGTCGACACGCCGAGGTATATCCACTTTTCTGAGGATATCGACCTCGCCACATCGCTGGAGTTGCTGGAGGCACCGTGCTGCCGGAGGGCTACGACTACGACACCCACAGCTGTCTCGCCGGTCCGCTGACGGAGCCGGACCGGACGGCCGCCTACCGGGTGGGGTACCGCAGTCTCCTCGCGCAGGAGCCCCATCGCGTGCGCGCCGTCGTGCTCATGGTCATGGCCCCGCTGCTCTCCGGAGTGCTCCTGGTCTATCTGATCTGGCCGACGCACTGGACCGAACGCGAGGGCGGCGCCCGCTGGCTGGTCGCCTTCGACACCGTGATGCTCGTGTCGATCGGCCTCATCGCCTTCTTCATGCTGGTCAACGTCGCCTCCATCGCGCACGCGACACTGGTCGCCAGAGACCCCGTCCCCGTCGTCGCCGAGGTGGGCACCCGCGTCGCCTTCCTCACCACGTACGTCCCCGGCAAGGAACCGCTCGCCATGCTGCGGGCCACCCTCGAAGGAGCGTCAAGGCTGCGCCACCGCGGCCCCCTCGACGTCTGGCTCCTCGACGAAGGCGACGACCCGGCCGCCCGGCTGCTCTGCCGGGAGCTGGGGGTGCGTCACTTCAGCCGCCTCGGGGTGCCGGAGTGGAACCGGGGGAAGGGCGTCCACAAGACCCGGACCAAGCACGGCAACTACAACGCCTGGCTCGCGATGTACGGCGACGACTACGACTTCTTCGCCTCCGTCGACACCGACCACGTGCCGCTGCCCAACTTCCTGGAGAGGATGCTGGGCTTCTTCCGCGACCCCGACGTCGCCTTCGTCGTCGGACCGCAGGTGTACGGCAACTACGACTCGGCGGTCACCAAGGCGGCCGAGTCCCAGCAGTTCCTCTTCCACGCGCTGATCCAGCGGGCCGGCAACCGCTACCACGCGCCCATGTTCGTCGGCACCAACAACGTCGTACGCATCAGCGCCCTCAAGCAGGTCGGCGGCCTGTACGACTCCATCACCGAGGACATGGCCACCGGCTTCGAACTGCACCGCAGGAAGAACCCGCTGACCGGCCGGTTCTGGCGGTCCGTCTACACGCCCGACGTGCTCGCCGTCGGTGAGGGCCCCGCCTCCTGGACCGACTTCTTCACCCAGCAGCTGCGCTGGTCGCGGGGCACGTACGAGACGATCATCAAGCAGTACGGCAAGGCGCTGTTCCGGGTGCCGCCCGGCCGGCTCGTCAGCTACACGCTGATGCTCGTCTACTACCCGATGACCGCGATCAACTGGTTCCTCGGCATCCTCAGCTGCGTCCTGTTCCTCTGGCTCGGCGCGTCCGGCACCCAGGTGTCGTCCTCGCTCTGGCTGATGCTCTACAGCGACGCCGCCGCCTTCCAGATCGGCCTCTACCTCTGGAACCGGCGCCACAACGTCTCGCCGCACGAGCCCCGCGGCTCCGGCGGGCTGGCCGGCATGGCCATGTCCGCGCTCTGCGCGCCGATCTACCTCAAGTCGCTGGGCTCGGCGGTGCTGCGCACCAGGGGCCGGTTCGTGGTCACCCCCAAGGGGGGTGAGACCAGCGCCGACGGGCCCCTGACGTTCCGGCTGCATCTGTTCTGGGCCGCCGTGCTGACGACGTCACTCGCGGCGTCCGTGTACTTCGGCCACACCCACGCCGCGATGCGCACCTGGGCCGTACTGGCCCTGGTCATCTCGCTCGCCCCGGTCGCCGTCTGGAGCTGGACCACTCTGCGCGGACGCCGCGACGGGGCGCGGATCCCCGTGCGGGCCACGGAGGACGGTCCGGAGCAGCCGGAGCCGGCACTCGCCACGACGACGACAGGAGGGAACTGAGTCATGGCCTACCGGCCCTCGCACAAGTTCAAGAAGACGCTGCTCGGTGGCGGGGCGGTGGTGGTGCTGATGTCGCTCAACGCGCCGGCGGCCATCTCCTTCGCGACGGACAAGTACCACGCGTACGAGATCGCGCAGCCCGGCTACAAGGCGCGGTACGGCTCCTGGGAGGTGCTCGACGTCCCCAAGGAGTACCGCACCAACGCGATCCACGCCGCGCTGCTGCACACCGGCAAGGTGCTGCTCATCGCCGGGTCCGGCAACAGCCAGGAGAAGTTCGACGCGGGCACCTTCGACACCGTCCTGTGGGACCCGGCGGACAACTCGTACAAGAAGATCCCCACCCCCGAGGACTTCTTCTGCTCCGGCCACTCCCAACTGCCCGACGGGCGGCTGCTGGTGGCGGGCGGCACCGCGCGCTACGAGGTACTCGACGGCGAGGTCGACCGGGCGGGCGGCGGGATGCGGGTGAAGAACGAGAACCCGGACCGGGCGCGGACCTTCAAGAAGGGCACCCGCTTCCGGTCGCCGTCGGGTGTCGAGTACGCGACCAGGTTCGACGTCACCGTGCCCAAGGCGAAGCGGGACTTCAAGATCTCGTACGCCGAGAGCGGTCGGATGCTGCCCTGGAAGACCAAGGTCACGGCCGGTGAGGCCCGGGTCTTCGTGGAGGCCGTGGACAAGGGTCCGCGGGCGCTGACGACGGAGGCCGCGCAGTACGAGATCGTCGGCCTCAAGGGCAAGGACGCGGACAACTACTACGGCCTGGCGCAGAAGCTGACCACGGAGAAGCAGGACTTCCAGGGCATCAAGGCGGCGTACGAGTTCGACCCGGTGGCGGAGCGGTACATCCCGGTCGACCCGATGAAGGAGGCCCGCTGGTACCCGACGCTGGTCACCCTCGAGGACGGCCGGGTGCTCGCCGTCTCGGGCCTGGACGACGTCGGCGCGGTGCTCACCGGGGACAACGAGATCTACGACCCCAAGTCCAAGACGTGGTCCAAGGGCCCGACGCGCTACTTCCCGACGTATCCCGCGCTCTTCCTCACGAAGGGCGGCAAGGTCTTCTACTCGGGGTCGAACGCGGGGTACGGGCCCGCCACGGCGGGCCGGCAGCCGGGTCTGTGGGACCTGAAGAAGAACATCTTCACGAAGGTCGACGGGCTCACCCGGCTCGACGAGACGGAGACCTCGGCGTCGCTGGTGCTGCCGCCCGCGCAGGACCAGAAGGTGATGGTCATGGGCGGCGGCGGGGTCGGTGAGTCGTCGAAGTCGACGGCCCGTACGGCGATCGTGGACCTGAAGGAGGACAGCCCCGCCTTCCGGGCCGGGCCGGACCTGCCGCAGGG
Organism: Streptomyces sp. NPDC057137; assembly: GCF_042670825.1. Classification (NCBI taxonomy): domain Bacteria; kingdom Bacillati; phylum Actinomycetota; class Actinomycetes; order Kitasatosporales; family Streptomycetaceae; genus Streptomyces; species Streptomyces sp. NPDC057137. Next base: position 11,769 of record NZ_JBHUUW010000031.1, on the reverse strand, counting down.
GACGCGCTATCTCAGCAGCGTGATCATGCCGGACGACACGGTCTTCACGAGCGGCGGTTCGTCCGACTACCGGGGGCGGAGCGCGTCCGACATCCTCAAGGCGCAGTTCTACGACCCGAAGACCAACGCCTTCCGGAAGGCGGCCGACCCGACCGTGGGCCGCAACTACCACTCCGAGGCGCTGCTGCTGCCCGACGGGCGGGTGGCGACCTTCGGCTCCGACCCGCTCTTCGACGACGCCGACAACACGAAACTCGGCACGTTCGAGCAGCGGGTGGAGATCTTCACGCCGCCCTCCTTGGAAGGCGACCGCGCGAAGTCGCGGCCGGTGCTGGGGGAGGGGCCGGCGGAGCTGGACCAGAACGGGCGGGCCACGTTCCGTACGGACGCCCCGGAGCGGCTGGCTACGGCGCGGCTGATGCGGCCGAGCGCCGTCACGCACAGCACGGATGTGGAGCAGCGCTCGATCGACCTGGGGATGACGAAGCGGGGCGGTTCGGTGACGGTGGACGTGCCGTCGGACCCGACGCTGGTGCCGCCGGGCTGGTACATGCTGTTCGTGACGGACACGGCGGGGGTGTCGTCGGAGGCGAAGTGGATCCAGGTGAAGTAGGCCCGGGTCCTGTGCCCTACGTGCCCGAGCGGCGGGCGAGTCCCAGGGCGTAGTCCGGCCACCACGTACCGGCGGACGGGCCGCCCCGGCAGGGGCCGTCCGAGTCGCCGGGCCGCTTGATCCACAGATACGCGTCGACCAGGGCGTCACCGGTCTCGGCGGTCGGCGGCGTACCGAGCGACCTGCCCGGCGGGTTGCACCAGGCCTCCTCCCGCTCACCGGGGAGGGGGCCTTCGCCGTTGCGGCTGGTGTCGACGGTGAAGTGGGCGCCGTCGAGGAGCCCGGACAGCCGGGTGCCGAAGGCCTTCACAGCGTCGTCCGTCTGGAAGTTGGAGACGTTGAGCGAGAAGCCGTCCGCCTTGGCGACCCCGGCCGTGCGCAGCGGCTCGGCGATCTTGGCCGGCTCCTTGATCCAGGCCGGGTTGCCCGCGTCCAGATAGACCTTGGTGCCCGGCTGCTGCTTCAGCCGGTCGATCGCCTCCGCCAGCAGTTGGCTGCGCTCCCCGTGGTGCTCGGCGGGGGTGCAGCCGTCCACGAGGTGGGAGACGGCGTCCGGCTCCAGGATCACCAGGGCGCGCGCGTCGCCGATCGCGTCGGCGAAGGAGTTGATCCAGTCGAGGTAGGCCTGGCCGTCGGCGGCGCCGCCGGCCGAGTAGAGGCCGCAGTCGCGGTGCGGGATGTTGTACGCGACGAGGACCACCGTGCGCTTCCCGGCGGCGCCCCGTACGGCCCTGCGGATCTCGGGCACGGGGTCGTCACCGGCGGGCCAGTCGGCCACGGGGCGCTCGGAGATCCGCCTGAGGACCTTGGCGTCGTCGGTACGGCCCTGGGCCTGCCACTCCTCCACCTGGCGCGCGGCGTCGCTCCGCGGGTCCACCCAGAACGGCGAACCGGCGGTGGGGGCGGCCTCGCCCCGTACGGCCGGGGCGCCGGTGTCGTCGCGGGCGGGGCCGGCGGAGGAGCAGCCGGCGAGCGCCAGCGCGAGCGCGAGGGCGACGGTGGCGGCGATGCTGTGCGGTGTGCGGCTGGACATCCAGCCCCCTTGAACGACTGGAGAAGCACAGGACCGGGCAATCGTGACATAACGGTCACGTTCCGTGGTGTTACGACACCGCCAGCGCGATCCCGAGCGGTGTCCGCTCGTACAGCACCTGGTGCGAGTGGCGCCGCGACGTCAGCAGCCCCGCGTCGCGCAGCACCGACAGATGCGCGGACACGGAGGACGGCGCGAGGCCCAGCCGGTGCGCGAGCGCGGTGGTCCCGGCGGGTTCGTCGAGCGCGCACAGCACGTCGGCCCGGACCCGGCCGAGCAGCCGGGCGAGCGCGTCCGGCGTACGGTCGGCGGCCTCCGTCCACAGCCCGCCGATGCCGCGCGCCGGATAGATCACGGAGGGCTGCCACGGTGGCTCGTGCCCGCCGATGATCTCGGGCCAGGTGAAGACGCTCGGTACGAGGACGAGACCGCGCCCGCCGAGCACGCGGTCGTGGTCGCCGCGCGTGCCGACGACGGTGAGGGTGGAGTCCGACCAGACGAGCCGGGGGCTCAACTCGCCCAGCAGCGCCCCGAATCCGACCTCGGCGAGCCGCCGCGAGTGATAGGCGACATCGGCTTCGAGCAGCGCGCGCAGCCGGGGCCAGTCGGGCTCGACCAGCCGCTCCCAGACCTGCTCCAGCAGCCCGGCGAACCGCTGGACGCTCCGCGCGGGATCGGCCAGCATCTCGCGCCCGAGGCCGCTGTCGGCCGCGCCGGGCGTCTCGGCGAGCGCGAGGGCCAGATCCCGGCGGGCGACCTCCGGAGGCGTGGACCGCATCAGCGCGATCTCCTCGGCGAAGGTGACGACGGGGCTCTCGGGCGGCGGGCAGAAGAAGTCGGGATTGTGCCCGACGCGGGGCATCACCAGCCACAAGGGCCGCAGATCGAGCCCGGCGGCGGCGCTCTTGATCCGCCGCAGCCACGGCAGGTGATACCCGTGCCGTCTGGGTGCCCGCCATGTTCGTCGTGGCGCCCGAGGCGCTCATGGCGCCGTACGCCGACCGGATCGGCGTCGGCCCGGCCGCGCTCGGCCTGATGATGTGCGCGATGCCGGTCGGGCACATCGCCGCCGAACTCGTCGCGGGGTCCGCCCTCAGCCCCCGCACCCGCTCGCGGATCGTGCTCCCCTCGGCCGCCGTCGGGCTGGTTCCCCTGCTCGTCTACGCCGTCACGCCCGGCATGACCCTGGCCCTGGTCGCCCTCGCGCTGTCCGGTGTCGGCGCCGTGTACGTCATCGGCCTCGACCAGTGGTTCGTGGACGCCGTCCCGGACGAACTCCGCGGCCGGGCCATGACGTTGATGACCGCCGGGCTGATGACGATCCAGGGCCTCGGCATGGCGCTGGCCGGTCTCGCCGCCGAGTTCCTGCCCGTGCACCAGGTCGTCGCCGGGTCCGGTCTGGTCGGGACCGTCTGCTCCCTGCTTCTCGTGTACGAGGTCCGCCGGACCGCCCCGGAGAACGGGAGTAAACGGGAGTAGGGGCAGACCGCCAAATAAGCACTCGGTAAGGTCGTTGACGTGTCCAAGCCGCTCAGCCTTGCCTTCGATCCCATCGCCCGAGCCGACGAGCTCTGGCAGCAGCGCTGGGGCCCCGTTCCGTCGATGGGCGCGATCACCTCGATCATGCGCGCCCACCAGATCCTGCTCGCCGAGGTCGACGCGGTCGTCAAGCCGTACGGACTGACCTTCGCCCGGTACGAGGCACTGGTGCTGCTCACCTTCTCCAAGGCCGGTGAGCTGCCCATGTCCAAGATCGGCGAGCGGCTGATGGTCCACCCGACGTCCGTCACGAACACCGTGGACCGCCTGGTCAGGTCCGGCCTGGTCGACAAGCGCCCCAACCCCAACGACGGCCGCGGCACCCTCGCCTCCATCACCGACAAGGGCCGTGAGGTCGTGGAGGCCGCGACCCGCGACCTGATGGCGATGGAGTTCGGCCTCGGGACGTACGACGCGGAGGAGTGCGCCGAGATCTTCGCGATGCTGCGCCCGCTGCGCGTCTCCGCCCAGGATTTCGAGGAGAGCTGAGCCCCGCCGTCCGCGGGGATTTTTCGGGGCGTTACGCTCATGGCCATGAAACAGAGCATCCTGACCCGCTACCGGGTCATGGCGTACGTCACCGCCGTCTGGCTGCTGGTCTTCACCGTCGCCATCGTGCTGAAGTACGGCTTCGACACCGGCGACACCATGGTGATCTCCCAGATCCACGGTGTGCTCTTCATCGTCTACGTCGTCTTCGCCTTCGACCTGGGCTCCAAGGCGAAGTGGCCCTTCGGCAAGCTGCTGTGGGTGCTGGCCGCCGGCTGCATCCCGGTCGCCTCGTTCTTCGTCGAACCGAAGATCACCCGCGAGATGCAGCCGTTGATCGTCCGGGACGAGACCGCCCCCGTCGAGGCCTGAGGCCCCCACGCTGTCCCCGCCGTGAGGAAACTCGCGGCGTTCAGCGTTCGACATTTACTAGGACGTCCTAGTAAATTCAAGAGCATGGACGCTCACGCGCACGCCGACACCGCAGCCATCGAGGAAGGCCGCCAGCGCTGGCAGGCCCGTTACGACAAGGCCCGCAAGCGCGACGCCGACTTCAGCACGCTCTCCGGCGACCCCGTCGACCCGGTCTACGGGCCGCGCCCGGGTGACCGTTACGAGGGCTTCGAGCGGATCGGCTGGCCGGGTGAGTACCCCTTCACCCGCGGACTGCACGCGACCGGCTACCGGGGCCGTACGTGGACGATCCGCCAGTTCGCCGGCTTCGGCAACGCGCGCCAGACCAACGAGCGCTACAAGACCATCCTCGCCAACGGCGGCGGCGGCCTCTCCGTCGCCTTCGACATGCCGACCCTCATGGGCCGCGACTCCGACGACCCGCGCTCGCTGGGCGAGGTCGGCCACTGCGGCGTCGCGATCGACTCCGCCGCCGACATGGAGGTCCTGTTCGGCGACCTCCCGCTCGGCGACGTCACGACGTCCATGACCATCAGCGGCCCCGCCGTCCCGGTCTTCTGCATGTATCTCGTCGCCGCCGAGCGCCAGGGCATCGACCCCGCCGTACTGAACGGCACGCTCCAGACCGACATCTTCAAGGAGTACATCGCGCAGAAGGAGTGGCTCTTCCAGCCCGAGCCCCATCTGCGGCTGATCGGCGACCTGATGGAGCACTGCGCGGCGTCCATCCCCGCGTACAAGCCCCTCTCCGTCTCCGGCTACCACATCCGCGAGGCCGGGGCCACGGCCGCGCAGGAGCTGGCCTACACCCTCGCCGACGGCTTCGGCTACGTGGAGCTGGGGCTCTCGCGCGGCATGGACGTCGACGTCTTCGCCCCCGGCCTGTCCTTCTTCTTCGACGCGCACCTCGACTTCTTCGAGGAGATCGCCAAGTTCCGCGCCGCGCGCCGGATCTGGGCGCGCTGGATGAAGGAGGAGTACGGCGCGCAGACCGACAAGGCGCAGTGGCTGCGCTTCCACACCCAGACGGCCGGCGTCTCGCTCACCGCGCAGCAGCCGTACAACAACGTCGTACGGACCGCCGTCGAGGCCCTGTCGGCGATCCTCGGCGGTACGAACTCGCTGCACACCAACGCCCTGGACGAGACCCTGGCGCTCCCCAGCGAGCAGGCCGCCGAGATCGCGCTCCGCACCCAGCAGGTGCTGATGGAGGAGACCGGCGTCGCCAACGTCGCCGACCCGCTCGGCGGCTCCTGGTACGTCGAGCAGCTCACCGACCGCATCGAGGCCGACGCGGAGAAGATCTTCGAGCAGATCAAGGAGCGCGGCCTGCGGGCGCACCCCGACGGGCGGCACCCCATCGGCCCGATCACGTCCGGCATCCTGCGCGGCATCGAGGACGGCTGGTTCACCGGCGAGATCGCCGAGTCCGCGTTCCAGTACCAGCGCGCGCTGGAGAAGGGCGAGAAGCGCGTCGTCGGCGTCAACGTCCACCACGGCTCGGTCACCGGCGACCTGGAGATCCTGCGGGTCAGCCACGAGGTCGAGCGCGACCAGGTGGCCGAACTGGCGGACCGCAAGGCCGGCCGCGACGACGCCCGTGTGCGTACGGCGCTGGACGCGATGCTGGCCTCCGCGCGCGACGGGTCGAACATGATCGGGCCGATGCTGGAGGCCGTCCGCGCGGAGGCGACGCTGGGCGAGATCTGCGGGGTGCTGCGGGACGAGTGGGGCACGTACACGGAGCCGCCCGGCTTCTGAGGACCGCCCGGCGCTCAGCGGCCGGCGCGCGGGGTCGTCCGCGGCAGGTCGCTGTCGCCGCCCAGGTTGTCGATCATGCGGCGCAGGACGTTCAGTGTCGCGGCGTACTCCCGCGGCGTGATGCCCTTGTGCACCCGCTCGTTCACCCCGTTCAGCCGCTCCTTGGCGCGCAGCCGGCCGGCCTCTCCCGCCTCCGTGAGGACGAACGTGCCGGATTCCTCGGTCAGCCAGCCGCGGGCGATCAGATCGCCGTACACGGCCTCGAAGTCGGTGTCCTGGTCGTCGAAGGGCGCGAGTTGGTCGGTCAGCCGGGCGCGGCCCCACGCGCCGGGGGCGCCCGCGACCTGGTTGAGCGTCCACCAGTGCGGCTGGGTGAGGTGCTCGACGGCCAGCTCCGCGCGGATGCCGCCGACGACATGGCGCATCGTCGCGCCGCTCCAGTAGCCGATGGGCTGGGCGGCCAGTTGCTCGGTGGTGTACTCCTGAACGGTCATGACGGCGTCCTCCGTTGAGCGGAATCGGTACGCCCACGACGCTAGAAGCCCAAGTCCACTTGAGGTCAAGGGCCGCCGGCTCACGACCCCTGGATGGCGCCCAGCCCCGTCACCAGCAGCAGCGTGAAGCCGCGCGCCCACTCCTCGTCCACCGGCTCCGCGCTCACCAGCGTCCGGTGCACCACCGCGCCCGCGATCACGTCGAAGATCAGGTCGGCGTTGCGGGCCGCCACCTCGGGGTCGTCCTCGTACGCCAACTCGCCCCGGGCCTGGGCCCGTTCGCGCCCCTTGATCACCAGCCCCTTCTGCCGGTCCACGATCGCCGTACGGATCCGGTCCCGCAGCGCGTCGTCCCGCGTCGACTCGGCGACCACCGCCATCAGCGCCGTCTTGGTCTCCGGCCGCTCAAGCAGGGCGGCGAACTGGAGCACGACCCCCTCGATGTCGGCCGTGAGGCTGCCCCGGTCGCGGATCTCGATCTCGTCGAAGAGGACGGCGACCGCGTCGACCACCAGCTCGTTCTTGCTCGCCCAGCGCCGGTACAGCGTGGTCTTGGCGACGCCCGCGCGCGCCGCGACGTCGCCCATCGACAGCTTGGACCAGCCCAGTTCCACCAGCGCCGCCCGGGTCGCCAGCAGGATCGCGGTGTCGGCCGCGGCGCTGCGGGGGCGGCCGGAACGGGTGGGGTTGTCGTGGCGGCGACTCAGCATGCCCGCGACCATACCCGCCGGTAGGGAATTCGCTGTGAGTCAGTTCACCGGATGAATCTCACACGGACGGGGCAGCTTCCGGTTACGCTACGACCCGTAGCGAAAGACCGTTTCTTCCCTTGCGGTTCTTGAGCGACGACCACTGACGCGGGGTGGGGACCCCGTGTCGAACCCAGGTCCCCCACGGGGGACTTGCCCCGTACGTGTTCAGGTCATGCACGGGGCTTGTTCAGGCGTGACGACCGTGTCCGCCCGTGCGCCCCGCGGCCGGTGGGGAGCGCGGGGACGGGCGCGGTTCTGTGTGGACGGTACAAACTGTCCGATTGCTTTTCACATGCGCGCGCGGAGAGGGGAGGATGTACTCATGCAGCCTAGGAACATGTCCATGAGCGGCGTCGTCGATCTCGCCGCGGTGAAGGCGGCCGGTGAGGCCAAGGCCAAGGCCGAGCAGGCCCGCGCCGAGGCGGCCCGTCGGGGCGACACCGGCGCCGTACCCCCCTCCAGTCTGGTGATCGACGTCGACGAGGCGGGCTTCGAGCGCGACGTCCTCCAGCGCTCCTCCGAGGTCCCGGTCGTCATCGACTTCTGGGCCGAGTGGTGCGAGCCGTGCAAGCAGCTCAGCCCCGTGCTGGAGCGGCTGGCCCGTGAGTACAACGGCCGGTTCGTGCTCGCCAAGGTCGATGTCGACGCCAACCAGATGTTGATGCAGCAGTTCCAGATCCAGGGCATCCCCGCGGTCTTCGCCGTGGTGGCCGGCCAGGCGCTGCCCCTCTTCCAGGGCGCGGCCCCCGAGATCCAGATCCGCGAGACGCTGGACCAGTTGATCCAGGTCGGCGAGCAGCGCTTCGGCCTCACCGGGATCACGGTCGACGCCGACGCGGAGGCCGGCGCCGACGACGAGTCGGCCGAGCCGGTGGAGCAGGCGGGGCCGTACGACGCGCTGCTCGAAGCCGCCGTACGCGCCCTGGACGCCGACGACTTCGGCGGCGCCGCGCAGGCGTACCGGAACGTGCTCGCCGACGACCCCGGCAACACGGAGGCGAAGCTCGGGCTCGCCCAGGCCGAACTCCTCGCCCGGGTAAAGGGGATGGACCCGCAGCAGGTGCGCAAGGAGGCGGCGGAGCGGCCGGACGACGTCCCCGCGCAGATCGCCGCGGCCGACCTCGATCTGGTCGGCGGTCATGTGGAGGACGCCTTCGGCCGGTTGGTCGAGGCCGTACGGCGCACGGCGGGCGAGGAGCGGGACGCGGCGCGGGTGCGGCTGCTCGAACTCTTCGAAGTGATCGGCTCGGACGACCCCCGGGTGACCGCGGCCCGGTCGGCACTTGCCAGGGTTCTTTTCTGACCGTGTCCCGCGTCCGTTCCGGGCACTGAGCGGGCGCGTACCGATTTGCCGACTCGACGACACCGACGACCCCGCTTTACCAAAACTTGGTAAAGCGGGGTCGCTGTTACTCCGAGTAAATCAACCTGCTTGGTCTGTCCGGTTATTGGCGGTATTCGCGAGTTCTGTCGGGTCGATTTGGGGCACCCTGTGTGCCCGCGCGGCGCCGCCTCGTGGCTCCTCCGTGAACCACTCATTACTTGCCAGTAACGAACCCCCTTGTGTCCCGAGCGTGAATACACCACGATCGTCCACGCTCGGTCCAACAACGCACCGGCGCGGCAGTCCAGCCGTGGCCACCGCAAGTTGGAACCCCACCGGGCGGGCCGGCGGAGCAGTGGCGCCGACCCACGGACAGGGGGGTTCCCGTCGACCGGCGGGGCCTGTCCGGCGGCCACGCGACGCGCGTGGTCCAGTGGTTGTCGCTCGGGGGTGATCGTCGGTGATTCTGACGCGGCTCGTTCCGCGTGATACGCACGGGCGCTCTCCTTCCCGAGGACGTAGCACTTCTCCCATCCCAGGACGGGCTCAGGCCCGATCCGGAGATGTACGTCCGAGAAGGAGGAAAGTGATGGAGTCCCAAGCACGTGGCGGGACCAGATGGAAGCGGTTCGCCGTCGTCATGGTGCCGAGCGTGGCCGCGACGGCCGCGATAGGTGTCGCTCTCGCACAGGGCGCGCTCGCCGCGTCGTTCAGTGTGTCGGGGCAGAGTTTCAAGGTCTCGGCCGACCAGTTGGTGGGCCAGGACTTCGTTCAGTACGGAAGCATCGCCGACGGCACCGATCTCAAGGGCAACAAGACCGCCCATCCGGTGGCCGTTTCCGGCTTCAGCTCGGCGACGATCAGCAACATGTGCCAGTCGGTGGTCACACCGGACGTCCCGATCTTCGGCAGCATCAGCCTTGAGCTGCGCGCCGGCACGAACAGCCAGAAGCCGGTCAAGGCGACCAACCTGTATCTGGACGTCGCCCAGCTCGACGCCGACGCCAAGTTCAAGAACATCGACATCGGTGTGGCGGCCGGCGACACAAGGATCCAGCCGGGGACCGAGAAGAAGGTCAACCCGTTCGGCTTCGCGCAGCGCGCCGAAGAGGCGACGCTGACCAATGTGAAGCAGACGGCCTGGGCGACCACGGCCGGCACCTTCGAGCTCAGCAATCTGAGCCTGAAGCTGCACAAGGGCGTCAAGGAGTGCTACTAGACCCTGACCGGGTCCTGAGCACTTCGCCCCCTGGGGCGGGCGTGTCCGTATGACGCGGCCGCGTCCGCCCACTCCCCAATCTCTCACAGCAACACCGGTTCCAGGGAGCTGTTTTCCATGAGCGCCGAGTCTTCGGATCCCCGCGGCCGATTCACGTACTGGCGGCTGCGCTTCCGCGCCTGGCGGGGTACTCGGCCGTTCTGGGCGGGCCTGTTGACACTCCTCAGTGGAGTGCCGATCGCCTACTTCCCGTACGCCGAGCTCAAGATCGGCCATCTCACGATGACCATGGCCACCACCGCGGGCGCGGGCTCGCTGATCATCGGTGTCCTGCTCGCCACCCTGGGTCTGACCATGTGGTTCCAGAGCATCGTGCGGGTGTTCGCCGGTGTCGCCACGATCCTGCTGGCACTCGTCTCGATACCCGTGTCGAACCTCGGCGGATTCATGCTCGGCGCGATGCTCGCCCTCATCGGCGGCGGGCTGTCCATCTCCTGGGCGCCGGGCCGGCCGGCGGGGCCGGCGGACGATGAGCACGCGGACGCTTCCGGCGACGGACGGCCGGCCAAGCACGCGGCCGTACGGCGGGAGACGTTCAAGCCGGCGGGCGGCGCCGTCGACCAGGGAACCCCGGACGGGGGCGGGGACGACCCTTTTCTCCCCGGCCCGCCTGACGGGGACCCGAATCTGACGGACACGACTGCCCATGCCAACGGCGGGAGGAACAGTGCGGGGTGACGACACGCGGCCGGAGACGGCCGGAGGCGGGCAGGCCCGCGAGAGAAGCGGCCCGCGCCACGCCGCCCCCAGGAAGTCGCTGCTGACGAAGCTCCAGATCCCGGCCGGAAAGGCGTTCGCGCTCGCCGCGATGCCGACGGCGGTGTTCGTCGGGATGGGGCTCACGCCCAGGCTCGCGCTCGCCGAGGACGCCAAGGACATCCCGTTCGCGCCGGGGCCGTGCGTCACGCGCTCCGACGAGCCTCCGGAGGAGTCGGCTTCGCCGTCGCCGTCCGAGAAGCCGTCGGACGAGGAGTCCGGCAAGCCGTCCGAGGGTCCGTCAGGGGACGCCACGGGCCGGCCGAAGCCGCCCGCGGGCGATGACGGGGACGACGACGGTCCCGAGCCCTCGCCCGGCGAGACACCGCCCGCGTCCGACGCCGAGAAGCCTGCCGCGCCCAAGGAGCCCGCGCCGGAGCCGAGCGAATCGAAGTCCAAGGACCCGCTGGACCCGCTGGGTCTGGGGGACGCGCTGGGTGACCTTCTCGGCGTACCGGACAAGGACACGGACAAGCCGGCCGACCCGGAGTCCGAGAAGCCCGAGTCCGACAAGCCCGAGGCCGGGAAGCCGGCGGACCCGAAGCCGGACGAGCCGGAGTCGGACAAGCCCGACGCCGACAAGCCGGACACCGGCAAGCCCGACTCGGACACGTCCGACCGGACCGAGGACGCCATCAGGGACGCCGCGGACAAGGCCGGGGCGGAGGTCGAGGAACTGGACGACGCCGCGAAGGGGCTCGACGCCCGCAAGGACGACGACATCCCCGAGGGCGCCGACGGCAAGCCGCGCTTCCCCTGCCCGGAGGCCGACCCGGAGGCGCTCGCCGCCGCCGAACTGGAGCCCGGCATCCCGCTGTTGCCGGACGACCCGTGGAAGCTGGAGAGCACCATGCTCACGCTGCGGGGTCTCGACTACCACGGCATCGTCGAGGTGAAGACGGGCAGCGGAAAGATCAAGAAGGCCCTGAAGTTCACGGCCTCGGAGGTGGACATCAAGGACCTGCACCAGAAGGTCGTCTACCCCGAGGGCCGCACGGCGCACGTGGCGAGCCGGGCGGACTCCACGTCGACCATCCGCGACGGTCAAGTCACCATGTACACGGAGGAGTTGAAGGGCAACCTGTTCGGTCTGATCCCGATCACGTTCAGCCCGGAGACCCCGCCGCCGCTCAATGTCCCGTTCGCGTTCTTCACGGACGTCGAGGTGCTTCAGGCGGGCCAGTTCGGCGGCACGCTCACCGTTCCCGGACTGCGGAACTACATCACCGACTAGGTCTTGTCCGCCCGGACGGACCCGACCTGACCTGAACGCCGAACGCCGGACGGGGCCGCACAGTCGCTGTCTCTTATACAC
>NZ_JBHUUW010000030.1:0-90583 GCF_042670825.1 Streptomyces sp. NPDC057137 | reverse complement strand
AGAGCCGCACCGCACTACAGCGCACAATCCCGAAACGATCACTAGATCTCCAGGTCAGCGCATCATCTATCTGGTGATCGTTAGCAGATTTGTCACACAACCTGTTCCGGCTCAACCACAACATCCCGCCCGCGGAGGACCCCATGAACGACGACACACTCCAACTCATCGTCGACCGCGCCGCCATCGCGGACGCGTTGCACCGCTACGCCGCCGGCCTGGATCACGGCGACGCCGACCTGTTCATCTCGTCGCTGACCGAGGACGCCACGGTCGACCTGACACCCGCCACCACCAAGATCGGCCTGGAGTTCCCTGTCCTGACGCCCCGCAAGACCGTGGTGGAGGCACTGATCCCCACGGTGGGCCCGCTGGACACCAGCCACGTGATCAGCAACATCCGTACGACCGTGGACGGCGACACCGCGAAGCTGAGCTGTTACGCGATGGCCCAGCACTTCCCGGCCGGCGAGGGCCCCAAGCCCGAACGGACCAGGCAGGCCCTGATGATGAACCGCTACGACGCCGACCTGGTTCGCGACGGCGAGGTATGGCGCATCAGCCGCCTCACCATCGACAGCGCGTGGTTCTCCGGCGACCCGTCCGTCCTGCTCCCGGACGGCTGACCTCGTACCACTCAAGAGGCCAGGGCTACCAGCAGGAGCAGCCAAGTTGGACATCAATGAACACGGAGAAGGGAAAACGCCACATGAGTGAGAACAAGGTTCTGGCAGATCTCGTCCTTTCGGACTCGACGGTTCATGGCACCGTGAGCGCGCCCATCGACCAGGTCGATCTCGCGGACTGGCTGGGCAACCTGTCCGACGAGGAGTACCAGCGTTGCGCGCCGGGCGAGCACAAGGCGTGTGCGCAAGGCATCACCGACGACGGCCGCCGGGAGACATTGAACGTCGAGATGATCGGTACGACCCTGACCATCCAGCACGCGGTGCACGACATCTTCGAGAAGCACCACCTGCGCCTGGTGTCGCTGTCGGACGCGCTCACACCGAACGGCTGGACCACCTCGCAGGGGATCTGGGAACTGCGCGTCACGGACAACGGTGACGGCACCTGCCGGTTGAGCAACAGCATCCTCGCCCATCCGACCACGGAGGGGATGGACTTCTACGAGGCGAACGGCATCACGTTCGAGCAGGCCGCGGCGGCGCGCCAGGAGGCCTCGGACGCGCACAACCATCGGGAGACGCCGAACTACGCCGACAGCATCACGCGCAGGGCGTTGGCCGCCCGAGGCAAGTGATGCTCGCGGTACGGGCTGGATAAACCGGCAGTTCAGCGGCCGGAGGCGAGAGTGGCCCAGCCGCTTTCGAGGAGGTCGAAGGCGCGAATGACGGCCTGTCGGGGGTCGTCGTCACCACGCGCGACGCGGGGGGCTTCGAGGGCGAAGCAGGCCAGGGCCGTACAGACGGGATCGTCCGCGGGCAGGCCGCTCTCCTCCGCGATGACCCGGGAGAGGGCGTCGGCGTGGCGCAGCCACAGGGCCTGGACGTAGTCGCGCAGCGCCGGGGTGTTGTTGACCAGGCCGAAGAACGCGGCGAAACGGGGGTCGCTCTCCGCGGCGGCCATGCGATGGCGCAGTGCGTGCTCGCGCAGCGCCGCGGGGATCGACCGGCCCTCGGGGCGCTCGCGTACGGCGGCGAGCAGGCGGGCCTCCTGGTCGGCGTCCTCGTCGAAGACAAGGGCTTCCTTGACGGGGAAGTGCTTGAACAGGGTGGTGGTGGACACGTCGGCGGCGTCCGCGATCTCGCGGATGCCGACGTCGTCGTACCCGCGCTCCAGGAACAGGCGCAACGCGGCGTCGGCGATGGCCTGGCGAGTGGCGGCCTTCTTGCGCTCGCGGCGGCCCATCGGTGCTGCCGGGGCGGAGGAGTCTGTCTGGGGCATGGTCACGACTTTACCCCAAAGGTTGGGCAACTTCAAAAGTGCATCAGTTGCACTTAATGAGTCGATGTGCTTTTCTGAGGAAGCGGTCGACGGCGCACCGTCCCGCCCCTTCCCCGTCTTCCTCCTTCCCTGTTGCCCGAAAGGAGTGATCAGCCATGTCCAAGGCCGAATCCCTCCCCTCCACCCCGTCGGCCGTGCCGAAGGACGTGCGATGGGTGCTGCTCGGCGTCATGCTCGCGATGCTGCTGTCGATGCTCGACAACATGGTCGTCAGCACCGCGATGCCCACGATCGTCGGCGAACTCGGCGGCCTGGAGCACATCTCCTGGGTCGTGACCGCGTACACCCTGGTCACTGCCGTCACCACCCCGATCTGGGGCAAGTTCGGTGACCTGTTCGGCCGCAGGCCCATGTATCTGGCGTCCATCGCCGTGTTCATGGCCGGGTCCGTCCTGTGCGGAGCCGCCCAGTCCATGGGCGAGCTGATCGCCTTCCGCGTCGTGCAGGGCATCGGTGCCGGCGGCATCGGTGCGGGTGCCTTCGCGCTGATCGGCGCACTGGTACCGCCCCGCGAGCGCGGCAAGTACCAGGGCATGACCGCCTCGATCATGGCGATCGGCACCATCGGCGGGCCACTGCTGGGCGGTTTCGTCACCGGTCACTTCGACTGGCGGTGGGCCTTCTACATCAACCTGCCGCTCGGCCTGGTCGCCCTGGTGTGGCTGTGGCTGAAGCTGCACGTTCCCGCCACGCGTATCAAGGCGAAGATCGACTGGGCCGGCATCAGCCTGCTGACCCTCTCCATCACCGCGATCGTCCTGGCCGCCACCTGGGCGGGCAGCACCTACGCGTGGGGCTCGTGGCAGATCCTGTCGCTCGGCGCCCTCGCCGTGATCGCGCTCGCCGCGTTCGTCGGCGTGGAGAAGCGGGTCAGTGAGCCGCTGCTGCCGCTGAGTGTGTTCACCGGCCACCGCAACTACCCGCTGGCGATGGTCATGACCCTCGCCGCCGGTGTGGTCATGTTCGGCGCGGGCCTCTATCTGCCGCTGTTCCAGCAGAACGTCCAGGGCGCCTCGGCCACCGACTCCGGCCTGCTGATGCTGCCGATGATGATCCCCGTGGTGATCGTCTCGACCATCGCCGGAAAGGTCATGTCCGCCACCGGCAAGTACAAGATCTTCCCCGTCGTCGGCACCGTGTTCCTCACCGTCGGGCTCGGCCTGCTGGCCACCATGGACGCCGACACCTCACTCGCGCTGACCGGTCTGTACATGGTCCTCGTCGGCATCGGCCTGGGCTTCACGATGCAGATGGCCAACACCATCGCGCAGAACAGCGTCTCCCTGCGCGACATGGGCGCCGCGATGAGCTCGGCCAACCTCTTCCGCACCCTGGGCGGGTCCCTCGGCGTCGCCGTCTTCGGCTCGCTGTTCACCCGCGCCGTCCAGCCGCACCTGCCCGTCGGCGCCGACTCCGACCCGAACGCCTTGCGCGACCTGCCCGTCGGCGCCAGGGACGCCTACCTCACCGCGGTCACGGACGGCACCAGCCACATCTTCCTCACCGCCGCGATCGTCTGCGCCCTCGCCTTCATCGCCGCGCTCGTCGTCATCGAGGTCCCGCTCAAGAAGGCCGGCCCTCCCGCACCCGCCACGACCCACGAGAACACCCCCGAGACCATCACCGTCGCCACGGCCGACTGACATCACCCCCGCGCACGGCAGCACAGTGCCGCGGGACATGAGCCGCGAGACATGAACGGAGCACCACCATGAACACCACCCCCACCTCCCGTACCCCGGAAGCAGCTACGACCGTCGCCGTCGTCAACGCGCGAGTCTTCGACGGCGACCAGACCCTGGAGGCGACCACCGTCGTCTTCGACGAAACCGGCATCCTCGCGGTGGGCGGAGACGCCCCCGAGGGTGCGCAGGTGGTCGACGCCGCGGGCGGGACGCTGCTGCCCGGCCTGATCGACGCCCATGTTCACACCAATGCCGACTCCCTCGCCCTGGCGCTGCGGTTCGGGGTGACCACCGAGCTGGAGATGCAGGGCACGCACACCGCCGACAACCGCGCGCACATCACCGACGACGACACCGTGGCCGACGTACGCTCCTCCGGATTCGGTATCACCCCGCCGGGAGGCCACCCCAGCGAGCTGTTCCCCGAGGGCTTCCGCCCCGGGCCGCCGCCCGGGGCGAACGCCGGAACCAAGCCGTCGGGACCGGCACCGCTGATGCCGTTCTCCACCACCCCCGAGCAGGCGGTCGCGTTCATCCCGCAGCTGATCGAACGCGGCTCGGACTACATCAAGTTCATGGTCGACGACGGCTCCGTCGAGGGCCACCCGGGCCTGCCGATGCTCGACCGGGCGACCTTGAACGCGGGCGTCGCCGAAGCCAAGCGGCACGGCAAGCTCACCGTCGCCCACGCCCTGACGATCGATGCGACCCGGATGGCGATCGAGGCCGGCATCGACGGCCTGGTCCACCTGTTCATGGACGGCCCCCACACCGACGAGATCATCACCCTGATCCGGGACTCGGGTGCCTTCGTCGTACCCTGCGTCGTGCTGAACGCCTCCATGATGGGCATCACCGGCGACCGGCTGGCCGACGACGCACGTGTCGCCGACCGCCTGGACGAGGCCTGGATGAAGACGCTGCGCAGCAGCTTCAACCACTACCCGCAGGGCAGGATCGCCGACGTGCTGGGGTCCGTGCGCGCCTTGCAGGACGCCGGCGTCGACCTTCTCGCCGGTACCGATGTGTCCATGCCGATGACGTTCCTCGGCGGACTCGCCCACGGCGCCAGCGTCCACCACGAACTGCAGTACCTCGTGCAAGCGGGCCTGACCCCGGCGCAGGCCCTGCGCGCGGCCACCTCCACCACCGCCCGGCGCTTCGGCCTCAGCGACCGTGGCCGCATCGCGGCGGGTCTACGTGCCGACCTGCTGCTGGTCGACGGCGACCCCACCACCACCATCAGCGACACCCTCAACACCCGGGCCGTCTGGCGTCGTGGGACCCGGCTCGCCGCCTGACCACCGGACGCCCCCCGGCCACCGAACCGGATCGTCCGGCCCGGATCGTTCGTCCCGGACCGGCCGACCCGGGACGGCTCGCCGTGGAGCAACACCCGCCGGGGCGCCGCCGCTTGAAGCGGACAGCGCCCCGGCGGGCACGGTTCGGCCCGTCCCTCCCCGGAAGGCAGTGGTCTGCGCGGAGG
The DNA here is from genome assembly GCF_042670825.1 of Streptomyces sp. NPDC057137. Lineage (NCBI taxonomy): Bacteria > Bacillati > Actinomycetota > Actinomycetes > Kitasatosporales > Streptomycetaceae > Streptomyces > Streptomyces sp. NPDC057137. The sequence continues at coordinate 85,444 of NZ_JBHUUW010000030.1, read as the reverse complement.
CCCCCCCGGATGGCCAGGATCGCGTCCGCAGAGTGGCGCAGCCGGGCCGGCGGCTCATCCCGAAGTCCCCCTGGGCCGCGGTACCCCGGTATCGCGGCCGGCCGTGAATCAGCCCGTGGTACCGGGTGTCGGGCTGCTCGCCCTTCCTACTGTCGAGGAAGGACCGGCGGAGGAAGTACTCCCGGGACTGTCCACGCGTCGGACGACAGAGGAAGCATGATGATCGAAGTAGAGCGGCTGAGTAAGAAGTACGGGGAGAAGACCGCCGTCGACGGGCTGGACTTCACCGTCAGGCCCGGCGTGGTCACGGGATTCCTGGGGCCCAACGGCGCCGGGAAGTCCACCACCATGCGCATGATCGTGGGCCTGTCCACGCCCACCGGCGGGTCGACGAGAGTCAACGGCCGTCCCTACGCGGCGCATCGGGCACCCCTGCAGGAGCTGGGCAGCCTGCTGGAGGCCAAGTCGATCCACCCCGGCCGCTCCGCCTTCAACCACCTCAACTCCCTCGCGCTCACCCACGGCATCTCCCGCCGCCGAGTGCGCGAGGTCATCGAGATGACCGGCCTCGGCCCGGTCGCCCGCAAGCCCGCCGGCGCGTTCTCCCTGGGCATGGGCCAGCGTCTGGGCATCGCCGCGGCGCTGCTCGGTGACCCGCGGACGGTGATGCTGGACGAACCCGTCAACGGGCTCGACCCGGAAGGGGTGCAGTGGATCCGTAACCTCCTCACCGGGCTCGCGGCCGAAGGACGTACCGTCTTCGTCTCCTCGCACCTGATGAGCGAGATGGCACAGACAGCCACCGCCCTCATCGTCGTCGGTCGGGGCAGGCTCCTCGCCGACACCACCATCGAGCAGTTCATCCTCGACGCCGGTGGCCGCAGTGTGAAGGTCGTCACCGCGGAACCGAACCGGCTGCGGGACCTGCTGCTCGGCCCGGACGTGGAGATCACCGGCGCCACGGGCTCGGGAGAACTCCGTGTCACCGGCCTGGACGCGCGGCAGATCAGCACGACCGCCTTCGAGTACGCGATCCCGGTCTACGAACTCACCCCGCAGGCCGTCTCCCTCGAAGAGGCGTTCATGGCCATGACCGGTGACGCCGTCGAGTACCACGGCACCACCGCCGGCACCCCCCTCAGGAGCACCGTATGAACACCCTGGTCACCGAAACCGCTCCCGCGCGGCCCCGACCCGCCGCCCACGGGGTCACCGGCACCCGCGTGCTGCGCTCGGAATGGGCCAAGCTCTGCTCGCTGCGCTCCACCTGGGTCACGCTGGGGCTGACCCTGGTGGTCCTGATCGCCTTCGCGCTGATCTTCGCCTCGTCGTACGCGCCCGACGAGGAGGGTCCGATGGCGGACATCGGCGACGGTGTCGCCGTGGCCCTCGGCGGGATCAACTTCGCGCAGCTGACGCTGGGGGTGCTCGGCGTCCTGGTCATGGCCGGCGAGTACTCCACCGGCATGATCCGCTCCACCCTGTCGGCGGTCCCGGCCCGCCTGCCCGTCCTGTGGTCCAAGATCGCCGTGTTCGGTGCCCTCGCCTTCGCCGTCAGCACGGTCGCCGCGTTCGTGGCGTTCCTGTCGACCCGGTCCATGCTGAGCGGCTCGGGTATCGAGGTGGGCCTTTCCGACGCGGGAGTGGTACGCAGTCTCCTGGGCGCCGGGGTGTCGCTGGCCCTGATGGGTGTGCTGGGCGTGACGACGGGGGCCCTGCTCCGCTCGGTCGCCGGTGGCATCGGCCTGCTGGTCGGCCTCCTCATGCTGCTGCCGTTCTTCTCCGATCTGCTGCCCGGCGCCCTGAACGAGACGGTGGGCCCCTACCTGCCCGGCAACGCGGCCGCCTCGATGTTCGCCCTCCACCCGGCAAGTGACAGCCTCAGCCCCGGAGTCGGCCTGGCGGCCCTGGTGGGCTGGGTGGCCGTCGCGGCCGCCTGTGCCGCGTGGCGACTCAAGCGTTCCGACGTGTGAGCGGCGTACGCGTACGAACAGGCCCCGGCCGCCACGACCGCTCCCCGCGGTCGCGGTGGCCGGCCGCCTGGGCGGAACACCTTCACAGAGAGCGGGAGGCAATGGGGTCGACCCACCTACGGCGAGGGGAACCGCTCCCGCCCGAACTCGACGTACTGCGCAGCAGTGCTCTGGTGCGCCGGGCCGCGGGCTGGGCCGGCGCCCTGCGCAAGGTGAGCCGCGCACACCCGGTGCAGCTGGACGCCCTGCTGGCGCTGCTCGTGCTGGCGAGCGGACTCCTCGATCTGTACGACCCCAGCCCCGGGCCGGTCCCGGACGTGTCCGTGGAGTCCCTGGGCCCGGGGGCCTCCGCGCTGGTCGCGGGCGCCATGGCGGGCCAGGCGCTCCCCCTTCTCTGGCGTCGCCGGGCCCCGTCCGTCGCGCTGGCGGCGGTGCTGTTCTGCTGTCTGCTCCAGTGGTTCCTGTCCGCCGACTTCGGTACCGCCATCGGCAGTCTCATGATCGCCCTGTACTCGACGGCCCGCTACGACCGGATCGGGAGACTGCCGTGGTCGGCCCTGTGCGCGACGGCGGCTCTCGGCGTCATCACCCTCTGGATCAAGCCGTTCACCGAGCAGACCCTGTACGCGTTGTTCTTCTCTTACTGCGCCGCCACCGCCGCCATCGCCGTCGGCCTGGTGTTCCGCGTACGTGAGGGGCAACTCGCCGCCCTGGCCGACCGGGCCGCGCAACGGGAGGTCGACCGCAAGCAGCGCGAACAACTCGCCGTCTTCGCCGAACGCGCCCGCGCCTCACGGGAGATGCATGACATCGTCGGTCACCATCTCGCCGTGATCATCTCCCTCGCCGACGGCGCCGGAGCCGGCTCCGACACCGGTCGCGGGGCGGAAGTCCTGCCCCTCATCGCCGGCACCGGCCGCCAGGCACTGAGCGAACTGCGCCGCGCGCTCGGCGCCCGGTGCGAGGGCCCCGGCGAGCGGGAGGCCGCCGAGGGCCTGGCTCCGCAGCCGGGCACCGCCGACCTCGCAGGACTTCTCCAGCGTGCCCAGGCCGCCGGTCCGCGCATCTCCTACCGTACGGAAGGCGATCACCACGTCATGTCCCCCGGTGTCCAACTGGCCGTCTACCGCATCGTCCAGGAAGCCCTGACCAACTGTCTCAAGCACGCGGGACCCGACACCGCCGTCGAGGTGGCCCTGCGTGTCACCGGCCGGGAGGTGGACCTGCGCATCCGTGACAGTGGGCCCCCGGTATCGAGACCTGTGCCCGCCCCCGCCGACCACACGCACCGCACTGACCGCACTGACCGCACTGACCACACCGGCCACTCCGGCCGGGGGCTCGTCGGCATCGCCGAACGCGCCGCCCTCTGCGGGGGCAGAGCCAGCGCCGGGGCGACGGGCAGCGGCGGCTGGCTCGTCCACGCCACCCTGCCCCTTCTGCCGCCGCCCGCACTCGGAGAGAACCCCCTATGACCACGGTCCTCATCGTCGACGACCACGCGCTGCAGCGCCTCGGATTTCGCATGCTTCTCGATGCCGACCCCGGCACGGAGGTCGTCGGCGAGGCCGCGAACGGCGCCGAAGCCGTACGGCAGGCGGCCGAACTACGCCCCGACGTGGTGCTGATGGACATCCGTATGCCCGGCGTGGACGGTATCGAGGCCACCCGCCGCATCATGGCGTCCGGCGGCCGGTCCCGTGTCCTCGTGGTCACCACGTTCGACCTGGACGAGTACGCCTACGGTGCCCTGCGCGCCGGCGCCAGCGGCTTCCTCCTGAAGGACGCCCTGCCGGGCGAACTCACCGCCGGCATCCGCGCGGTCGCCGAGGGAGACGCCGTCGCGGCGCCCGCACTGACCCGCCGCCTGCTGGACACCTTCGTCCGGCAAGGCCCGCAACCGGGCGACCGCGCCGGTGGCGCGGACAGCGACCCCCGGCTGGCCGGACTCAGCGAACGGGAAGGCGAGGTCCTGCTCGCCATGGCACAGGGCCTCACCAACAGCGAGATCGCCGCCCAGCTGGTGCTGGCCGAATCCACCGTCAAAACGCACGTCAGCAAGGTCCTCGCCAGGATCGGCGCGCGCGACCGTGTCCACGCCGTCATCATCGCGTACGAGGCGGGCCTCGTAGGAACCCGCTGACCGGCTGCCGTTCGACGCGCTGACCCGACGGTGTCGGCGGGTCATCCCCAAGTCCCCTCGCGGTCGGTACCCCGGTACCTCGCCCAGCCCCGAATCAGCCCCGTGGTACCGGGGGTTCGGCTGCTTCCTCTTCCTACGCTGAGGGCAAGGCCGCGGGCGGAAACACGCTCGAACATGCCTCATCACGAGAGCTTGCGATCGCCTCCGCAATGCTCCCCCGCCCCCACCGACGGGTCACCGTTCCCACACCGCCCAGGCGTGGAACGACGCCGGCCCGATCCGGCCGGGGGTCTCAAGCGAAAGGGCTGTCCTATGTGCGGGATCCATCGCCGTACTTTGCTGAAAACCGTCGGCGCGAGCGCCGCGGTCGCCGGAGCGTCGGCGCTGACGTCCGGCTGCAGCAGCGAGAACGACACCAAAGCGCCGAGCCGGAAAAGCTCCGGGATGACCTCCATCGAAAACGTGAGGATCTTCGACGGAGAGCGCGTCGTCAGCGCACGCACTGTCGTCATCGAGGGCCACAAGATCGTCCAGGTCGGCGGCAAGACCCCGAACGGCGCCACCGTCGTGGACGGTTCCGGCGCCACACTGATGCCCGGCCTGATCGACGGCCACACGCACACCTCGGACGACGGGTTGAAGAACGCGCTGCTCTTCGGCGTGACCACCGAACTCGAAATGCAGGGCGGGGGCCACGACCCCAAGAAGATCGACAACCGCGACGACATCGCGGACGTCCGGTCGGCCGGCACCGGGCTCGGGGCGCCCGGCGGCCACCCGGCCGAACTCTTCCCCGAGGGGGGTCCGCCCGGTGTCCCGACCGGCGCGGACACGGAGAACGGGTCCGGTCCGCCGCCCGACGAGGGGGTTTCGAACCCGCAGGAGGCGATCAAACTGGTCCGCCGGGTCGTCGCGGACGGAGCCGACTACGTAAAGATCATGATTGAGGACGGTTCAACTCTCGGCGCGCCCAACCTGCCCGCCCTGAGCAACGACACGATCGTGGCCGGCGTGGCCGAGGCACACAAGCTCGGCAAGATGGCTGTGGCACACGCGCTGTCCGTGTTGGCCTTCGAGCAGGCGATCGACGCGAAGATCGACGGCCTGGTCCATCTCTTCATCGACCGGCCCGCCGACTCCAGGATCGTCCGCAAGGTCGCGGACGCCAAGGTGTTCGTCACAGCGTGCCTGTGCCTCAACAGATCGATCATGGGCGAGACCGGCGCCGAACTCGCCGCCGACAAACGTGTGAGCTCCAAACTCAGCAAGGAGTGGCTGGACACCCTGCGCCACGGCAGCCTCAACCATTACCCGGAAGGCAACTTCGACGACGTCCTCGGGAGCGTCCACGCGCTCCACAAGGCGGGGGTGGACATCCTGGTCGGCACCGATGTCTCGGTGGCCGTGCGCTACCTCGGCGGACTCGCCCACGGCGCCAGCGTCCACCACGAACTACAGCTCCTCGTCCGGGCGGGACTCACCCCCGTCCAGGCCCTGCGGGCGGCCACCTCGGTCCCCGCCCGCCGCTTCAGCCTGAAGGACCGGGGCCGCATCGCCGAGAACCTCCGCGCGGATCTCCTCCTGGTCGACGGCGACCCCACTCGTAACATCTCCGACAGTCTGTCCATCCGCGACGTGTGGCGCCGAGGAGCCAGGCAGCCCGGCCACTGACCCAACCGGCTGCCCCGCCGGACGCCGGGGTGTGTGGGCCGTTCCCGTCGCCGGGAGGTAGCAGCGACCATCCCCGCCGGCGCGGGGATGGTCCGTCCGGTCCTGCCGCGAACGTCGGTCTTCCAGCGCAGGCGGCCCAGTTCGGCGAGCTGCGCGCCGGGCCGATGCCGGGCCGATGCCGGGCTCGCGACGTTGCTGCGTCACTTGTCGTGTCGAGGGGCGCTGCCGCCGGTGTGGGCGTCGAGGTGGGAGACCAGTTCGGCGAGTTCGGGGAGGGCTTCGTAGTTCCGCTTCTGCAAGTCCGCGATCTTGGCGCCCAGTTCGGGGTCCGGGACATCGGAGATGTCGAAGCTTTCGAACTTCTCCATGAGGGGGAAGCCGATTCGCTCCAACGCTGTCCAGGAGAGCGAGTTCGAGGGACCATTCGAGCAGAGAGCAGCGGCAAGACCATGGCCGCCCGCCACCTTTTGGTCATCAGTCTGTTCACCCGCCCGAGCCATGGTCCCGCCCCCGGCGTCGACCACCGCGTCGCGGAGATCCCCGACGACCCGCTCACGACCGTCCAGCAACTGGCCCAGTACACAGCGCGCGCCGTCGGCGACGGCGTCGCACCTTGGTCCGGTGCAACGCCGGGTTCAACCGCTCCGGTCTGGTCGTGGGACAAGCCCTGATCGAGCTGGGCCATGAACCGACCGCGGCCATCGGCCTCATCCGCCGGCGGAGGTCCCCCTGGGCCCTCAACAACCCGGTCTTCGAGGAGTACCTCGCCACGGGCGTCGGCATCGCCTGTCTCCTTGCCGGACTGGACGCGCCTTCCTGACCGGAGCGAGGTCGCAGCACAGGCTCAGAGCCGGCAGCTGATCTCCATGCCGTCCTCCACCGGGAAGGTGACGCTCTGGTACCCGTTCCGCGGATCGCGCACGTAGTCGAGGCACGGCGCCAGAGCCGGCAGGTCCACGTCGTCCGTCACGACGAGGGTGCCCGGGGCGAGGCGTGGTTCGAGCAGGCGCAGTACGGGCAGGCAGAGGTCCTTCCAGCCGTCGAGCAGCAGGAAGTCCACCGCGCCGTCCACTCCGGCGAGGGTGTCGCGGGCGTCGCCCTCGAGGACGGTGATCAGGTCGTCCAGGCCGGTCTCGGCGAAGGTGCGGCGGGCGGCGGCGGCCTTGTCCGCGCTCAGTTCCGTACTGATCACCCTGCCCGTGCCGTTGTCACGTACCGCGGCGGCCAGGTGGAGCGTGGAGATCCCGAAGGACGTGCCGAACTCGACGACGGTCGCCGGACGCGCGGCCCGGACCAGGTTGTAGATGAGCTTCCCGCCCTCGGCCGAGATAGGCATGTACACCTCGGCGTTGGCGTCCGCCAGTTCCTGCGGGGTCACGCGGGCGAGGCCGTCGGGCCGTGCGGCCTCGATCCGGGCGCCGGTCACTTCGTCCTCCGCGGCCCGGGCGAACATCGTGTCGAGAGCGGATACGACGCGGGGGTCGTGGAGTGTGCTGGTCTGTGTCATGAAACCTAGACTAGACGCACCGTTGCGTTGCGTCTAGACGGGACTGGCCTACTCTTGCCCCGTGGACGCAGACATGGACCGAGGACGTACGGTCGCCGAAGGCAAAGGCGCGGGCGAAAGCGCAGGCGAAAGCCCAGGCCGCGCGGCGCGGCAGCACCACGGCAACCGGCACGGCCGCAGCGAGCGGGCGCGGCAGGCCGTACTCGAAGCCGCCGACGACCTCCTCGTCGAGAAGGGCTTCTCCGGCGTCACCATCGAAGGCATCGCCACCAGCGCCGGGGTCGCCAAGCAGACCATCTACCGATGGTGGAGCACCAAGACCGACATCCTCCTGGACGCCTTCCTCCAGGACGCGGCCGAAGCCCTCACCCCACCCGACCACGGCGATCTGGCCGAGGACCTGCGCGCCCATCTCCACCAACTGGCCCGGTTCCTCACCCGGTCCGACGCGGGTGCCGTCTTCACCGCCCTGCTCGGACACGCCCAGCACGACCCCGCCTTCGCCGCCGTCCTGCGCGACCGCTGTCTCGACGAGCAGCGCCGGCGCGACCGGCTCCCCCTGGAGAACGCCGTGCGGCGCGGCGAACTCCCCGCCGGACTCGACACGGCGGCCGAGGTCGACCAGCTCGTGGGGCCGATCTACCACCGCGTCCTGGTCACCGGGGACCCCGTCGACCGGGCCTTCACCGACCTACTCGTCGACAACTTCCTGCGCCGCCTGTCCCCGGCTCCCGCCGCCCCGGAGCACTGACCCGACGGCACGCGCTTCGACAGCTCCTCCAGGGGCCGGTGGTGCTGTCGAGGCGCGTGTCGTCGTTGGGACATGTCGCACCTGTGCCACCGGAATTCAGTGACACCCATGCGCCGCCAACGGATTCTGTGCAGCAGATGAACTTCTCGCTTCGCACAACGGAAGGCATGGGACCAGATGAGACGGATCCGCCTCATGGCGGCAATATCGGTGGGACTGACGCTGGCCGCCGGCGCCGTGGCGCCCGTGTCGGCCGCTCCCGGCGATGCACAGGACGGGCCGGCGGCGAGCGGCGCGGCCGGCTCGGGCAGCGTCTCCGTACGCCTGATCACCGGCGACCGGGTCACTCTCGGTACGGGTGGTGACGGGGGCCGAGTCGTCTCGGTCGAGCCGGGATCGGGCCGTCGAGGCATCGTCTTCCGGACGCTTGAGCAGGACGGCCGACTCAGCGTTCTGCCCTCGGACGCCGGGGAGTTGGTCTCGGCCGGCCGGCTGGACCCCAAGCTGTTCGACGTGACCGCGCTCGTCGCCCAGCGGTACGACGAGGCGCACACCACCGCGCTCCCGCTGATCGTGGGCGGCGCCGACGGGAAGGCGGGCGCCACGGTGCGGCGGCTCACCGCCCTCGCCGACGACGCTTCCCCCACCCGGCGCCTGGCGAGCATCGACGCCCAGGCGGTACGGGTGCCCCGCGGCGACCTCGGCGCGTTCTGGAAGCAGTTGGCGCCCACCGGAACGGGCACCAGGACGCGCACCGGGACGGGCATGAACAGCGCCGCCGTCGACGCGGTGCCCCGGGTCTGGCTGGACGGACGCGTCAGCGCGTCCCTCGACCGCAGTACGGCCCAGATCGGCGCCCCTGACGTATGGAAGACCGGTCTGCGGGGCGAGCGCGTCAAGGTCGCCGTCCTCGACACCGGCGCCGACCAGGCCCATCCCGACCTGGCGGGCCGGATCGCCACCGCCAAGGACTTCTCCGGCAGCTCCGGAACGGGCGACGGGTTCGGACACGGTACGCACGTCGCCTCGATCGTCGGCGGCAGCGGAAAGGCGTCGGACGGCACCCGCCAGGGAGTCGCCCCCGCAGCGGAGTTGATGATCGGAAAGGTCCTCGGCGACGACGGCTTCGGCAGCGAGTCGCAGGTCATCGCCGGAATGGAGTGGGCCGCGGCGGAGGGCGCCGAGGTCGTCAACATGAGTCTGGGCTCGGACGCCCCGAGCGACGGCACCGACCCCATGAGCCTCGCGCTGAACGAGCTGAGCGAGAGCAGCGGCGCGCTCTTCGTCGTGGCCGCGGGCAACGCCGGCCCGGCCACGGGGACCATCGGCTCCCCCGGCGCCGCGGACGCCGCGCTGACGGTCGGAGCGGTGGACCGGGACGACTCGCTGGCCGAGTTCTCCAGCCGCGGGCCCCGGCCCGGCAACTACGGTGTCAAGCCCGATGTGACAGCCCCGGGCGTCGGGATCGTGGCGGCCCGCGCGGCGGGCACCACCATGGGTGACCCGGTGGACGAGCGTTACACGGCGGCGTCGGGCACATCGATGGCCACTCCTCATGTCGCAGGAGCGGCAGCCCTGTTGACCCAGCGGCATCCCGACTGGTCGGCGGCGCGGATCAAGGACGCGCTGATCAGCACCGCCCGTACCATCGCCGGCCAGCAGGTCACCGAACAGGGCGGCGGGCGGATCGACGTGGCCGCCGCGGCGCTCGGTGCGGTGACCGCCACCGGCACCGTCGCCCTCGGCCCCTTCGAGGCGGGAGACGACCAGACCCGTACCAGCACACTGCGCTACACCAACACCTCCGACAAGGAGGTCACGCTCGCGCTCGCCGTGAAGCTGGCGACCAGCGGCGGCCGCGAACCCGCCGACGGCGCGGTGCGTGCGGGCTCGGACTCCGTACGCGTCCCGGCGGGCTCGACGGCCGAGGTCCCCCTCACCGTGGACCCCGCCCGCGCGGCGCAGGGTGACTACTACGGTCATGTGACCGCGACCCCGTCGGACGGTTCGGACCCCGTCCACACCACGCTGAGCCTGGTCGTCCAGGGGCCCACGCACAAGCTGACCGTCAACACCTACGACCGCGACGGCAAGCGGGTCCAGGCGTTGCCGACGATCTGGGGCGCCGACGGATTCGTCGAGTACACCAGCCTCGACCCGGCGGTCGCCGAGGTCGAGGAGGGCACGTACCAGCTCGACCACGCCACCCTGGACACGGCACAGGACGGAGAGGAGCTGCGCCAGATCGTCCTGCCCGAGGTGAAGGTCACCAAGGACATGGCCGTCACGCTCGACGCACGCCGCACCACCCTGGTCGACATCCGCACACCCCGCCCCGCCGAACAGCGCGGCATCCTCAGCTACCAGACGTACCGGAAGATCGACGGACACGGTCTGATCCAGGGCACGATGTACTTCGACGTCGCCAAACGCCTGTACGTCAGCCCCACCCCGGCCGTCACGGACGGCACGTTCGAGTTCGCCTCCCGCTGGCAGCTCACCGCGCCTCTCCTCGAAGCGACCGTGCCGGGCACCGATCTCGACCTCGGCGCCTACTACATGCCCTCCTCAGAGCTGTTCGACGAGCGGGGCGAGCGCCTGACGGCCGTCGACGCGGGCGACGCGAAGGCCCCGGCGTTCGGCAAGGGCAAGGTACGCGGCAAACTCGCCGTCCTCACCGACGAGGACGGCGCGAACGAACGGGACCTCGCCGAGAAGGCGGCAGCCGCCGGTGCCCGCGGTCTGATGGTCGTCCACTCCTCCGACATCGCCTGGACCCGCTGGCGGCCCGACGGCGAGCGGCTGGCCCTGCCCACCGTACGGATCGGCGCGAGCAAGGGCGCCGAGCTGCTGAAGCGGATCGACAAGCGCTCCACCACGGTGCGGTTCACCGGCACCTCGCGCAGCCCGTACCTCTACGACGTGATGCAGGTGTCCTCGCAGCGGATCCCGGAGCGGGTGGTTCACACGGTGTCCGAGCGCAACAGCGCGGTCGTGCGGAGCACGTACGCCGACAACGGCGGCTCACCGTGGGCGGCCGAACAGCGCTTCGCCCGGCGTCCGTACCAGGACTTCATCTGGAACCAGTACACCCGCCATGTGGCGACCGGCATCGAACGCACCGAGTACGTCAGCGCGGGAGACACCAGTTGGCAGCATCTGGTGCACTACGAGACCACCTTCGACATCGATACGCCTCTGAAGGTGGGCCTGGGCGACACGCCCCGCACCTACCGGCCGGGCGAGCGCGTGGCCGAGACCTGGCAGGGGGCCGTAGCCCGGCCGTCCATTCCGCGCGGCACCGCGACCCCGTCGGTCCGTGAGGGGAACGTACTGTCGCTGCGCATCCCGGAGTTCACCGACTCGACGGCCGGGCACCGGTCGCGGCTGCTCCTCGGTGGGGGCGGGATCGGCACCTCCGGTACGGCGGAGCCCCGTGAACCGGGTGACACGGCGGCGGCCGTGCTGTACCGCGACGGCAAGAAGACCGCCGAGGCCGACGGCGCCTGGACGGACTTCACCGTGCCGTCCGGCGCGGCCGACTACCGGCTGGACCTGACGACGTCCCGGACCTCGCCCGAGTGGGCGTACGGGACGGCCACCGACACCTCGTGGTCGTTCCGCTCCGGCGCCGCCGGAAGGACGGCGACGCTGCCGCTGCTCCAACTCGACTACGACGTACCGGTCGACACGTACAACGCGGTCGGCCGCGGCCGGTCGCACACGGTCGGGCTCACCGTCCGCGCCCAGGACGGACTGCCCGCGCCACGCGGTGTGAACGTCAAGGTCGAGGCCAGCTACAACGACGGAAAGAGCTGGGAGCGGGCCACGGTCAAGAGCCGCGGCGCCGGCACCTTCTCGGCGAAGATCGCCGGACCGGACCGGCAGCGCGGCGACGCGTACGTGACGCTGCGCGTCACGGCTGAGGACTCCTCGGGCAACCGTGTCCGGCAGACGGTCGAACGCGCCTACCTGCAACGCGGATAGCGGGAGAGGGGTTCTGTTCTGAGCACCGGTGGGCGGGCGGCGGGAAGCACCCGCCCACCGGTGTGCGGTACACACGATGCAGTACGGTATGAATTATTCGAAGGTGCGTGAATGTGAGCGCATGGGGGCCAAGGTCTCAGGAGGGCGCCGTGGCGCTGGAGGCCGCCGGGGTATCCGCAGCCGAGGAAGCCGTGTACCGGCTGCTGATAACGACCGGTCTGCTCACCGCCGCCGATGTCGCCGACCGGCTCGGACTGGACGTCGCGGAAGCCCGTGACGTACTGACCGGTCTCGCGGCCAAGGGCATGGCCAGCCACACCGACGGGCTCCCGCGCCAGTACCGGCCGACTCCCCCGGACGTGGCACTCACTCCCCAACTGAAGCGCAACGCGGACGCGTTGGACCGCGCGCGTATCGAGGTCACCAGTCTTCTGGAGACCTACCGGGACACCGCGCGCCGTCAGGACCCCGGCCGGCTCATCGAGGTCATCACCGGCGGCGAGGCCCTGCGCCAGCACCTGCGGCAGATCCAGGCGAGCGCGCGCGACGAGATGCTCTGGTTCTGCAAGGCCCAGTACGTGGCGATGCCCTCGGGCAGCAACAACGCGGAGTTCGACGCGCTGGGCCGCGGCGTGACCTACCGGGTGCTGTACGAGAAGGCCTTCTTCGACGACGAGGGCGCGGTGGACAACGTCGTCGAGGGCGTACGCGCCGGGGAGATGGCCAGATCCGTACCCCATCTGCCGTTGCGCCTCGCCGTGGCCGACCGTGCCATCGCCATCTGCCCGCTGGTTCCCGGGGGACCGCACGGCAGCCCCGACGAACCGACCACCGCGCTGGTCCGGGACAGCAGCCTCCTGGCCGCCCTCATCGCCCTGTTCGAACGCTACTGGGAGGACGCCGTCCCGCTGGACGTCGACGACTCGGGCGCGGTCACCGGGACCGACGGCGCCGGAGCGCCCGACCCGCTCTCCTCCATCGACAGACGGCTGCTGTCACTGCTGGTGGCGGGCGTCGCCGACAAGGCGATCGCCACCCAGATGGGACTGAGCCGGCGCACCGTGCAGCGCCATATCCAGCACATGATGGATCTCGCCGGGGCGACCACCCGGATGCAGCTCGCCTGGCAGGCGGCCCGGCGCGGCTGGCTGTGACCGCCCCCGCCGTGGCCGCCGGCACGTGCGCCCGTCCTACGAGGACGGGGCGGTGGCCCCGGCGGGCGACGCCGGCTCGGCGTCCGGCTCCTCCGGCGGGTCGGTGAGCTGCTCGCGTACGTAGTTCCAGATCACCGCGATCAGCGCGGCGACCGGTACGGCGAGCAGGCTGCCCACGATGCCCGCCAGGCTGGCACCCAGCGTCACCGCCAGCAGGATCACCGCCGCGTGGAGGCCGAGTCCACGGCTCTGGATCATGGGCTGGAACACGTTGCCCTCAAGCTGCTGCACCAGGATGATGATCGCCAGCACGATCAGCGCGTCCGTCAGACCGTTCGACACCAACGCGATGAGCACCGCGACCAGTCCGGCGAACAGGGCGCCCACGACAGGCACGAACGCGGAGACGAACGTCAGTACCGCCAGCGGGAGTACGAGTGGTACGCCCACGATCCACAGGCCGAGCCCGATGAAGACGGCGTCGAGCAGGCCGACGAACGCCTGGGACCGTACGAACGCGCCCAGCGTGTCCCAACTGCGGGCGGCCACGACCGGGATGTCGGTGGCGAGGCGGCCGGGCAGCTGACGGGTCAGCCACGGCAGGAACCGCGGTCCGTCCTTGAGGAAGAAGAACATCAGGAAGAGCGCCAGGACGGTGGTGACGACGCCGTTGACCACGGTGCTGACGCCCGTGATGACCGTGGTGACCATGCTGCCGACGCTGTCCTGAAGACGGGCCATCCCGGTGTCCAGCGCACCGGTGATCTCGTCGTCGTCGATGTTCAACGGCGGCCCCGCCGCCCACTCCCGCACCTTGTCGATACCGTCGGTCACTCCCGTCGTCAACTCGCCCGACTGGGACGCGACCGGAACCGCGATCAGCGCCACGACGCCGGCGGCGGCCACCAGGAACAGCACCGTCACGACTGAGGCGGCCAGGGCCGGACGCCAGCCGTGATTGCGCAGAAAACGGGCCAACGGCCAGGTCAGCGTGGTCAGAAGCAGGCCGACTATCAGCGGCCAGACGATCGACCACATGCGCCCCAGAAGCCAGAGAGCGACCGCGGCCATGACGAGGACGACCAGCATCTCGCCGGAGACACGGGCCGATGTACGAAGCGCGGCGCGCGTCTTGGTTGAACTCAACGTGACAGACATGGAGGTCACCCTAAGGGCACCGCGACAGGCCGCTGACCGCGCGAGGCGTGGGCACCGGAGCGCGACTCGGACCGCTGCTTCGCGGGTACGTCTGGAGACACATCTCGGGGGCGGTGGGCAATGGGGGGAACGCGGTGTTGGCTCTTCTGATCTCAGTCCTGGCGGCGCTCGTGTCGCTGGGGTCGTTGATCCTCGCGTACGCGTCCAGCCGCCGGGCCCACATGCCCGTACTCCAGTTCATGTGGGAGAGCGGGCAGGGCGGCGGGGAGCCGCGGTGGTCGCTGGTCAACGTCGGAACCGGCCCCGCGACCAATATCGTGGTGGCCCAGGCCGTACGAACGGGGCTCACCCGTGGTGTGGACCGCGAGCGGTGGTTCAACCCCGTACTCATTCCGTCGATTCCGGCGGGTGGCAAGCTCGCGCTGACATGGCTCGGCGGAACCATGGGCCTGAACTGCGGACTGGGCGCCAGCTATACGGACGTCGAGAGGTACTTCTACACGACCAAATGCGGCGATGACGTGTCGATGTTCTTCGTCGGTCTGCACCTGCCGCGTTGGCCGCTGTTGAAGTTGGAGGACCGGAAGGCGGTCAAGACATGGTGGGGCGTGGAGGATCTGTCGGGCCCTCAGTGGTCGGCGGTCGCGGAGGGAGCCGCCCGGAGGCGTTGGTGGCTCCTGCCGCGTTTCGGGGTCTGCCGTCGGCTCGGTGGGTGGGCCGATCCGGTCCTCTCCTACGTGCCGAGTTGAGCGAGTCCGGCGACAGCGAGTTCGGGGGCAGCAAGTCCGGGGGGCAGTATGTCCGGGGGGCAGTAAGTCCGGCGGCTACGCGCGTTCCGCGAGCAACTCCGCGAGGTGGTCGGCGAAATCGGTGAGCCGGTCCAGCCGCGGTCCGCCACGGGCAACACGGAAGCCGTACCGCCGAGCCCAGAACGCGGCCTGGACGGCGTGGAGTTGGGACCATCGCTGGACGCGCGCGCGGTCCAGCTCCGCGACCTCGCTGAA
Source organism: Streptomyces sp. NPDC057137 (assembly GCF_042670825.1). Lineage (NCBI taxonomy): Bacteria > Bacillati > Actinomycetota > Actinomycetes > Kitasatosporales > Streptomycetaceae > Streptomyces > Streptomyces sp. NPDC057137. The sequence continues at coordinate 70,096 of NZ_JBHUUW010000030.1, read as the reverse complement.
GATGTCGAGGATGCGGTGGGCGGCCTTGCGCAGGTCGGGTGCTTCGAGGAGGGTCAGCGCGCGCGACTTGAGCAGCGTACCGGCGTCGTAGGCGGGGTCGCCCACACGGCCCTTGGGGTCGACGGCCAGCCATGGTTCACGGTCGGCGCGCAGGATGTTCCTGGCGTGCAGATCGCCATGGACGAGGCTGTCCGCCTGGACGCGTCCCAGCTCGCGTACGGTCGCGGCAGCCGCGTCCACGACGTAGGGCGACATGGTGTGCGTCAGTTCCTCGGCGTCCTTGCGCAGTTGCTCCTCCCACGCGTCGGCCTGTTCGCGCAGGCGCGGCAGGCGGGGTGGGCCGGGCGGCGCGGGGACGGCCAGTCGGTGATTGATCCGCGCCGCGACCGTCACCACCTCATCGACGTCTTCGACTTCCGCCAGGGTCGACGTGTGGACGCGCTCCAGCAGCATCGCGAAGTTCTCGTCGTCCCGCGCGTGCAGCCGTACGGCCCCGTGCCCGCCCCACACGGCGAACGCGTCCGGCTCATGGACGTTGCCGGGGTGCGGGAACGACACCTTCAGCACCGCGGCCCCCTCGCCCCGCCGTCGCACCGGGACGACGACCCCGACGCCCCCGTGCATGACCTCGCCGTCGGGCACGCATCCCCAGCGCCCCAGCAACTCATCGACGATTCCGGGCAGTTCGGCGAGCCAGGCCGCTCCAGGCTCCCCTTCGCGTTCGACAGTGCTCCGCGCGAACACGTCCGGTACCGCGATCATCCAGGCCCCTCGCTCTCGGTCGCCCCGCTCTACTCCGCTCCGGGAATTGAACCGGAACACTCGTTTCGCCGACAACCGGGGCGGGCTGCCCCCGGGCAGGCACGCCTCAGCGCACGGTGATGACGAGCTTGCCCGTGGTGCGGCCCGTCTCCCCCTGGACGTGGGCCCGCGCGCCTTCGGCGAGGGGGAAGGTGCCGGAGACGTGGGCGCGGAGTCTGCCCCGGTCGACCAGTTCGGCGATGGCCCGCATCCCGGACCGGTCGTGCTCGACGAGCAGGGTGACGGCGCGGACCTGTGCCTTCTCCGCCGCTGCCTGGGTGTCCTGGGCGCCCGGCAGCAGGGAGACGAGCACACCGCCGGGGCGGAGTACGCCCACGGAACGGGTGGCGGTCTCCCCGCCGAGGGCGTCGAGGACGACGTCGTAGCGCTCCTCGGTGTCGGTGAAGTCCTCCGAGCGGTGGTCGACGCAGACATTTGCGCCGAGTTCGCGCAGGAAGTCGTGCTTGGGGGCGCTCGCCGTGCCGGTGACGTGCGCGCCGCGCTCCTTGGCGAGCTGTACGGCGAGATGCCCGACACCCCCGGCCGCGGCGTGGATCAGCACCCGCTGCCCGGCCCGGAGGTCCGCGGTCTCGACGAGGGCCTGCCAGGCGGTGAGCGCGGCCAGCGGCAGAGCGGCCGCCTGGACGTGGTCGATCCCGGCGGGCTTGGCGGCGAAGGCGCGGGCGGGGCCGGTCACGTACTCGGCGTGGGAGCCGGCGCCGTACGGGTAGGGCAGCATGCCGAACACCTCGTCACCGGGCCGGAAGAGGGTGACGCCGAAGCCGGTCTCCACCACGGTGCCGGAGACGTCCCAGCCGAGGGTCAGCGGCGGGGGCGGCAGGAAGATGCTCACGGCGCGGTGCTTGAAGTCCGTGGGGTTGAGTCCGGCCGCGTGCACGGCGACGAGGATCTCGCCGGGGCCGGGCGCGGGCCGGGGAAGCTCGGTCAGCCGCAGGACCTCGGGGCCGCCGAGGGCCGTCTGGTGCAGGGCGAGCATCACGGGGGCGCCGTCCGGGGTGCCGCCCGGGGTGCCGTCCGGGGCGGCGGAGTTCGGGGCTGCGAAGGTCGGGGAGTCGAGGTTGTTCTCAGGGGTGTCCGTCGGAGTCATGCCTCGATCCTGGTCGTACGGTCCGGCCCCGGGCGATGGCAAGAAGGTCAGCATCCGATACATTCTGGCCATGCCCATCGACCCGGCCGCCCGCCCCGCGTCCGCCGCGCCCTCCCGGGCCGCCCGCGACCTCGCCGACCGCGCGGCCGAACTGGACGGATGGCTTCACCCGGACCTGCGGCCCGGCGCCCACAAGGTCGTCGTCCTTGCCCTCGACGGTGTCTACCCCTTCGAACTCGGCATCCCGCACCGGGTTCTGGGGTCCGCCGGCGGCCGCTACGAGGTGCTGTCCGCGAGCGTGGACGGGCAGCCCGTGCGTACCGACTCCGACCTGACCGTCACCCCCGGGCACGGTCCAGAGGTGCTGGCCGAGGCGGACACCGTGATCATCCCGCCGTACGCGATCTCGCCGGCCTCGGCCGCGGCCCCGGACCCGAGGGCGCTCGCCGCCCTGTCCCGTGTCCGCCCCGGCACCCGTCTGGTGTCCATCTGCACCGGCGCCTTCCTGCTGGCCGCCGCCGGTCTGCTGGACGGGCGGCGGGCCACCACCCACTGGGCGCTCACTGACTACTTCCGGGAGCTGTTCCCCCGGGTCGAACTCGACGCCGGCGTGCTCTTCGTCGACCACGGTGACGTACTGACCTCCGCGGGGGCGGCGAGCGGTGTCGATGTCTGCCTGCACCTGGTGCGCCAGGACCACGGCAGCGAGGTGGCCAACCACGTCGCCCGTTGCTGCGTCGTGCCGCCGTACCGGGACGGCGGGCAGGCGCAGTACATCGAGCGGCCGCTGCCGCCGGCGGGCGGAACCGGTACCGGACCGACCCGCGACTGGGCGCTGCGGCGGCTGGAACTGCCGCTTTCGCTGCAGGAGTTGGCGACGCACGCGGCGATGAGTACCCGTACCTTCGCCCGGCGCTTCCGGGAGGAGACCGGGCTGAGCCCCGGCCGCTGGCTGACCCAGCAGCGGCTGCGGCAGGCACGGCACCTGCTGGAGTCCAGCGACCTGCCGGTGGAACGGGTCGCCCACGAGGTCGGCTTCGCCACCGCCACCTCGCTGCGGCGGCACCTGGCGGCGGAGGCGGGGGTCGCCCCGTCGGCGTACCGGCGCACTTTCCGCGCCTCGGGCCCGGCCGCGGGCGCCGCCAGGGAGACGTCACGTCCTGGGAGCCGATAACGCAACTAGCCCTTGTCGGACGGACCTTGAGCGTCGCGTTCAGGGGGAGGCCGGTCGAAGAGGTCGAGTTCATCGGCTTCCGGGGCTTCGAACTGCTCCGCGTACTCCTCAAGCATGTCGCGGGTCACCGGGACGCTTCCCCAACGGCCCTGCGCCGTGCGGGATGCGATCCGGGCGCTCAGTTCGTCGAGCGACGCCGTGAGGTGGTGCAACTCGACCGCGACGCCGAGCGCGCGTGCGGTCAGTCGTTTCTCGTCGCGTTCCCGGCGGTCCCAGAAGCCGTACTCCAGGATCACGCTCTGTCCGAGTCTCAGCAATCCCTCGGCGTGACTCCACAACCGCTTTTCGAGACGATCCCGCGCCTGTTCGTCGTACGGATCCAGGCCGAGATCGGTCAGCCACTCGTCCGGGCAGAGCCGTACGGCGGGAACGACCCGGGCGAGGTGCTTGGCCAGCGTCGTCTTTCCCGAGCCCGGGAGCCCGCAGAGAAGAATCAGCGTCGGCCGGAGTGCTCGGGGTGCTCGGAGTGCTGAAGACGTCTCTGTCATGTCAGTCCTGGTCCCCCGCCGTGACGGCGTCGAGCAGTTCGGGCAGCGATCCTGGAAAGTGCCGGATCCGGGTACGCAACGCCGACCACCGATCGGTGGGGACGTCGCCGTTCGCCCAGCCGTTCGCCCAGCGCGCCAGCAGCGCGGCGGTCGCCACGTGGAGAGCCGCCCGGCCGCTCCATGTGGCGCGGGACAGATCCGCGTGGCCGGAGGCCTGGCCGACCCAGCAGGTGAGGTGGCACGCCGGACGTACCAGCTCCGCCGCTTCGGACGCCGACAGCCGGCCGCTCTCGATCACCGCGCTGATGTGGTCGAGTGTCGGCGCGTCGGGACTGCTGCCCAGCGGCGTCGTGCGCAGTGTCCGCCGCGCCGACTCCGCGCTCCCACCAAGGCGGAGTCGGCTCAGGCCGGCGGAGCAGGGGGCGGCCGGGGAGAGCGGGCCGGCCGGTGATGAGGACCGTGGCGACATCCGGTGGGCAGTCGGGGTGTTGTCCCAGGAGCCGTACGGCCTCGCGTGGAATGCCATCGCCGAGCCGGGCCGCGGCCACGAGCGCCCAGTCGATCCGGTAGGGCTCCGCGAGGACCGCCCGCATCTCTCCGCGGGTGCGTACGTGGTCGTCGTGCGTCGACGCGGCGCGCAGGCTCCGCAGCAGGGCCCCGGTGCCCAGGTGGTGTTCGACCAAGGTGTCGAGGAATGGTTCGGGCACGGCTTGTGCGCAGGCCGCCACGACTTCGGCGCTGACCGGGTCGACGGCCGGGTCGACGACAGGGCCGACGGCCAGGGGAAGCGCGGCCGCCACCGCGCGGACCCGGGCCGTGCCGCCGTGCCGGTGGACCGTGGCCCACGCCGCCGCCCGGTCCGTGGCTCGGGGGGCCGCCCCGGGGGAGGTTCGCCGGTCGACCAGTGCGGCCGCCGCCAGGTCCGGGTCGGCCGACAGCAGGGCGCGGCGCAGGTAACCGGCATGGTGGGTGCGGCCGTTGGCGACGGTGGACGGGTTCCGCAGGCGCAGGCGGCACTGCGGCTCGTAGCCGAGGCTCGGGTTGTCGATGAGCGCGGCGGCGCTGGCGGGTTCGTCCAGATCGATCAGTTCGTGCTGGACGCGGCCACTCCGGACACGTCCCGCCAGCGCCGCCCTCAGGGCCGTACCGCCCTGCTCCACCACCGGCTCCAGCACCGCGTCAGGCGGGTCGAACCCTACGGTGAACACCGCGCCGTCGGCCACGAGCCAGGTCTCCAGTGCGGCGTTCCGCAGCGCGTACGGCAACAGGCTCGCGACGCAGTGCAGATGGAATCTCAGCGTCATGAGTTCCGTCCGGCTCATCTCCCGCTGCCCGGTCATCCCCTCGCTCCCCGCTCCCCCTCTTCGGTCCGGGCCGTCAGCGCGGCGGACCGACGACGATCTGGCCGTACATGTCGGCGGCTTCCGCCATGCGTTCCCGCGAGATCTCGAAGCCTTCGGGGCGGGGAGACGCCTTGTCGCGTCCGGCATGGCGGAACATGCCTTCGATACCCGCCGGGGTGCACATCATCAGCAGGTCGGCGGTGTCGGAGGTGATCCGGTAGCCGTGCGGCACGTTGCGGGGCAGGTAGACGATGCCGCCCTCCGACAGTTCCATCTCCTGGTCGTCGCACCACAGCAGCGCGGTGCCCTTGAGCAGCATGAAGACCTCGTCCTCACGGGTGTGCATGTGGTACGGGGGCGCCTCGCCCTTGTTCACGGTGAACCGTCCGACGGTCAACTGCCCGTCGGTGGCCGCGCTGTCCAGCAGTACGGCGAACTGCCCGCCGTCCAGCCATTCGAGCTTCTGCTGCTGATCCGGCTGTGCGAGGTAGGGCATGGTCACGACGGTGTCCGTTCCGTGCGGTCGGCAGGCAAGCAGGCAAGCAGCGGTGCCATCGCCGATGGGGTGGTGAGCGCGAGCGAGCGACGAGGATGGTCCGCCCAGTTTCGCGCCGCGACCGGCGGACCCGGGGCAGCGGCACGCCTGACGCGGGGTCAGGTCGCCTCGGGTCTCGTCCGGGGCCGGTACATCGAACGATGCAGTGGATTGTCCTTCCCAGTCAGGAGGAACAGCGGCGTACGTGGAGGAGACGATATCCGTGTCCCCGTCACACGTTCCGGCCGGTCAGCGGCCCTGCTTCGAGGTGAGCCGTATGGAGGAGGCCCGGTGGGCCGGTCGCGTGCCGTCGTGGGGTGCCGTGCTGGGCCGCGCGGTGGCCGGCGGGGCGATCATGGCGCTCGCGCTGGGCAGCGGGGTGGCGCTCGGCGCCCCGCTCGCCGACGCCGTGAACGCGTCCGGCCGAGGCGCCCAACTCGTGGCCGCGATACCGGTCAGCGTGGTCGCGGCTGTCCTCGTACTCATGACCCTGCGACGGAGCCGACGCACCTGGACGTCCATCGGATTCGGTGAAACGGCCGCAAGCGTACGGGCGTTGCTGACCGGCCTGGGCATCACCGCCGCGTCCGCCGCGCTCGTCCTGGGCGCGGGAACGGCCGTGGGTCTGCTGAGCTGGACCCGCCCCGACCTGTCGGACCTGGCCGCGTTCGTCGCCGTCAACAGACTCGTCGCCCTCCTGCTGGAAGCCCTGCCGGAGGAGACCACGCTGCGCGGCCTCACCTGGACGTCACTGCGCGAGCACCGCCCCGCCGTGGTCGCCGCCCTGGGAACGACCCTGGTCTTCATGCTGGTTCCGGGCGCGGCGAGCATGGTCGCGGCCGCGATCCGGCGGCTGACCGGCGGCGAGCCCCTGCCCGTAGGTCTCGCACCGCCGGGGCAGCACACGGCGGACTACCTCATCCTGCTGTTCCTTTTCGGGCTGACCCTGGTCGCCGCCCGGACCGCGCTGCGCGAGGCGCCCCTCTGGACGGCCATCGGCACGCACCTGGCATTCCTCACCGTCAACCGGATCACCCTCGAAGGAGCGGACCGGAACGCCGGTTGGTCGGCCGAGCAGAGCAGCCCGGACGCCGTCCTGCTTATCCCGCTGTACCTGCTGGTGGCCGCCGCCGCGTTCGTCGTCCGCGGACGTCTCGTTCGAGGAAGACCTGGGCCGGTGTCCGCCGCGACGGCGATCCCCGAGAGCGTCGGGCGGTGACCGGCGCTCACAGTTGGAGGACTCCCACGACGACCGCCGCCACTCCGGCAAGCAGCAACGAACCGTCGAAACGGACGGTCGACCGGAGGTCGCGGCGGTTGTGCGCGAGGTCCAGGGTGAAGACCGCCGGGTCGGTGGGCAGGTAGTGGACCGTCACGTCGCGTCCACGCGAGCGGCTCGGGTCCACCAGGTCGAAGGGGCAGAAGCCGGTGACGGCCGTGTCCTCGCGGGTGGTGAACGTGACAACCGGGTTGAAGGCGACGAACGTGCCGTCGTCGTCGGTGTGGACGGACTTCGTCACGGCGACGATACGGCCCGGAACGGTGGGCGCGGCGGTCAGCTCGGCGACCCGGCGCCTCGTCACCAGGACCTCGCGGTGGAAGGCGATCATCGTCGCGACGGTCCACGGGACACCGACGCCGAGCAGCGCCCACGGGTAGCCCGAGGTGAGCGCGGCACTGGTCACCAGTGCGGCATACACCAGGAGGACCGCGAGGTTCGGCAGGCAGACCCCGTACCGGCCGTACGACAGATCGTGGGTGACCGCGAACTCCTCGGGCCGGCCCGGCCGGTACCGTATCCCGATCTCCCGCCCCTTCCAGGCGGTCTCGACCAAGTCACCGGACCTGCCTTCGTAGGGGAGGGTGAACTCCTCGCCGGTGGAAGGGTCCTGGAAGGAGACCACCACCGGTATGCCGTTGCCCTCGCTGCCGCCGTGCACGGGCACGTCGAACTCCACCATCCGCCCGAGAACCCGCACCGCGCGCCGCCCCCGGGTCACCCCGGCCAACGACGCCCCGTATCCCACGACGGCGATCCCACCGAACACCACGCACCACCAGACGAGCACCTCTTGGCCGTACACCCGCCCCACACCCCCAACCGCCCCCACAGCGAGGGGCATCCACAGCAACTCCACGCCCGGCGCGGCCGGTCCGGCCGGTCCGGCCGGTCCGGCCGGACCGGAGCAACTTACCGGCCCCCGGTGCGTACGGAGCCTTCCCTCCCGCGCCGCGGCCGACGGGGCGGTCGCGTCAACTCCTCACTCATGAGCGGGTAGTCGGGCGAGGCCGGTGTCGAGCATGATGCGGTCGACCGTGACGCCCAACGCGCTGTCGGCGCCGATGACTGTCTCGACGCCGTCGGGCAGGAGATCGAGCGGACGGTACCAGTCGCGCAGTTCCCTCTCGCCGTACTCGTCCGCTTGAGGCTTGGTGGCGTGCCGGGCCAGGGTCTCCTGGAGGGGGATGTCCAGGTAGTAGCCGTGCGTCGGGCCGCGGTGATCCGAGCGCAGCCGGGTGAGCATGGGACCGTAGTGGTTGGCGTGGAGGATGCCCTCGACCACCACGTGGTAGCCGGCGTCGAGCGAGTAGCGGGCAACCGTGTCGATCAGGCCGATGTTCGCCGCGCCGGGGCGGTCGCGTTCACGCAGTACGACACGCCGGAGATTGTCCTGGCCGACCAGCGCCAGACCACGCCCGAAACGCTCCCGGATCGTGGCCGCGACCGTCGACTTGCCGGAAGCGCTGTTGCCCCGCAGGACGACGAGCCGGGTCTGTTCACTGCCCACCTTCACTCGCGTTTCCAGATCTCCGACCGCCATCCCAATCACTCCGTTACGGGCAGGCACTCGGTGAGCAGGTCGATGACGTCGCGCCAGGCGCGCTGCGCGTGCTGTGGGTGGTGGCCGACGCCGGGGACCGTGGGGTGGTCGACCGGCGGGTGGTGGAAGGCGTGCAAGGCGCCGCCGTAGACCACGAGGCGCCAGTCGACGCCCGCGGCCTGCATCTCGGCGGTGAACGCGTCCCGTTGCGCGGGCGGCATGATCGGGTCTTCCGACCCGACCCCGGCCCACACCGGGCAGCGGATGCGCGCCGTCTCGCCCGGTCGGCCTGTGGTCAGTGCGTTGACTGTGCCGATCGCGCGTAGGTTGACGCCGTCGCGCCCGAGTTCCAGCCCGATGGCGCCGCCGGTGCCGTAGCCGACGGCGGCGATCCGGTCGGGGTCGGTCCGCGGTTCGGCGCGCAACACGTCGAGCGCCGCGTGGCCGATGCCCCGCATCCGGTCGGGGTCGGCGAGCAGCGGCATGCAACGGGCCAGCATCTCGTCCGGGTCGCCCAGATAGCGCCCGCCGTGGACGTCGAAGGCCAGCGCTACGTATCCCAGTTCGGCGAGCGCATCGGCCCGGCGGCGCTCGACGTCGCTGAGCCCCGGGCCTTCTGGTCCGAGCAGCACCGCGGGCCTACGGTCGACGCCGGCCGGGAGCGCGAGGTGCCCGATCATCGTCAGGCCGTCGGCCGGGTACTCGACCGTGCGCGTTGTAATCGTCGTCATGAGACTGGACCGTAGTGATCGTCGAGCCCGGGCGGGCCGGTGTTCTGCCACCGGCAGAACAGCGCGGGAGTGCCTCTGAAATGCGGCGATGGCTCACAATGTCACTCGCCCGAGGGCAAGTTGACGGCTGAGCGGTCCTGCGTCCCGTTGCTGGCCGGTCGGTCTCGGGATTGAGAACAGGTACTCATCGCGCGGCGCGGGTGGCGAGCAAGTGCGCCGCGCGCTCGGCGATGCCCAGGACTGCGGCGTTGGTGTTGGCCGAGACGATCGAGGGCATCACAGAGGCGTCGGCGATGCTCAGGCCGTCGATACCGTGGACGCGCAGCGCTGTATCGACCACAGCCTCGTCGTCCGTGCCGATGCGGCAGGTGCCCACCGGGTGGAAGTAGGTGCCGGCGGTGTGGCGGATGTAGGCACCGCACTCTTCGTCGGTGACGGCGTCCTGGCCAGGGAGGATCTCGTCGTCGCGCCAGGCTGACAGGGCGTCGGCCCGCGCGATGTGCCGTGCGGTGCGCAAGGCGGCGACCATACGGGCCAAGTCTTCGCTGTCGGTCAAATAGGCGGGGTCGATGAGAGGGTAGGAGGTCGGGTCCGCGCTGCGCAGGCGCACGCTGCCCCGGCTGATGGGGTTCGCAAGGCCGAAGAGGATCGAGAAGCCCTCTTGGGCACCTGCCCATCGTGGTTTCAGCGCCACGGCTGTGAAGCTCATCAGGATGTCGGGGTCGGTGCTCCGGTTGGTGCGTGCGAAGAGCATCGCCTGCCGCGAGGGGCCGGGGACCGGGGACTTCTTCACCCCGTAGGAGATCCAGGCCAGGGGATGGTCGTGCAGGTTGGCGCCCACACCGGGGAGATCGGCGCGAACCGGGATCCCCAGCTGTCGCAGATGGTCGGCGGGTCCGATGCCGGAGAGCATGAGAATCTGCGGAGATCCGATGGATCCCGCGCTCAGCACGACTTCCCGCTCGGCGTGGACGGTGCGTGGCTCGCCGTTCCGAACGTACTCGGCACCTCTGCATCGGCCGTTGTCCATGAGGAGGCGCTGCACCTGTGCGTCGGTGACGACGGTGAGATTGGGCCGTGAGAGCACCGGAAGCAGATACGCGTCCGCGGCGCTCTGCCTGCGGCCTGCGGCGACATTCCTTTCGGACCAGAACACCCCTTCGGCCTCGGGGGCGTTACCGTCCTCACAGCGCGGGAAGCCCGCGTCGACTGCCGCGTCATGGAGGTCCTGCGCGAGAGGAGTGGCGGCGGGCGGCTCCTCGATGATCATGGGGCCCGCTTGTCCCCGGAAGCGCGGATCCCCGCCTGGCGCCCGCTCGCTGCGCATGAGGAACGGCAGCATTTCCTGGTAGTTCCAGCCAATGGCGCCCTGCTTCTCCCAGGCGTCGTAGCTTGATGCGTGGCCGCGCAGGTGAGTCAGGCCGTTGATACTGCTGGAACCGCCCAGTACCCGCCCCCTGGGCCAGGTATGGACAGCGTTCTCGGTACCTGACTGAGGTGTTGTCGTGTAGTTCCAGTCCACGGACGATCCCCAGAGACTGACCGCTGCCTCAGGGTTCGCGTCCGACATGATCGCGGGGCCCTCTCCGGCTCCCGCCTCCAGAAGGGCCACACGGACTTCAGAGTTCTCCGACAACCGGGCGGCCAGCACCGCGCCGGCTGTTCCGCCGCCGACGATGACGTAGTCGTAGATTTGCTCCATAGCCATCCTCATTCATCCGGAATTTCCTCACGGACTGCCCGGCGGTTTCCGCGACCTTCCGTCACCGATGGGCGATGAACAAAGGAGGCTACCCGCATGAACCGGGTGCCGACCTTCGAGTTCGGGGAAGCGGCACACGAGAGTTCGTGGCTGCGGCCAGCAGACCGGATATACCGGTCCATGCCGGTCGTCACACCCACGAGAGTGTTGGCTGCTTCGATGTGGAGAATTCACCGAGATCGGCGATGTATTCGCTTGTCCTGTTCTCGATGGCGTCGTGGATCGCCTTGTTGGAATTCACGCCCTGGGGGTCGCTGCTGCCAGGCATTCAGGAGCGGAGGAACGCCGACAGGCCCGTCGTCAGGCGTTCGATGTCGTCCGCGTTGTTGTACGGGGACAGGCCCACGCGCAGGCCCCCCGCGGCTCCCAGGCCGAGATGGCGGGAAGCCTCCAGTGCGTAGAACGAACCTGCGGGGGCGTGGACTTGGGAGCGGGCGAGGAAGTGGTAGGCGTCCGCCGCGTCCCTGTTGTCGAAGGTGAGCAGCATCGTCGGGGTCCGTAGCGCCGCACGCGAGTGCCGTGTCACGCCGTCGAGTTGGGACAGCGCCTCCTCGGTGCTCTCGCGCAGGGCCGTCTCGTGGACCTCGATCGCCGCGTAGGCGGAGCGGAGGCGTTCACGGCGGGCTCCCTCCCTGCCGGGGGCGAGGTCCGCGAGGAAGTCCACGGCGGCGCGTGTGCCCGCGAGGGCTTCGTACGGCAGGGTGCCCAGCTCGAAGCGCTCCGGGACCGCGTCGGTCGACGGCGCGAGCTTGTCCGGCCGCAGGGTCTCCAACAGCCGTGTGGAAGCGGCCAGTACGCCGTGGTGGGGGCCGAAGAACTTGTACGGCGAGCAGACGAAGAAGTCCGCGCCCAGCGCCGCGACGTCCACGAAAGCGTGCGCGGCGAGGTGGACACCGTCGACGTACAGCAGCGCGCCCGCCCGGTGGACCAGGTCCGCGATGGCCGGTACGTCCGGCCGGGTCCCGATCAGGTTCGAGGCGGCGGTCACCGCGACCAGGCGTGTGCGGTCGGTCAGTTGGGCGCCGACGGACGCCACGGGCAGTTCGCCGGTGGCCGGATCGAAGTCCGCCCAGCGCACCACGGCACCGGCCCGCTCGGCGGCCTGGATCCAGGGGCGGATGTTGGCGTCGTGGTCCAGCCGGCTCACCACCACCTCGTCGCCGGGGGCCCAACTCCGGGCCAGTACGCGGGAGAAGTCGTACGTGAGCTGTGTGGCGCTGCGCCCGACGACGATGCCCGCCTCCTCCGCGCCCAGCAGGTCGGCCATCGCCCGGCGGAAGTCGCGGACGATCGTCTCGGCGTTGATCTCTCCCGGCGCGACGGAGCCCCGGACCGACAGAGGGTTGCTCAGCGCGTTCGTGATGGCCTCGATGACCGGGGTGGGCATCTGCGTACCGCCGGGGCCGTCGAAGTGCGCGACTCCCGCGCGCAGCGCGGGAAACCGGGCGCGCAACGCGTCGATGTCGATGTCCATGTCGTACGGCATGAGAACCCCTGACCACGCTCGGCCCGGAACGCGTATCCCGGCTGCCGGCCGATCATCGCAGACAGGGCTGACATCGCTCCCCCTGGCCGCCTCCCGCCGGCCGCCGATCCCCGGCTCCGCTCCCCCGCCGCCCTCACTGCTCGTACGACTCCACCTCGGCCACCGGACGGGCCTCGACCCGCTGCGGATCCGCGCCGGAGTCCGCCTCGGCCCTCCGCCGCCGCAGCAGGTCCCAGCACTGGTCCAGCCGCTGTTCCAGCACCTGGAGCCGCTCGCGTTCCTCCGGGCCGAGGCCCTTGCCGGGAGCCTGCGCACGCAGGCGGTGTTCCTCCGCCACCAGCGTGTCGATCGTGTGCAGAATGTCGTCCGCCATCACTACCTCCGCTGTTGTGGGCCGCCGCGCGGGCCGAAACCCGGACCGACCCGAACCGACCTGGCACGCCCCGCTCAGAGCACCTCCAGCGGCACCGGCCCACGGACAGGCGGGAAGGCGTCGTCGAGGGCGGCCAGGTCGTTGTCGGTCAGGGTGAGTGCGAGCGCGGCACGGTTCTCGCGGACGTGTTCGGTCCGGCCCGCCCGGGGGATCGCGATCACGTCGTTACGGCGAAGGACCCAGGCCAGGGCCACCTGTGCCGGTGTGGCCTCGTGGCGGCGCGCCACGGCTTCGAGTGCCGGCGCGGGCAGCAGCCGTCCTTGCTCGACCGGCGAGTAGGCCATGACCGGGACGCCGCGCTCGCGGCAGTGGGGCAGCAGGTCGTACTCGATGCCGCGCCGGGTCAGGTTGTACAGGACCTGGTTCGTGGCCATCGCGTCGCCGCCCGGCACCCCGGCCAACTCCCGTAGGTCGGCCGGGTCGAAGTTGCTGACTCCCCAGTGGCGGATCTTGCCCGCGCGGAGCAGTTCGTCGAACGCGGCGACCGTCTCCTCCAGCGGCACGGCGCCGCGCCAGTGCAGGAGGTAGAGGTCGATCCGATCGGTTCGCAGGCGTTTCAGGCTGCGCTCGCAGGCGTTGACGGTGTCCATCCGGCCCGCGTTGTACGGCAGCACCTTGGTCACCAGGAACGCCTCGTCACGGCGGCCGGCGAGGGTTTCCCCGACCAGTTCCTCCGCGGCGCCCTGGCCGTACATCTCGGCCGTGTCGACCAGGGTCATCCCCAGGTCCAGTCCCAGCAGCAGGGACTCCTTCTCGCTCGCGCGGCGCGCGGGGTCCTGTGCCCAGCCCCAGGTGCCTTGCCCCAGCACGGGAACGTGCTCCCCCGAGGGGAGCGGGACGGTGCGGACGTCGTGTGTCGGTCCCATCGGCAGCCCCTCCTCTCGTGCCTCTTCAAGGCTCTCACCGGGACGCCGCCTGTCAACCGCGATGCCCTCGCGCAGGGACGAGGGAGATCGGGAACGAGGGGGATCAGGGCGGACCAGGGACGGCCGAGACACGACCTTAGGGGGCGCCGTCCCTTGCACCGCGCAGTGGTCTAGACCTAACGTGTGCCACTTGCGGCCCGTCCGTCTCGTACAGCCCGTCCGTCTCGTACAGAGGACCGATCCTGTGATCGACATCGTTGTTGTACTCCGCGCCGAAGACGCCGTACTCGACTTCCTGTCCGTTCTCACCGACGGCGAGGCCGCCCTCGTCCTCGCCGATCACGGCCGGACACTCGCCTTCCCCGCCGGGCGGAGCCCGGCCGAGCGGCTCGCCGACATCGCGCGGCATGTGCGTCCGGCCGACGACGGGTCGGCGTCGCCCGGTCCCGCCCCGCTGGCGGAGCTCGTACGCGGGGTGGCCGACGACCGCGACGCGCGCGTATGGACGCACTCGCCGGCGGACAACCGGCGCAGCCGGGGCAAGGTGGGCCGGGACACGGCGATCGGCTGTGCGGGTCGCGATGTGCGGCACGCCGTCGGGTATTCGCCGTTTCTCCAGGTCGTGAGCGACTTCGACCGTTCGCTGGACCGCGAACTGATCGGCACCAAGCTCGACTTCGTCAACCGGGCGTGCGAGCACCTGCTCACGGAGCCGTCGGCGGAGTACGTGGTCCAGACACCCCGCATACCCGCCACCGAGCGTTTCTTCCACACCAACGCGGACGAGCGCGAACGGCTCTTCGCCCTGCTGGCGAGCCTGGACGACGAGGCCGCCTCCATCCCGGATCCCTGGGAGTTCGGCAGTTCCCCCTACGAGAAGGACCGGCTGGACGCCACCGCCGCCTGGATACTGGGTCATCGCGCCGAGACCGGCGAGTCCCTGGTGGAAGTGGGCGCGTGCGAAGGCGCTCTGACGCACCGTCTGATCGCGGCGGGCCGTACCGTTCACGCCACCGAGCCCAACCCCCTGTTCAGGACACGTCTCGCAGAGGCCGTTCGAGGCACGGAGACCGTACGCGTCTCCGCCCAGGATCTCGCGGAACTCACGGAACTCACGGATCCCGTGGAACACACCGACGAGGATGGCCGGCCGCGCGCCGGAGCCCACCTCCTCATCGAGATGCTCTACTACGGCCAGGACCTCGCCCTGCTGGACCGTCTGCCCACCGACCATGTCTTCGTCGCCCTCGAACCGGACGCCATGGACAGCCAGGTACGGCCCTGGCTCGCGGCGTCCACCACCTGGCGGGAGGTGGAGAGCGTCCACCTGGTCCCGCCGCGCGTCGAAACCGTCTGCGCGGGCCGCGCCTATCTCATCAAACGCGGCAGTGACGGGCTCCTCCTCCGGCGCACCGCCGGCTGAACGCCCCCATGACGCAGATGAATCCGGCCGTTCCGGCTCACGGGACGAACGTGTACGACGTATGCGTGGGGCTCGGCTACCACTGCGAGACGACCTACCAGCTCCGCCGCATCACCGGGAACGAGTCGGCGCACTTCTTCGACTGGCTCGACCTCGACTTCGACGCGGTGGTCGAGATCATCGCCGAGGACTTCGCCCACGTACTGCGTCCGGGGCAGGTGGAACCGTTCAGCGACGGGCTCTGCGCCCTCGACCGTGCCTCGGACATCCGTTTCTTCCACGACTTCCGGCCGGCCGACGGACAGCTCCTCACGCAGGACGACATCGACCGCCAACTCGACGGCGTCAGAGCCAAGTTCGAGGCGCTCGCGGAGCGCTGGCGCGCCCTCGCCAAGTCTCCGGCCCATGTGCTGTACGTCCACCACGACGCCTTCGACGAATGCGTGGCGAGGGACCTGGCCGGGCTGCGTCATGTGATCGCCACCGCGCACCCCGGGCAGCGGTTCTCGCTGCTGTGGCTGCGCCGTACGCCGCCCGCCGATGCCGCGGACCTGGCTCCGGGAATCTCGTGGGGGACGGTGGCGGAGGCGCCCGGCCGCTGGGAGGGCGACGACGCCCAGTGGGACGAGGTGTTCAGTGCCGTACAGATGTCGCCCGATCCTCTTTGGCCCACCCCACAACCGAGGAGACACCTCGCATGACTCCCCCACCCCCCGCCACCGTGATCCTCTCGCCGCACTTCGACGACGCCGTGCTCTCACTCGCGGGGCTCATTCCCCAACTTCCAGGCCCTGTAACGGTCGTGACGGTGTACGGCGGCGAGCCCGCGTCCCACCACCCCGTCTCCTGGTGGGACAGCGTCTGCGGGTTCTCCACCGCGCGGGAGGCGTACCGTGCCCGTCGCGCGGAGGACGCACGGGCCTGCGAACTCCTCGGGGTCGAGAGCGTCGTTCTGGACCATCCCGACGGCCCCTACATCGACGGGGCGGAGCTGACGGCGATCGACGGTTGTCTGGCCGAACTGGCGCCGGAGACACAGCTGTTGATACCCGTCGCCACGAACCAGTCGGATCACCAGAAGGTTCGGGACCGGGCGCTGACGGTGCTCGGGAAGCTCGGCCGCCCGCTGCCGCTCGTCTACGCGGACCTCCCCTACACCGGTCATCTGGACGAGTGGGGGTCCCCCGAGGCCGATGACGCGCTCAGTCGCAGTTACCTGTACGGGCTCGCCTACCAGGACCTGACGAGCCGTCATGAGCTGCGCCTCACACATGACCTCACGCTGACGGACGACCAGTGGGCCCTGAAGCGTGACGCGGTGCTCTGTTACGGCTCCCAACTCGCCGCGCTGGCCGCCGACCACGGCATGGTGACGGCGCGCACCGGGCCGTTGCGTGCCGAGCGTGTCTGGACGCTGGGGCCGGGTGCCGGGCCGGGGGCCGGGAGCACCGGAGGTATCGGGAGCAGCTGACGCGGCCGGCAACAGGCGTCCAGGGACCGCGAGTCGTCACCAGCGGTAGGAGCGCGGGGGCTCCTGGCCGGGAACCGTACGCGTGCCGCTCGTCGCGCCCGGTGCGCCGGGCCCCTCCGTCAGCTCCGGACGGTTCGTCTCGCGCTTGCGGGCCGGGGTCTCGTTCCACTCGCCGTCCCCGAGGATCAGCAGCGGGTCGAACATGACGACCACACCGGCCAGCAGGAGAAAGACGAGCGGCCCGAGCAGCATCGGGAACATGATCGAGGGCAGCGAGTCGGCGAAGGCCCCAGCCCCCGTGCGCGGCGCGCCGCCGGCGAGGTGCACGCTGATCGCCGCCATTCCCGTGTAGTGCATTCCGGTCACGGCGACGCCCATGATGAGGCTCGCGAGGAGGCTGGGGAAGAAGCCGTGGACGGAGACGGCGGCCCACAGCGCGGCGGTCGCGGCGACGACGGCGATCACCACGGAGATCGTCACGATCGTGGTGTCGTAGTGGAGTTGGCCCTCCAGGCTCATGCCCGCCATGCCCAGGTAGTGCATCGCCGCGACACCCAGACCGGTGATGACTCCGGAGGTGATCAGAACGGCCGGGGCGCTGCCCCGGTAGCCCACGATGAAGACTCCGACGCTGACCACGAGGACCGCCACGGCGAGGCTGGCGACCGTGAGCGGGACGTCGTAGCCGATCGGTGTCTCCCGTACCTGGAAGCCCATCATGGCGATGAAGTGCATCGTCCAGATGCCGGAGCCGATGGACGCCGCGCCGAGCGACAACCACCCGGGTTTGAAGGACTGTTCGGCCCGGAGTGACCGGGTGACGCAGCGCAGTCCCAGCGCGCTCCCGAGACAGGCCATCACGAAAGCCGCGATCGGCGTGATGACCCCGTAGCTGAACCCGTCAACCGTGCCTTGCATGCGCAGCGCCCCTGTCCCTCACACCTGTGGAGATGATGTGTAGGCGCTCACATGGCTGAATTACAACCCTCATGACCTAAAAAGCATGAAGTTCGGTGCACAAATACCCTGTAGCGGCTGATAGTTACCCGGCGGCGGGGCGGGCCGGCCACACACAGGGCGAGCCCATCGAGTCGCGGATGACGGTCGAGATCTCACCGAGCGCGCGCAGTTGGTCCGCGCCGATCGGGTCGAGGACGAGCCGGCGGACGGCCTCGACATGGCCGGGCGCGGTGGCGACGATCTTGGCGTAACCGGCGTCGGTCAGGGTCGCGACCGTGACGCGGCCGTTCTTCGGCGAGGGGCTGCGGCGGACCCAGCCGCGCTTCTCCAGCGTGGACACGGCGTGCGAGAGGCGCGACAGGGAACCGTGGGCCAGGACCGCCAGGTCGCTCATGGGGAGGGTGCGCTCGGGGGCCTCGGAGAGGCCCGCCAGCACCAGATAGCCGAAGAAACTCACCTTGGCGTCGCTCTGGAGCTGCGCGTCCAGCGCGCTGACGAGACCGAGGAGCATCCCGCTGAACGGCACCCACGACTCCAGCTCGGTCGCGGAGAGCCACGGCGTGTCGTCGGCCGGGGTTGTCTCGTCTGTCATGGGACCATCGTAGCCGCTTGACTTGAGACTTCAAGCGTGGGCAGGATAGCCGTAAGTTGACATCTCAAGTCAGGAGCAGATCATGACGCTGAAGATCGCGGTCATTCTGGGCAGCACCCGTCCGGGCCGCAACGGCGAGGCCGTCGCCAAGTGGGCCCAGGAGATCGCCGCCCAGCGCAGCGACGCGGAGTTCGAACTCGTCGACATCGCCGACTTCAAGCTTCCGCACCTGGACGAGGCCATTCCGGCGACCATGGGGCAGTACGCGCAGGCCCACACTGTGGCGTGGTCGGAGAAGATCGCCTCCTTCGACGGCTACCTCTTCGTCACTCCCGAGTACAACCACTCGACCTCCGGCGCCCTGAAGAACGCCATCGACTTCCTGTACGGCGAGTGGAACAACAAGGCCGCAGGCTTCGTCAGCTACGGCAGCGTCGGCGGCGCCCGCGCCGTCGAGCACCTGCGTCTGATCATGTCCGAGCTGCAGGTGGCGACCGTACGGGCCCAGGTCGCCCTCTCCCTCTTCACGGACTTCGAGAACTACTCCACGTTCAAGCCCGGTGACCACCAGAAGGAAGCCCTGAACACCACGCTCGACCAGCTCGTGAGCTGGACCAAGGCCATGCGGACGGTCCGTACCGACGCCTGACGAGGGGCAGTCCCCGGGATCGAGTCCGGCAGTGCCCGCCCCGGCGGGCCTGCCCGACTCGATCCCGCGTTACGTCGCTACCTCCGAGCCCCGCTCGTCCCGTTCATGTCCAGCCACACGCACGTATCGGCCGGCACCCGCAACCCGTCGGCGTCGCGCGCCAACGGTCCGCTACTGAGCAGGACATGGGCCCCGGCCGGCACCGTCACCGCCTCGGCGCCGATGTTGACCAGGCAGCGGAAGCCGCCCGGCCGGTCGAAGCACACCGTGTCCGCGCCGGCGTCCGCCAGGGCCAGGGTCTCTGGGAGCCCCACCAGGCGCGCGCGGCGCAGTGCCAGCGCCTCGCGGTAGAGCGTGAGGACCGACTCCGGGTCGTCGAGCTGCGCCTCGACCGACATCGCGGCCCAGTCGGCGGGCTGGGGCAGCCACGGGGCGGCCGACGCGCCGTCCGGCGAGAAGCCGAGAGACGCCGTGGCCCCGGTCCACGGCAGGGGTACGCGACAGCCGTCCCGGCCCCGGTCCGTCCCCAGCGAACGAGCGAACGTCGGGTCCTGGATCAGGGCGTCGGGGATGTCCTGCACCTCGGGCAGGCCCAGCTCGTCGCCCTGGTACACGTACACCCCGCCCGGCAGGGCCATGGTCAGCAGGGCCGCGGCGCGTGCCCGGCGGCGGCCGAGGACGGGGTCGCTCGGGTCGGACAGGCGCTTGTCGCCCATCTCGAAGGACGTGTCCTCGCGTCCGTAACGGGTGACGTGGCGGATGGTGTCGTGGTTGGAGAGGACCCAGGTCGGGGGCGCGCCGACCGGCAGGTGCGCGGCGAGCGTGCCCTTGATGACGTCGCGCAGTGCCCCCGCGTCCCAGGCGCAGCACAGGAATTCGAAGTTGAACGCGGAGTGCAGCTCGTCGGGGCGCAGATAGCGGGCGAACTGGTCGGGCGTCGGCAGCCACACCTCGCCGACGAAGGTGCGCTCGCCGTCGTAGCTGTCGAGGATCTTGCGCCATTCGCGGTAGATCTCGTGGACGTCGTCACAGTCCTGGTAGGGCAGATCGGTGAGGTCCGGGTCGGGGCCGACGTCCGGCAGCCCCGGCTTCTTCGCGAGGCCGTGGGCGACGTCGATACGGAAGCCGTCGACGCCCTTGCGCAGCCAGAAGTGCAGGATGTCCTCGAACTCGGCGCGTACGTCACGGTGTTCCCAGTTGAGGTCGGGCTGTTCGGGGGCGAACATGTGCAGATACCAGGGGCCGGGGGTGCCGTCCGGCTCGGTGACCCGTGTCCACGCCGCGCCGCCGAAGTACGACTGCCAGTCGTTGGGCGGCAGTTCACCGTTGGCGCCGCGCCCGGGGACGAACCAGAAGCGGTCGCGCAGGGGCGACCCCGGCCCGTCGGCCAGTGCCTGCCGGAACCAGGGGTGCTGGTCGGAGCAGTGGTTGGGCACCAGGTCCACCAGGACGCGCAGGCCGTGCGTGTGCGCCTCGGCGATCAGGGCCTCGGCCTCCGCGAGGGTGCCGAATCGGGGGTCGATGTCCCGGTAGTCGGCGACGTCGTAGCCGCCGTCGGCCATCGGGGAGGTGTACCAGGGTGTGAACCAGAGTGCGTCGACACCCAGTTGACTCAGATACGGCAGCCGGTCCCGTACTCCGGCGAGGTCGCCCGTACCGTCTCCGTCGGCGTCGGCGAAGCTCCGTACGTAGATCTGGTAGATCGCGGCGTGCCGCCACCAGGCGGTCGTGGACGGGGTGGCGGTGTCGGTCACGGGGACTCCTTGAAGGATGAGGGGTCCGGCCCCGCCGGATGGGGCGGGGCCGGATCATGGAGGTGGTGACGGTGCGCCGTGCGGGGCGAAGTACCGGCGATCGCGGTGCCGTTCGGGCTACCAGCCGCTGTTGCCGCTGCCCCGGGTGATGGCGAAGCCGCCCACGAGGTCGAGCCCGCCGTCCGGCGCGCCCGTGACGGTGACGTCCGAGAACGTGCCGGCTCCGGCGGCGTTGATCTCGATGCCGTGCGTGCCGGTGTTCTGGATCTTGATGTTCTTCAGGGTGAGATCACTGACGGTCTTCTGCCACGAGACCAGGACACCGCTGTAGGTGCTGTCGATGATGTCGATGTCCTGGACGAGTACGGGCGCCGTGATGTCGGAGGAGTCGGCGTAGATCCACAGCGCGCCGAACTCGCTCTGCCAGTTGGGCTCGTAACCGCCCGTCCGTTGAAGGGTGTTGCGCTGGACGGACGTGGTGCCGCTGAAGGGCACGGGGGCGAAGCGGCTGCTGATGGCGATGCCGGCCGATCCGGTGACGGTGTCGGCGAAGACGTTGTCCTCGACGCGGTTGGCGTTGCCGCCGTAGATCCCCACGCCGTTGGCGAGCAGCGGGACCTGGACGGTGTTGAAGCGGTACGCGCTGTTGCTGACGGCCTGGGCCTCGGAGAACATCGCGAGACCGTCGTCGCCGGTGTTGCGCACGCTGGTGTTCCACACCTCGGTGTTGGCGGTGCCCTTGTGCAGGTTGATGCCGTCGGCGAAGGTGTCGCGGATCCGCAGGCCGCTCACGTACAGGCCGTCGGTGGGCGCGTCGATCCACAGACCGACCTTGGTGTGTTCGATCCAGATGTTCTGGATGGTCGAGCCGGTTCCGAAGTCGCCCTCGATCGCGGCGTGGAAGTTGGCGTCGTCGCGGTAGGAGACGTCACCGGCGATGGTGAAGTCCTGGACGGTGTTCGTGCCGCCCCGGCCGAAGAGTCCGCCCTTGCCGTCCTTGCCGCGCAGGACGGTCGACCACTCCCCCGCGCCGCGCAGCGCGATGCCGGTGAGGTTCACATGGTCGGAGATGTTGTACGTGCCGGCCGGCAGCCACAGGCCCTTGCCCTGTGATTTGGCCGTGCCGACCGCCGAGTTGAGGGCGGCGGTGTCGTCGCTGCCGTCGTCCGGGGTCACGCCGAGGGTGGTCGCCGAGACGAAGCCGGTGGACGGCATGGCGGCGGCGGCCGGTGCGGTCTCCGTCTCCACCAGGTCCAGGGTGTAGTTGGCGGCGGTGTCGCCGGAGTCCTTCTGGAACTTCAGGACGGTGCCGGCGGGGAAGCTGCCGATGGTGGCGCGTGTCTCGTCGAAGAAGTGGTGGGCGGAGCCCTGCGAGGGGTCGTTGTTGTACGGGTAACCGCCGTACACCCAGGCGTACTTGGACGACAGGTCCAGGTCCTTGACCTGTGTGCCGTCGGCGTAGACGCTGAGCGTCGCCGACGTTCCGGTGCCCGCCGCGTTGTCCGGGATCGAGTAGCGCAGGGTCAGCGCGTTGGCGGGCCGGGTGAGCGTGAACTGCACGTACTCGCCGGTGCTGTCGAGGACGACGGCCTTACGGCCCGACGCCTCCGACGGAACGCTGAGGAAGGTGCGGTCGGGGCCGATGGTGCTGGCGTTGGTGGTGCCGCTCTCGGCTTCGTACGCGGTGTACGGGACGGTCGCGCCCCGGCTCTCGCCCGCGTCGGCGCCGGTCACGGTGATGCCGTCGAGCTGGAAGTCGCCCGCGTCGCCGGATTCGGTGCGCAGGGTGAGGGTGTTGAGGGAGGCGCGCAGCGGTACGTCGGTGGTGGCCGTGCGCCACTCGCCCGCGGTGCCCGGCAGTTGGACCTGGCGGATCTTCGTGCCGTTGGCCGTCAGGCTCACGCTCGCCGCCGCCGACGCGGCGGTGCGATAGCGGACGGCGACCGGATAGGTGCGGGCGGCGGGCGCGTCGACCGCGAAGACGGCGCGCGCGCCGGCCTTGGTGAAGCCGGTCAGATAGCCCTTTCCGCCGTATCCGGAGGCGGAGTTGGCGATGCCGGAGCCACCGGAGAAGTACGCGTCCTCGGCGTCCTGGGCGGGGGCGTCGGCGGGCGGCTCGGTCGGGACGTCGGGGGTGGCGGCCGTGAAGTTGTCGAGGTTGACGTTGCCGCTGTCGGCGGCGGTGAACGTGAGGGCGACGGTGTTGCCGCCCTCCTTGTACGGCACCGGCTCGTCGCGTGTGGCCCAGGTGGTCCAGTTCGCGGTGGCGGGGAGGCTGATCTGGCGGACCTTGGCGCCGTTGACGTACAGGCTCAGGGTCATGGTGGCCGTGGTGCCGTTCGCGTAACGGATCTTGAGCGACCCGTTCCCGGCGGCGGCCGAGGGGACGGTGAACGAGGTGGAGGCGCTGCCCTTGTTGCCGTCGGTGTAGCCGCCGACGAAGCCCGAGCCGGTGTAGCCGGCGTGCTCGGTGGAGCGGACGGCGCCGCCGGACAGGGTTCCGGACTCGGCCTCGACGGCCGAGGTACCGGCAGCCGAGGTACCGGCGGCCGACGTGGCGGCGGCCGACGTGGCGGCGACGGACGTGGCGGCGGCGCCGGGGGCTCCGTGCCACTGGGTCAGCGTGCAGAGGACGGCGAGGAGAAGGGGAATCACGGCGGATCGGGCGGCTCTCGAACGCGCTATGGGTACGGGTGTCACAGCGGTCTGTCCTTCCGGGATGAGCACCGATGAGGCAGTGGGGTGCCATGGGGGGACTACCGCGACGACGGCTGTCGTCACGGAGCGGGTGGGGGCGCGATGGGGCACGGTGGGGGGCGCGGTGGGCTCAGCCCTTGAGGCTGCCCGCGGTGAGTCCGGCGATGATGTGGCGCTGGAAGATCAGGAAGAGGACGAGCAGTGGAACGCTGGCCATGACCATGCCCGCGAGCAACTGGTTGGCCGGCATGAACTCGGACAGCCGGTTGAGCGCGACCGTGATGGGCTGTCTGGCGGGATCAGGCAGGACGAGCATCGGCCAGAGGAAGTCCTTCCAGACGCCGACGATCGCGAAGATGGACACCACGGCGAGTACCGGCCGGGAGAGCGGGAGCACCACGGAGACGAGGACGCGCAGCGGTCCGGCTCCGTCGATCCGGGCGGAGTCGAGCAGTTCGGCCGGTATCTGGTCGAAGAACCGCTTCAGGATGAAGATGCTGAAGGCGTTGGCGGCTGCGGGCAGCCAGATCGCCCAGGGGGTGTTGATCAGGTTGATGTGCAGGACGGGGATGTCCACGACGGTGAGGTACGTGGGCACGAGCAGGGCGGAGACCGGCAGCATGAGGGTCGCCAGCATCATGCCGAGGATCACGTTGCCGAGCAGGGGCCGCAGTTTGGACAGCGCGTAGGCGGCGGAGACGGCGACCAGCAGCTGGAACAGCCAGGCGCCGAGGGCCAGGACGAGTGTGTTGAGGAAGTGCTTGCCGAGCCCGACGTTCGTCCAGGCGCCGGTGTACGACTCCGGGTGCCAGGACTGCGGCAGCAGGGTGATGTCGGGATCGGCCAGCTCGGAGGAGGACTTGAGCGCGCCGGTCGCCATCCAGTAGAGGGGGAAGACAAAGGCGAGCGTGAAGCCGATGAGCGTCATGGTCAGCACGAAGCGGTAGAGGAACCGGCTCTTGCGGCGGGTCATCTCGGTGGGGGCGATCAGGGTGCGTACGGGGGTGTCGGCGGCCATGTCGGTGCCTCTCGGTCCTTTCCT
Source organism: Streptomyces sp. NPDC057137 (assembly GCF_042670825.1). NCBI lineage: Bacteria > Bacillati > Actinomycetota > Actinomycetes > Kitasatosporales > Streptomycetaceae > Streptomyces > Streptomyces sp. NPDC057137. Next base: position 45,899 of record NZ_JBHUUW010000030.1, on the reverse strand, counting down.
GTCCTCTCGGGCTCTCTCGGTCTTCTCGGCGCTCCCGGCTCTCTCAGTCCTTGCTCCGGGTCAGCCGCAGATAGCAGGCGGCGAAGAGGCCCAGGACCACGAAGAGCAGCGAACTCATCGCGCTGGCCAGGCCGAAGTCGTTGTAGACGAACGCGTAGCGGAACAGCAGCAGCAGTACGGTGACGGTCGCGTCGTCCGGTCCGCCGCCGGTGAGGATGTACGGCTCGATGAACACCTGCATGGTGCCGATGACCTGGAGGAGGAGCGTGATCATCAGGATGAAGCGCATCTGCGGGATGGTCACGTGCCACAGCCGTTGCCGGATGGACGCGCCGTCCAGCTCCGCGGCCTCGTACAGATCACCGGGGATCGAGCCGAGCGCGGCCAGGTAGATCAGCGTGGTGGTGCCCATGTTGGCCCAGGTCGAGACGAGGACCAGGGAGATCATCGAGAGGTGCTCGGACTCCAGCCACTGCTGGGCGGGCAGGTGAAAGATCTCCAGGGTGTTGTTGAAGAGTCCGGGGCCGGGGTCGTAGAACCAGCGCCACAGCAGCATGGTGACGATCGGCGGCAGCATCACCGGCAGATAGACGGTCATCCTCAAGTAGCCGCGTCCGTGGCGGAGTTCGTTCAGGATCACCGCCGTCGCGAAGGGGGCGGCGAAGCCGAGGACGAGCGCCAGCAGGGTGAAGTAGCCGGTGTTCTTCCAGGCCGTCGCGAACAGCGGGTCGTCGAAGAGACGACGGAAGTTGTCGAGGCCCACCCAGGTGGCGGGTTCGGCGAAGTTCACCTGCTGGAAGGCGAGCAGCCCGCCCCGGACGATCGGGTACCAGGAGAAGACGGCGAAGCAGAGCACCCCGGCGGTCAGGAAGAGGTACGCGGTGAGGTTCTCCCGCACGCGACGGCGCAGACGGTCCGAGCGGACCTGACGGGGCGAACCGGGCGACCGGCTCGACCCGCTCGACCGGGGCGAGCGGTCGTGGCCGGTCTTCGCGATCGCTCGTGCGTCGTCCGCGGCCGTCCCGGACCCCTCGCCGCCGGCGGCCGGTCCCGGCGACTGCGACTGCGACGTTGTGTGAAGTGGCGTGGCGCTCATGTCACTTGACCGTGGCGAGGAGGGAGTCGACCTTCTTCGCCGCGTCGCCGAGAAGCTGGTCGAGGTCCGCGTCCTTCTTGGTCAGGACCGACTGCATGACGCCGTCGAGAACGGCGTAGATCTGCTGCGCGTTGGGCGGCTCCACCTTCTGGTCGAGTTCGCCGTTGCGGGCCATGAAGGGCGCGAAGTTCTTCTGCGGGACGTTGGCGTACTTCGCGTGGATCCTGTCGACCTTGTTCTGGACCTCGTCGGTGTAGAGCCGGTCGAGGGGCAGCCCGATCGGCACGTCCTGGTCACCGATGCGCTTGTCGTTGAAGGCCGTGCGGTCCGGGTTCAGATACTTCCACTGGACCCACCGCACTCCGGCCTCGATCTTCTCGGGCGAGGCCTTGGGGTTGAACATGAAGCCGTTGCCGCCGCCGAGGGTCGCGGACCCGGGCATGGCGGCAACGCCGTAGTCGTCGTACTCGCGCTCGAACTGCTTGACGATGGTGGGCACGTTGTCCGGGCCGGCCATGTACATCCCGAGCTTGCCGGAGCCCATCATCTTCTGGACATCGGCTATCTGGAGGAGCTGACGCGTCCCCATGCTGCCGTCGGTCCAGCGCATGTCGTGGAGCATCTGCAGCGCGTCGCGGCCGGCCGTGTCGTCGAACGCGGCCTTCCACCGGTCGCCGTCCCTGACCGCGACGTCACCGCCCATGGAGTAGATCCACGAAGTGAGGTGCCAGCCGCCTTCGTTGTTCTTGCTGTAGTCGGCGTATCCGACCGTGCCGTCACCGAGGGCGCTGATCTTCTTCGCGGCCGCCCGTACCTCGTCCCAGGTCGTCGGCGGCTTGTCCGGGTCGAGTCCCGCCCGCTCGAACAGCGCCCGGTTGTAGACCAGACCGAGTGAGTACTGCCCGTTCGGGAGGCCGTAGATCTTTCCGTCCTGGCCCTTGAAGACATCCTGGAACTCGGGACGGATGTCCTTCAGGTACGGCACGTCCTTGAGGTACGGCGTGATGTCGGCGCCCTGGCGGCGCTGGATCAGACCGGCCGGGTCGGTGAAGTAGACGTAGTACACGTCCTCCAGCTGGCCGCCCGCGAGCTTCGCGGCGAAGGTCTTGGGGTCCATCTGGCCCTCGTGGGGCTCGATCTTGATCTTCGGGTGGGCCTTCTCGAAGGCCTTGACGTCCTGCTCGAAGATCTTGCGGTCCACCGGCTGCGTCTTGGGCGGCATGTCGTTGACGCTGATGGTCACGACGCCGTCCTTTCCGACGCCCGACGGTTCCGACGGGCTGCCGCAGGCGGCAGGACCGAGCATCAGCGCCGAGGCCAGGGCCAGGCCGAGCGCGCGACGTCGTGCGATGCCATCCATGTCCATGGGGATCCCATGCCTTCCTGGCGGAGTCTGCAAAGGGTTTGCGTGACTTGCAGCGGCTCGGCCTCTGCGTGGTCTCGTCGGCGCCGACAGTAAAAGTGGGATACGCAAGAAGTCAATGAGCGTGCGCAAAAACTAAATCTGGAAGGAGGTGTGGTCCGGAGACGGGTGTGACGGATTGTCACCGGCCGGGGTGGCAGGGCGGGTGATCCGGTCCGGTCGCGAACGACGGGAAGGGGCCCGGCCGACGGCCGGACCCCTTCCCGTTTCGACGTTGCCCGTCAGACGTTCACGACGTCCGTGAGCCCTTCGCGGCGGACGGCGGAGGGGCCGTTGAGCTGCGCACGATCAGTTCGGTGTCGAACATCATCATCTCGCCCTCCGTCGCGTGCCCCTTCATCTGCGACCCCAGCGAGGCGATCACCGCGGCCGCCATCGCCTGGACGGGCTGACGCGCCGTCGTCAGCGGCGGATCGGTCGCCACCATGTACAGAGAGTCGTCGAATCCGACGACCGAGAGGTCTTCCGGTACGCGCAGTCCCTGCCGCCGCGCGGCGCGGATCGCGCCAAGGGCGAGTGCGTCGCTTGCGCAGACGACCGCGGTGGCGCCGTGCGCCAGGAGCCGGGGCAGCGCGGTGGCGCCGCCCTCCATCGAGAACAGCCCGTGGGCGACGAGTTGGCGCCAGTTCTCCCCCGGACCGGCGGACCCCGCGCTCATCCGCTGTTCGCAGAACGTCTGGTAGCCGGCGAGTTTGCGGGCCGACGGGACGTGTCCCACCGGGCCGAGGATCATGCCGATCCGCTCGTGTCCGAGCGAGGCGAGATGCCCGAGCACCTGCTGGGCGGAGGCCGAGTCGTCGATGGAGACCTGGGCGACGCCCAGATTCTCGTCCGCCGCGTTGAGCAGCACGATCGGTATCCGCCGTTCGCGCAGGGCGCGTCCGTGCTCGGGGCCGGCGTCCGCGTAACTGGCGCCGACGAAGATGATCCCGCCGACGTTCTGCTTGAGGATCATGTCGATGTAGTGCGCCTCGGAGACTCCGTCGGCGGTGCGTGTGCACAGGACCGGGATGAGACCGCGCTTGTTCAGAAGTCCCGCCAGCGCCTCGACGAAGGCGGGGAAGATCGGATTCTGCAGATCGGGGACCACGAGCCCGACGAGCGCGGCCCGCTCCTGCTGCATGTCGCGCGGCCGCTCGAAGCCGCAGACGTCCATCGCGGTCAGCACGGCGTCGCGGGTCGACGGCGCCACGTCGGTCGCCCCGTTGAGCACCCGTCGGGCCGTCGTCTCGCTGACGCCGGCGAACTCGGCCACCTGAGAGAGTCTTTTCTTCACGTCACCAACCTACCAACCCGATGCGCAAGAACTGAAGATCGGTTGCGCAATTTTCTGACACGCGAGGGCGGCCATGATCGGGCCCGGCTCGGCCGCACGCCGCCTCAACCCCGGCCGCGAGCCTCCGCCACTCCTCCACCGCCCCCTCCACCGCCCCGTGCGGCCTGTCGGTCGGAACCGTTGACGCGGCCCCTGGCGCGTTCTACCTTCCCCTTGTTCACGTCCGGGATTGCGACCGTTGTCCGATATTTCGAACCTCCCCAACCTCTCGAATCAAGGTGAGGAACGCATGGCCCGCACCGCCCACTTCACCCTCGACCCCGCCTTCACCGTCGGCGATGTCGACGACCGTCTCTTCGGCTCCTTCGTGGAGCACCTCGGCCGCTGCGTGTACACAGGGGTGTACGAGCCGGGCCATCCCTCCGCCGACGCGGCCGGCCTGCGCGGCGATGTGCTCGCTCTCGTACGGGAGTTGGGCGTGAGCGTCATCCGTTACCCCGGCGGCAACTTCGTCTCCGGCCACCGCTGGGAAGACTCCGTCGGCCCCGTCGAGGACCGGCCCCGCCGACTCGACCTCGCCTGGCACTCCACCGAGACCAACCGCTTCGGCCTCGCCGAGTTCATGGACTTCGTCGGCAAGGTCGGCGCGGAGCCGATGATGGCGCTCAACCTCGGTACGCGCGGCGTGCGGGAGGCGCTCGACCTCCAGGAGTACGCCAACCACCCCGCCGGCACCGCCCTGTCCGAGCTGCGCCGGTCGCACGGCGCGAAGGAGCCGTACGGCATCGGACTCTGGTGCCTGGGGAACGAGCTGGACGGCCCGTGGCAGACCGGGCACAAGACGGCCCAGGAGTACGGGCGGCTCGCCGCCGAGACCGCGCGCGCCATGCGCCAACTCGACCCGTCCGTCACACTCGTCGCGTGCGGCAGCTCGAACCAGGCCATGGCGACGTTCGCCGCGTGGGAGGCGGAGGTGCTGCGGGAGACGTACGACCTGGTGGACCACATCTCGCTGCACGCGTACTACGAGGAGACGGACGGCGACCGCGACTCGTTTCTCGCCTCCGCCGTCGACATGGAGTCCTTCATCGAGAACGTGGTCGCCACCTGTGACCATGTGGGTGCCCGGCTCAAGTCCGGCAAGCGGGTCAATCTCTCGTTCGACGAGTGGAACGTCTGGTACCAGTCGCGCCACGAGCCGCCGGTCGGCGACTCCTGGGACGAGGCGCCCCGGCTGCTGGAGGACGCGTACTCGGTCACCGACGCGGTCGTGTTCGGCTCGCTGCTGATCGCCCTGCTGCGGCACGCCGACCGCGTGACCATCGCCTGTCTCGCCCAACTGGTCAATGTCATCGCGCCGATCATGACGGAGCCGGGCGGGGCCGCCTGGAAGCAGACCACGTACTTCCCCTTCCAGCAGGCGTCGCGGTACGGCCGGGGCCGGGTGCTTCGGGTGGCCGCGGACTCGCCCACGTATCCGACTCGCGAGTACGGGGAGGCGGACCTGCTGCACGCCACCGCCGTCCGGGGCGCCGACGGCTCGGTCACGGTCTTCGCGGTGAACCGGAGCACGACCGAGCCGCTGCCGCTGGAGATCTCCCTGCGCGGGACGGGGGTGAGCGGTGTCGTCGAGCACAGCGCGCTCCACGACACCGATCCCGATGCCCGCAACACCCTCGCCGAGCCCGAACGGGTGGCGCCACGGGCCCAGTTGGGCACCGAACTGTCCGGCGATTCCCTGCGCGCCACGCTCGCCCCGCTGTCCTGGAACATGATCCGGCTGGCCTGATCGTGGCTCCCTGATGCCGAGAAACCTCTGTGCGAGGTATTTACACCAGGGCTTTTACATCGATGTAATCGATATCCGGCCGCACGCGCCGCCCAGCCTCCCGGCTGCCCGGCCCGTGGCTTCACGAGCCCGCACGTGCCTCTTCCCTGACCGGAGACGCCATGTCACTGCCCCCCACCGGCCCGTCCGACTCCCTGTCCGACCCGTCGAACGTCGTCCCACGGCCCGAATATCCGCGTCCCAGCTTCGTGCGCGAGGAGTGGCGGAATCTCAACGGCACCTGGCAGTTCGCGTTCGACCCCGGTGACAGCGGTCTGGAACGCGGCCTGGTCCACCAGGAGTTGGCCGGCCGGATCACCGTGCCCTTCTGCCCCGAGTCCGAGCTGTCGGGCATCGGGGACCCGGACTTCCATCCCGCCGTCTGGTACCGGCGTACGGTGCGCGTCCCGGCGCACTGGGCGGGCCGGCGCGTGCTTCTGCACTTCGGTGCGGTCGACCACGACGCGACCGTGTGGGCGGACGGACGTGAAGTGGGGCGGCACAGCGGCGGGTTCACCTCCTTCACCGTGGATCTCGGCGATGTCGCGGGTGGTACGGAGGCGGGGCCGGGCGGCGACGGCGAGGTGGTCGTCGTCGTACGGGCCAGGGACACCCCGCACGGTCCGCAGGCGCGTGGCAAACAGTCCGTGGAGTACGCCAACACCGCCTGCAACTACACCCGTACGACGGGTATTTGGCAGACCGTGTGGATGGAGCCGGTCGCCGGCGTCCGGCTGGAGCGCCCTCGCATCACCCCGGACCTCGGCTCGGGCGCGTTCCATCTCGAACTGCCGCTCTCGGCCAACCGCCCGGGGTACCGCGTACGGGTCGTGCTCCGCGACGCGGCGGGCGACACCGTCGTACGGGCCGACGTGCGCGCCGATCTCGACCTCGCGCCCCGCATGGTGCTGACCGTCCCCGCCGACCGGCTCAGGCCGTGGAGCCCGGAAGACCCCCATCTCTACGCGGTGGAGCTGGAGTTGGTGGACGCGGAGGGGCGGGTCGTCGACTCCGCCGTCTGCACCGCCGGGCTGCGGTCGGTGGCCATCGACGGCAAGCGGTTGCTGCTCAACGGGCGCCCGGTCTTCCAGCGGCTCGTACTCGACCAGGGCTGGTATCCGGACGGACTGATGACCGCGCCCGACGACGCGGCGCTCGTACGGGACATCGAACTCTCGCTCGCCGCGGGCTTCAACGGGGCCCGGCTGCACCAGAAGGTCTTCGAGGAGCGGTTCCTGCACCACGCGGACCGGCTGGGCTATCTCGTCTGGGGCGAGTTCGGCGACTGGGGCTGCGCGAGCGGGACCACCACCAGGGACAACCAGCGGCCGACCGCCGGATACACCGCGCAGTGGCTGGAGGCCCTGGAGCGGGACTACTCCCATCCCTCGCTCGTCGGCTGGTGTCCGCTCAACGAGACCCATCAGAAACTGCACGACCGGCAGACCGTCCTGGACGACGTCACCCGGTCCATGTTCCTCGCGACGAAGGCCGCCGATCGCTCACGGCCGGTCATCGACGCGTCCGGCTACTCCCACCGCGTCGCCGAGACCGACGTGTACGACTCGCACAGCTACGAGCAGGACCCGTCGCTCTTCCGCGCGCAGATGGCGGGCCTGGAGAAGGACGCGCCGTTCACCAATCCGGACGAGCGGGACACGGACGCCGTGTGGTCGCTGCCCTATCGCGGACAGCCGTACTTCTGCAGCGAGTTCGGCGGCATCTGGTGGAATCCGGAGGAGGCCGCCGCCCACCGTGACGGCCCGGACCAGGACACCGCCGCGGACGACGCCGACCGCAGCGTCTCGTGGGGCTACGGCCAACGCCCGCGTACGGAGGAGGAGTTCCAGCGACGCTTCACCGGGCTCACCGGTGTGCTGCTCGACGATCCGCACATGTTCGGCTACTGCTACACCCAGCTCACCGACGTGTTCCAGGAGCAGAACGGGGTCTACCGCTTCGACCGCACGACGAAGCTGGACGTCGGGCGGCTGCGTGCGGCCCAGGTGCGACGCGCGGCGTTCGAGGGTCCCCGCGAAAACCCCGCGGGCGCGGGAGCGGGCGGCGACGACGAAGGGGCCGAGCGGTGAACGGCCCGTCCCGGCGACGGCTGCTCAAGGGCGCGCTGTACGGCGCCGGGGCCGCCGCCCTGGCCCCGGCGCTCGGCGCCTGCGGCTCGGTCACGGGAAGCGTCTCGGACGCCGAGGAGATCCAGTACTGGAATCTGTTCCAGGGGCCCGACGGTGCGCTGATGAAGGACATCACCCGGGACATCGAGCGCCGTACGCCGGGACTGAAGGTCAGGAGCACGGTCCTGGAGTGGGGGCCTCCGTACTACACCAAGCTCGCCATGGCCTCCGCCGGCGGGCGCTCGCCGGACCTCGCGATCCTGCATCTGACCCGGCTGCCCGGTTACGCCCCCGGCGGGCTGCTCGACCCCTTCGACATGGATCTGCTGGCCGAGTTCGGCGTACGCCGCGAGGATCTCAACGAGACGGTGTTCAAGCGCTGTCTGTACGAGGGCGAGCCGTACGCGATCCCCCTGGACACCCACCCGTTCATCATCTACTTCGACCGGGACATGATGGACAGGTCCGGGCTCCTGAGGAGCGACGGACAGCCGGTTCCCTTCGAATCGCCCGCGCACTATCTCGAAGTCGCCGAGAAGCTCCGCAAGGACCACGGGAAGCTCGGCCCGGTGTTCGGGCATGTCACCGACGCGGCCATGGGCTGGCGCATGTTCTGGACCCTGTTCAACCAGACGGGCGCCACCTTCGACCTGTCGGGCGGCCGGCTGGAGATCGACCGCGAAGTGGCCGCGAGTGTCGTGGAGTTCATGGCGGACATCGCGCGGCCCGACTGCCGGACGATGGACCTCACCACGGCGATAGCCGCGTTCGCCAACGGCGAGTCCCCGATGATCTTCTCGGGCGAGTGGGAGCTGAACACCTTCCGTACGGCCAAGAAGGACACCCTCGGCGCCGCTCCCTTCCCCACCTTCTTCGACCGGCCGGGCGGCGCCTCCGACAGCCACTCGCTGGTGCTCCCCCACCAGGCGGGGGCGGATCCGGACCGGCGGCGCCGTACGCATCAGTTCGTCGCCGAGCTGGTCAGGTCGAGCCTGGCGTGGGCGGAGGCCGGTCATATCCCGGCGTACCGGCCGGTCGTGGAGTCGAAGGAGTACGCCGGGCTCCATCCGCAGGCCGAGTACGCCGCGGCGGCCGACCATCCGGTGCTCGATCCGGAGGCCTGGTTCACCGGCTCCGGATCGGACTTCCAGAACCGGATGTGCCAGGCCCTTCAGCCGACCCTCACCGGGTCGGCGTCCGCGCGGAGCGCCGTACGGACGATGGAGTCGGAGATCAACACGCTTCTGTCCAAGCCGAATCCGGCCTGATCGCGAGGAAAGGAGCGATGGCCATGAGCAGCGTGCCCACCGTCACCGGTCCGAACGCCGGCGACGAAGCCCTGCCCTCCGCGAAACGCCGGCAACGTGGTCTGTCGGGTGGCGGCCCGTCCGGAGGGAGCGCGCGGAGAGGCGGTGCGTCGAGAAGTGGCGCCTCGGGAAGTGGTGCCTCGGGAGTCGCCGGGTGGCCGTTCGTCGTACCGTTCCTGGTCTTCTTCGTTCTCTTCCTGGTCGTACCCCTCGGCTTCGGGCTGTGGATGAGCCTCACCGACTCCAGCCTGACCGGTCACGGCGACGGCACCTTCGCGGGACTGGACAACTACGCCGAGGCGTTCACCGACAGCGAGGTCTGGCAGAGCCTCGGCAACACCGCCTGGTTCACGGTGCTCTCGTCGGTGCCGCTGGTGCTCTTCGCCCTGGTCATGGCGCTGCTCGTGCATACCGGGCTGCCCGGCCAGTGGATGTGGAGGCTGTCCTTCTTCGCGCCGTACCTGCTGCCCGTGGCCGTTGTCACCCAGGTGTGGATGTTGCTCTACCAGCCCGAGTCGGGGCTGTTCAACACCGCGCTCAAGGCCGTCGGCATCGACGGGATCGGTTGGCTGGTGGAGGAGAAGTACGCGATGTGGTCCGTCGCGCTCCTCACACTCTGGTGGACGGTGGGCTTCAACTTCCTGCTCTATCTGGCGGCCCTCCAGTCGGTCCCGGACCATCTCTACGAGGCGGCGGCGCTCGACGGGGCCGGTGCGTGGCGCAGGCTGTGGTCGATCACGCTGCCACAGCTGCGCCGTACGACCGGGCTTATCGCGGTCCTGCAAGTACTGGCCTCCCTCAAAGTGTTCGACCAGATCTATCTGCTCACCAAGGGCGGGCCCGCCGGATCGACCCGGCCGATCCTCGAGTACATCTACGACACCGGCTTCACCAACTACCGGCTGGGCTACGCCTCCGCGGTGTCGTACGTCTTCTTCGCGATCGTCGTCGTCCTCTCCCTCGCCCAGCTCAAGCTCTTCTCGCGCAGGGAGGACTGATCCGGCCATGACCACCGACGCATCATCACTCTCATCCAACGCGTCCACCCCGTCGAACGCGTCCGTACCGCGTCGCAGCACCATGCCGAGGGAGGTGGCACGCAGACGCCGTGGAGCACCCGGCGGCAACGGGACCGGGATCGGCCGGAGTTGGCACCCGATGCTGGGGGCGGGTCTTCTTCCCCGTGTCCTGTCCGTGCTGGCGCTGATCCTGATGGCCGGTGTCTGGCTGGTGCCGATCGCCTGGGGGGTGGACACGTCCTTCAAGTCGGAGGTCGACGCGAGTTCGGCGGGCGGCGACTGGATTCCGGCGGGCGGCTTCACGCTCGCGGCGTACCGGGAGATCTTCGCGCAGGGGAATCTGCCCGTCTGGGCGCTCAACAGCCTCCTGATCGGAGCGGCGGTGACCGTGCTGACGGTCGTCGTGTCCGCGATGGCGGCGTACGCGCTCTCCCGAGGGCTGTTCCGTGGCCGGCGGGCGCTCCTCGCGGTCACCGTCGCCTCGATCCTGGTGCCGCCGCAGATCCTGATCGTGCCGCTGTTCCGGCAGATGCTGGCGATGAACATGGTGGACACCTACGCGGCGGTGATACTGCCGCAGGTGGTGGCGCCGGTCATGGTCTACATCCTGAAGAAGTTCTTCGACGCGGTCCCGCACGAGTTGGAGGAGGCCGCCCGGATCGACGGCGCCGGGAGCGTGCGGATATTCGTCAGCGTCATCCTGCCGCTGTCGCGGCCGATCCTCGCCGCGGTGTCGATCTTCGTCTTCATCACCACCTGGAACAATTTCCTGTGGCCGTTCATCATCACCAGCGACCCGACGCTGATGACGCTGCCGGTGGGTCTGTCGAGCGTGAAGGACTCCTACGGCCTGCAGAACGCGCAGGCGTCGGCGGCGTCGGTCCTCGCCGCGATTCCGCTGCTGGTGGTCTTCATGCTGTTCCAGCGGCAGATCGTCAAGTCCGTCGCGACGACCGGGCTGGGGGGTCAGTGAGCGGTGGCGGCGAGGACCGTCGGTACGTCGTCAGCGCGGCGGGTCCTCGCCGACGAGGCCGTCCACCGATTCGCGGATGAGATCGGCGTGGCCGACGTGCCTCGCGTACTCCTCGATCAGGTCGATCAGGATCCGCCGCAGGCTCGGCGCGCGGCCGTCGGGCCAAACACGCCGGGACAACTGGTCGAGACCGCCGTCGGCCAGCGCCTCCGCGACCAGGGCGCGGGACCGGTCGACGGTGTTCTGCCAGAGCGTGTACAACTCCTCGGGGCTGTCGTCGGCGGCCGATCGCCACTCCCAGTCGGGATCGGAGTCCCAGTCGACCGTGTCCCACGGCGGTGACGGTGCACGGTCGAACAGCCGGCCCGAGAAGTAGTCGTCCTCGACGAGCGCGAGGTGTTTGATCAGTCCGCCGAGGGTCACGGACGAGACGCCGACCGTCGCCCGCAGCCCGGCCGGGTCCAGTCCCCCGCTCTTCCAGGCGAACGTCGCGCGCTGCCGCTCCAGCGAGCCCAGCAGGGTCGCGATCTCGTCGCCGGCGACGGGAGGTTCCGGGCTGTGCCGCCGGTCCGGATCGTTCGTCTCGTTCGTACTGTTCGAATCTTGGTGCTCGGTCATGGCACCCGAACCTACCGCGTGTCAGGGCCGACCGGTCAGCGGCTCAATCGGGCCGCGAGACCGTCGAGCACGCACTCCAGGCCGAACGCGAACTCGACGTCGGGGTCGAGTTCCTCGCCTTCGAGGACACGGCGGGCGAGCATCGGGTGCTCGCCCGCCGCGAGGACCTCGCTGATGTAGGGGCCGACGCTGCGCTGCCACTGCTCCTCGGTCAGGCCGGTTCGCTGCTCGGCGTGCCGGACGGCCTGCTGGGTGGCCACCGAACCCAGCACGTACGCGTGCACGGCGCCGAGCGCCTGCGAGGCCAGGGTGATGTCGGGCGTGAGCGCGACGGCGGCGCGCAGCGCGGACTCAGACCGGCGCAACGAGTTGGGGCCGAGCGAGGGCCTGCCCGCCAGTTCGCCCGCCAGCCACGGGTGCCGCAGCAGGGTCGCGCGCTCCGCGTGCGCGACCGCTGCCAGGTCGGTGCGCCAGTCCCGCGCGGGCTCGGGGAGCGGGTCCTCGCCCTGCGCCGCGTCGACCATCAGGTCCACCAGTTCGTCGCGGCTGGTGATGTAGCGGTAGAGGGTGGCCGTCCCGGAACCGAGGTCGCCCGCGACCCGGCGCATCGACACCGCGGCCAGGCCCTCCGCGTCGGCGACGGCCAGCGCGGCGGCGACGTACCGGTCCACCCCCGGCGCGCGTCGGCGCGGTTCGGGGCGCGGCCTGGTCCACACCGACGAGGGAGCGGGTTCGGTCATCGGGTCGTTCCCTTCGTCGTTGATTTCCTCGTTGACCGGCATCCTACCTTCTGGATACGTTGTAGCCATGACAGAGACAACGTATCCAGAAGTGCCGGTGCTCGTGGTCGGCGGCGGCAGCGTCGGGCTGCTCACCGCGGCGCTGCTCGTCCACCACGGCGTCCCCGCGGTGCTCGTCGAGCGCCGGTCCGGGCCGTCGGTCCACCCGCGCGCCACCGGCATCGGGCCGCGCAGCGTCGAGGTCCTGCGTGAGCTGGGGCTCGACACCGCCGTCGATGCCGTCGCGGTCGACCTCCGGGGCGCCGTGGGCAAGGCGGTGGCGCGGACCGTCGTCGAGATGGGCGCGGGCGATGTCGTGACCGTTCCCATGCCGGCCCCGTCCGCCACCGAACTGGACACGACGCCGTTCAGACTGCGCGGCGTCTGTGCCCAGGACCGCCTCGACGCCGTGGTGGCGGCCGACCTGGCGCGCCGCGGAGCGGATCTGCGCTGGTCGACCCGCCTGGTCGGTATCGCGCGGGACGCCGAGGGGGTCGACGTCGAACTGGAAGGGCCCGACGGCCGTTACTCGCTGCGCTGCGCGCGCGTGGTGGCCGCGGACGGCACGCACAGCGCCGTACGGAACGCGCTCGGCGTGGGCACCTCCGGGGCGGGCGACCTGGGCAAGTCGATGATCAACATCCTGTTCCACGCCGACCTCCGGCCCCACCTGCGGGGGATGTCCTTCGCCACCTGCACGATCACCACGCCGGAGGCGCCCGGTCTGCTGGCGACCGTGGACGGCGAGACGAACTGGGTCTTCCACGTCGCCTGCGACGTCGAAGGGGGCGAGCGCCCGGAGGACTTCACACACGAGCGCTGCGTCGCGGTCGTCCGCGCGGCGGTCGGCGATCCCGGCCTCGACGTCGAGGTGCGCAGCGTGCTCCCGTGGCGGCCCCGCAGTTCCCTGGCCGACCGCTTCGCCGTCGGCCGCGTGTTCCTCGTCGGCGACGCCGCGCACACCGTGTCGCCCCTGGGCGCGTTCGGCCTCAACACCGGCGTCGCCGACGCCCACAACCTGGCGTGGAAACTGGCCGCCGTCCACCACGGCGAGGCCGGCGCCGGCCTGCTCGACACCTACGCGCAGGAGCGCGAGCCGGTCGCCGCGGCGACGCTGGACCAGGCGATGCGCAGGCTCGCCGACCCGGAGTTGCACTGGGGGCGTGGACCCGAGGCCGACGCCGCCAGGGCGGCGGCGGGGGTGTGGGCGGCGCCGGTCGTGCACCTCGGCCAGCGGTACGACTCGGCCGCCGTCGTCGACCCGCGGCCCGAACTCCCGTCCACGGTGGACCTGTCGGTGGCGCTGGACGGGTCGCCGGGTTCACGGGTGCCCCACGCGTGGGTCGACGGGGTCTCCACGCTCGACCTGGTCGCGTCCCGGTGGACCCTGCTGGTGGGTGCGGCGGGCGACCGGTGGCTCGCCGTCGCGGCGGACGTCGGCCTGCCGGCGCACCGGGTCTCCGCGCCGTGGCTGTCGGACGGCGGGGCCCTGCTCGTGCGACCGGATGCGATCGTCGCGATGCGGGTCACGGCTCCGGTCCCGGACCCGGCGCGGTTCCTCGCCGACGTCCTGGACCAGGTGCTGGCCAGGACGGCCGTTCCGCAGGCGCTCGCCGGTCGTTCCGGCCGTTCGTAGACCATTCGTAGATCAGTCGTCGATCAGTCGTCGATCATTCACCGCCATTTTCGGAGCCACCAGAAGCCTCTGGGAAACCATCTGTCACATCAGTCGCAGACAGGTCACGTCCGACCATTCACCTCCTTACTTTCTTTTGAAGACAAGCCACCTTCAATTTGAAGATCACCATGCTAATCTGCCAGCCCCGGACGACATGATGAAATCGTCCGCGCCGGGAATGGGGAGGAAATGGTTCAGTTACGCGACCATCTCGGTCCGGCCAGCGGAGTCAAACAGATCAACCGAAAGCGCGTTCTGCTCGCCGTGATGATCAAGGCGGACACGCAGGCGGGTCTGAGCCGCCGGACCTCCCTCTCCGGTGGCACGGTCTCGACCATCGTGCGGGAGATGGCCGCGGAAGGCACGATCCTGATCGAGAAGCACGACAGCAAGGGCCGCAGCGCGCTCGTACGGCTGTGCCGGACGTCGTCCGTCGCGGTGGGGGTGCACATCGGTTTCAACCACACCCGAGTCGTCGCCCGCCGTCTCGACCAGGGAGTCGCCGACCGCCATCCCGGCGAATACTCGGACATCGGCGCCAACAGCGGGCTGGACCGGCTTCTGCCGGAGATCCGGCAGAAGGTCGCCGCGGCCGTCCGTCAGGCCGGCGGAGGGCAGGAGCCCGACATCATCTCCCTCGGGGTGGCCGTGCCGCGGATGATCGATCCTCGGACGGGCCGGTTCACCAGCCCCGTACTGCCGCCGTGGAACCCGAAGGACGACCTCGCGAAGCAACTCCGGCAGACGCTGGGCCTCACAACGGTGGTGCTGGACAACGACGCCAACCTCGGCGCACTGGCCGAGCAGACGTTCGCCACGGACGAGAGCCTGGAGACCGTCGTCTATGTGAAGGTCTCCACCGGTGTCGGCGCCGGGCTCATCATCGGCAACAGCATGGTCCGCGGACACCGCGGGATGGCGGGCGAGATCGGCCACTCCGTCATGGAGCCGCGAGGCTCCTTCTGCCGATGCGGAGGGCGCGGCTGTCTGGAGACGGTCATCGGCGCGGATTCGCTCGTGCGGCAGGTGCGGGAGGCGCTGACCGGCAGTTCCCTCGACGTACCGGACTCCCTGCGGTCGGTGATCGACCGGGCGCACGCGAACGACGCGGTATGCGTCCGCGTCCTGGAGGACGCGGGCCGTCGGCTCGGCCAGGCGCTCGCGGTGGTCTGCAACATGCTCAATCCGAACCTCATCGTCCTCGGCGGCCGGCTTGAGGCCGCCAGCGATCTCGTTCTCGGCCCCTGCAAGGAATCCCTCGTCCGGTACTCGCTCCGCGGTACCGCCGACGCCGTGCTGCGCAAAAGCTCCCTGGGGCAGCTGACCGAGGCGCACGGGGCGCTGGTGCTGGGACTCAGGTCCTACGACAGGGACGGCGAGGCTCAGGCCGTCGCCGTCTGACGAGGGCCGTCGCCGTCCGTCCACGCCGTCGCCGTCCGGCTGGGTGAACTCCGGCGGCCCGTCCTCGGCCGCCGGAGTATCGAATTGAACGGTCGGGTCTGCCGTGCGCGCACCGGCTCCCGTAATTCATCGACCGGTTTCCGTCAACTTCCCGAAAGGCATTCTCAGCCGCACCCGGGATGACGGTCACCGGTTCGACAACGGGTTTTGGACAGCTACCCCGAAGAGATGTCATCGTGTGGTGTCATCCGTTCACCGAATGATGCCAGAGCGCATTATGCTGGATAAATTCGAGTACCGTACGGCAGCGTTTCCCTGCCCGGTCGGGATGCCTACCGACGTACATTTCCGACGTACTTTTCCGACGTAGACCCGAGGTGGATCACATGACGACGTCGCAAAGAGGTCACGAGTACCCTGCCGACGGATCCACCGAGCCCGTGGTGCGCCTGGACGACGTCGAGGACATGTTCTACGAACCGCCTGTGGTCGTCGATCTCGGCTCCGTACGGGACGTGACTCTGGGGAGTTCCACCAGCGGAACGGCCGACGCCAATTCCCAGTATTACTGGTAGGACCGGCACCGTGGGTACGTCCACCGATACGACTCGGGCGCCCGAGCTGATCGGAGTCTTTCCCTCGGTGGCGGGCGGCGCGGGACGTGCGGGCCCTACGGGTTCCGGCGACAGCGTCCAGGTCCAAGGGCGTTGGCGGGACGGCGAGTTGCGCAGGATCGACGGCCCGGAGGGGACCGCCGTCGTGCTCGGTCAGTGTCTGGCCGACGACGACCGATTACGGGGCGCGGCGCTGCGCGCACTCGCGTCCGGCCGGTCCGACGAGCTGACCCGGTTGCCTGGCAGCTACCTCTGCCTGGTGATCCGTGAGCACGAACTGACCGCCTATGTGGACGCGGCCGGTCAGTACCCGCTGTTCTTCCGGGACACCGGTGCGTGCTTCGTGTTCGGGACCCGGCCGGTGTCGGTGGCCGACGCGGCGGGCACACGACGACGGCCCGACACGGCGGTCGTCGCCGCCGGGATCTTCTGTCCGGGGGCTCCCGCGCTGACCGGCGAACGGTCCGTCGTCGCCGGCGTCGACAAGCTGGGCGGCGGACAGGCGCTGCGCCGTACCGCGCGGGGACGTGTCGAACGCTGGGTGCACGAACCACTGGAGACCGATCCCCAGGCGTCCTTCGCGCGGAGTGCCGACGCCCTGCGTGAGGCGCTGGAGACGGCGGTCCGGCTGCGCGTCGCGGGCGGGCAGCGGGTGACCGCCGACTTCAGCGGTGGTCTGGACTCCACCTCCCTCGCCTTTCTGACGCTCCACCATAAGTCCGGCCCGCTGTCGGTGACGACCTATCGCAGCGGCGCCGCGTCGGCGTGTGACGACCTTGTCCACGCCGAGCGTTTCGCGCGGCTCGACCCACGGCTGCGCATGGAGGTGGTGACCGGTGCCCGCGAGACCCTGACCTACCAAGGACTCACCGGCCGCACGGGCGATGACGGCCGTGGCAGCGGAGACAGCGGCGAACCCGACTCGGCCGCGGTGGCGCTGGCGCGCACCCGGCTGCGGCTGGCCCATGTCGTGCGCCTTGGCGGCGAAGTGCATCTGGGGGGTGAGGGCGGGGACGCGCTGCTCGTGGCACCGCCCGGTTATCTCGCCGCGCTGGCCCGGCCCGAGAGGCTTCGCCGACTGGCCAGGGACAGCCGGGAGTTGGCCCGCGCCCGGCGGGAAGCGCCGTCCGCCGTCGCCGCACGGGCGGTCGGCCTGGCCCGTACACCCCTCGCGACCGCCTTCAGGCGGCTGGCGGACGGCTTCGAGCGGCGCGCCGTGCGTAACGCAGACGACGTCGGGGGCATCGGTGGCGTGGGGGCCGTCGGGGCCGTCGGGGCCGTCGAACGAGCGGCCGCGCATGACATCGACTGGCTGGACGCCATCGCCTGGTGGCCCGAGCCCGGATCCGAGGCCGGCTGGCTGACGCGCGCAGCGAGCCGGGAACTGGCCGGGCTCGCACGGCAGGCCGCGGAGACCGCCGGGCACACCGCCGGGTCGCGAGCGGGTGACCTCACCGCGCTGGACAACCTGCGTACGTCCGGAGCCGTACAGCGGCAACTGTCGGAAACGGCGCGCCCGTTCGGGGTGTGGCCGCAGGCACCCTTTCTCGACACGGACGTCATCCGCGCCTGTGCGGCCCTGCCCGCCCACCTGCGTGCCGCGCCGCCCGCCTTCAAACCGCTGCTCGGTGCGGCGCTCGCCGATCTGGTGCCCGCGCCCGTCCTGGCCCGACGGACGAAGGGCGACTACGGCGACGAGGACTACCAGGGCGCCCGCGCCTGCGCCCGCGAGTTACGAAGCATGCTGCTCGACTCCCGGCTCGCGGAGCTGGGCGTCATCGAACCGGCTGCCGTCACGGCCGCGCTCGACGGGGCTCTGATGGGGCTGCGCGCACCGTTCCCCACGCTGAACCGGCTGCTGGCCGCGGAGATCTGGCTCAGGAACACCACGTGGCACTGACCCCAACGACTCGACTGACCCCACCGACTCCACCGACTCCGAGGAGACACCGGCCCATGGCTGCCTTCCACATCCCCGAGCACGTGCACGAGAGCAGCGCGCCGCACGGCGGGACGGTGCTCCTCGACGCCCGCACCGGACAGTGGTACGCGATGAACGGTACGGCGCGCGCCCTGTGGTCCGAGTGGCGCGAGAGTGGGGACTTCGACGCCGGTGTACGCACGGTGGCGGCCCGGTTTCCGCCGGCGCTCGGTGAGCGGGTACGTACCGATGCCGGGCAGCTGGCCGAGGTACTGGTCCGGCGCGGACTCGTGAGCGCGGCACCGTCACCGGCCAGGGCACCCATGCGCGCGGCGCGAAGGAACGGGCGCGGGTCCGCGACCACTCCTCGTCACGACCGGCCCGGGGCGACGGCCGCGCTCCTCATCGCGCTCTGCCTGCTGCGACTGCCGTTCGGCGTCACCGTGCGCGCGGTGGCGGCCCTCAAATCACGGTGCCCACGCCCCGCCACGGAGGCGGAGGCGGCGGTGGCCGTCGGCCTGGTGGGGCAGGTCGCCCGACTGCATCCGGGACGCGTCGCGTGTCTGGAGTTGTCGTTGGCCGCCACCGTACGGCTCGCCCTGGCCGGGCTCAGCACCGAATGGTGTCTGGGCAGTGCCGACGACCCGTACCGATTCCACGCGTGGGTCGAGGCGGCGGGCCGGCCGGTGACGTCTTCGTCCGACAGCGATCTCACCGACTTCCGAAAGGTCTTCAGCGTCTGAGGCGGGCGGGATCCGGCAGGGTCCGGCAGGCCCGGACGAGCCGGGCTGTCGTACGAGGATCCCCCGCACGCCGGCACACGTGTCCCTGCTCAGTTCTTCGTGGTGTTGCGCAGCCGGCGTCGTACCGCGCGCTGGGCGAGCGGGCCCAGTTCGTCCAGCACCGAGGCGAGCACGGCCAGTTGTTCCAGGGCGTCGAGGGCGTGGCCCGCGCCTTCCTGGTCGACGCCCTCGTACAGCTCAAGGCCGACGAAGGACGCGGCGATCGCGCGGGCGAGGCCGGCGGAGTCGGTGAGATCGGCGATCGGACTGCCGGCCAGCACGCGTGCCAGGACCTGCTCGATCTCGTCGATCCACAGTTGCAGACCGCGCCGGGCCGCATCAGCGAGGCGGGGCTGGGTCTGCGCTCCGGCGAGCACCTGACCGAGGACGGCGACCTGGCCGTCCGCCCGCTCCTGGGCGTGCATCTCCCGGCCGAATTCGAGGAGTTCGGCGAGGGAGGTCACGGCGGCGAGCCGGGGGCGGTAGCGGGAGACGCGCTGTTCGGCGCCGTAGTGGCAGGCCGCGCCGAGGAGTTCGTCGACGGAACCGAAGTGGTAGAAGACCAGAGCCTGATTGACCCCCGCCGCTGCGGCGACGGTGCGGGCGGAGGTGCGGGCGATGCCCTGTTCGGTGAGCGTACGCAGCGCCCCCTCCAGCAGCTTGGTTCTGGTGTCGCGGCTCCTGTTGCCGGAATCCGGGCCGGACGCGGGGCCGGACAAGGGGCCGTCGGTGCCGGCGCTCACGCGCGGGCCTCTTCCCGTACCGGACGCAGCCCGGCGCGCAGCCCGTACGAGCGCGCGGGCACGTACGTGGCGGCGAACGCCCCCTCGTACCCGAAGAGCGGGCCGAAGCGCCGGTTGGTCACGCGTACGCGGATACGGAAGCGGCCGGCCGCTTCGTCGTACGACTCCCGTACCTCGGCGTCGCCGCCGATGAGTTCCGGTACGCGCACGTCGACCGGCCCCTCGCGGAACCGGTGTTGACCGGAGCGGATCAGCAGGGAGCCGTCGGGTTCGGCGGTCGGGTGCAGGTCGCTGGCGAGGTGCTGGTGCGTGCCGAGGTAGTCGAGGACGCAGTCGCGCTCGGGGCTGTGGATCATGGTGGCGTCGAAGCGGCGGGGCCCGTCGGCCAGTGCGAAGGTGCGGACGAACGTGACGGTCTCGCGGCCGTAGGCGTCGCGGTAGGGGACGTTCTCGATGGTGAACGGGACACGGCGGCCGGTGCGGGGGACAAGGATGTTGCGGCTGCCGCCGAGCGCGAGGAACGGTTTGACGAAGGGGCGTCCGTGCCAGATGCGGTCCATCACGCCGCGCCCCACGCACGCCTCGCCGCTGTCGAGCCCCACGGAGAAGCGCCGCTGCAGTTGGGGGTGGAGCCGGTCGAAGTCGTCGCCCATGGCGAGGCGGAATATCGAGGTCACGGACGCTCCAGTGTGGCGAGAAGGGCGGGGGCCGGCGGGGTGGGAGTCGAAGCGGTGGGTGCGGTCGCGGCCGGGCGTCCTGGTGGCGTACGCAGACAGCGACGGGCGGCCGGCGTGTGGGGCAGCGGGGGTACGAGGAGCAGCAGGGCGGCGAGCGCGGCAAAGGCGAGCACGATGACCGCCGGCATCCCGGACAGCACGGCCGGACCCAACGCGCCCACCACGGCGAGCAGTCGGACGGCCAGTTCGGCGACCGCGTACGCGAGGGATCGCGCCGGGCTGACGCCGTGCTCGCACCAGAGCCGCAGCCGGTCGAAGGACCAGGCCGTCGCCCACCCCATCAGCGGCCGGAACACCCAGCGGTCGGCGACGGCGCCGAGACGGCCCCAGCGGGGGCGGTAGTCGTAGCCGGTGAGAAAGCGGATGCCGTCGGGTGTGGGCACGTAGCGCCAGTACCCGCTGCCCTCCGCGAGGAGGGAGAGGGGGTGCGGCGAGGCGAACCTCAGTACGGAGACGCGCCGCCCGTCGGCCCCGCCGCTCTCCCCCGCGCTGACGCCGGTGCCCGAGACGGTGAGGAAGGGCAGCACCCGGACCGCGTAGCGGAACCGCTGCGGCTCGCCCGGCTCGGTCGGCTTGCCCGGCGGACGGGGCAGGTAGTCGATCTCCGAGAAACGCAGATCCCACCGTTGGTGGTGCGCCGGGTCCTGTGTCCGCTCCCAGAGCGTGTCCATCTCCGTACGGATGCGTGTCTCGACGTACAGGCCCATTCCGTCCCCCGGTCGCCGGCCCCATCGCAGTTGAGCGAAACGCTCTTTGAGCGACTGCTCAACTGAAAGTAGCAGCACTTTGAGCAGTCGCTCAAGAGGGAGATCTGCCGCATCGCCGCCGGGTGCGCGGTCGGACGGGCCTAGCTGGACGCCCCGGCGTTCGTGCGCCTCTTCAAGAGGTGACGCGTCACGTAGGAGGCGACGGCGCTCAGCGCCAGGAGCGCGATCAGCGCCTGCGGCCCTTCGCCGGGAAAGACATAGCCGGAGGGAACGGCGAGCACGAAGGCGGCCAGGTCGAACCAGAGCTCGTACCGTGCGTGCTCGTTCGCGGCCTCTTTCGGAGGTGCGTGCTTGTCGACGACATACCGGATCACCAACAGCGTCCCGGCCGCGAAGACGTTCACCCCGGCGTAGGCGGCCACGGCGATCCCGGCCTGATTTCCGTAGGAGCCCAGGACGTTGGAGACGAACGGCAGCACGGTGATCGTCAGTAGGAGGAACAGCGTCAGCCGTACGAGCCTCGGCGGACTGACTTGGACCGTTCTCATCTCCCTGCGGTGACGTCGCCAGTAGCTCGCGATCGCGTAGAAGCTGACCAGGAACGACAGATAGCGCGGCTCCAGATCGGCGAGGGCCCCCCGCAGCGAGGCGTCGCTGGGGTCCTTGCCGAGGTCGGGCACCCGGAGGTCGAGGGCGAGCAGCGTCATGGCGATGGCGAACACGCCGTCGCACAGGGCGAACAGACGCGCGATGCTCCGTTCGTCACGGGCCTCGTCGGTCAGGGTCTTCATAGCGGCTCCGGAAGGGACGTGCCCAGGAAGAGAGAGGGGAACAGGAACGTGACGAGTGGGCCACGAACGGACTCTCCGATCCACCGGACACGCCCCAGGGGCGCGCGTGGAACCTCAGTAGGAGGACTGCGCGGAAGCGGCGGACCTACGACGCCGGGACGCGTCGGCGATCGACGGAGGTACGTAACCGGCGTCCCGCCCCGACAGGTTGGTGCCCGGCGGCACGATCTCGTCGATCCGGTCCAGCACGTCGCGGCTGAGGCGTACCTCGTCCGCTCCCAGCTGGCTCTCCAACTGCTCGTACGTGCGCGGCCCGATGATCGCCGACGTGACCGCCGGGTGCTCGATGACGAACGCCACGGCGAGCTGCACGAGCGTCAGCCCGGACTCCTCGGCCAGCAGCGCCAGGCTCTCGGCGGCCTCCAGCTTGGCCGCGTTCTCCTGGGCCGTGATGTCGAAACGCGCCGTCTGCTGCTCGGACCGGCTGGAGGCGGGCTGCGCGGCGCCCTTGCGGAAACGGCCGGACAGCCAGCCACCGGCGAGCGGGCTCCAGGACAGCACACCGAGTCCGTAGCGCTGCGCCACGGGCAGCATCTCGCGCTCGATGCCACGCGTGAGCAGCGAGTACGGCGGCTGCTCGGTCGCCACCCGCTCCCGACCGCGGCGCTCCGCGATCCACTGCCCCTCGACGATCGCCGACGGCTCGAACGTGGAGGTGCCGATGTAGCGGATCTTGCCCTGGCGCACGAGATCGGTCAGCGCCCCCAGGGTCTCGTCGAAGTCGGTGTCGGGCTCGGGCCGGTGCACCTGGTAGAGGTCGATCCAGTCGGTGCCCAGCCGGCGCAGGCTGTTCTCGACCTCCTGGATGATCCAACGGCGGGAATTGCCCCGCTCGTTGGGTCCTTCGCCGAGGGTGCCGTGGAACTTGGTCGCGAGGACGACACCGTCCCTGCGCCCGCCGGCCAATGCCTTGCCGACGATGGTCTCCGACTCGCCCGCCGAGTACACGTCGGCGGTGTCGACGAAGTTGATGCCCGAGTCGAGCGCGCGGTGGATGATCCGGACGCTGTCGTCGTGGTCGGTGTTGCCGCGGGCCCCGAACATCATCGTGCCGAGGCAGAGGGGGCTGACCTTCACACCCGTGCGGCCGAGGTTCCGGTACTCCGTCATCGTGCGCTCCCTGGCAGAAGTCGATCAGTGAAGTGGATCAGTCGCTGGATCAGCGCGCCCAGTCTGCCTCGGCCCGTCGAACATCAGCGGCATTGTCCGGTTCGGCAACAAGATCGACATCTGACACCTGGTCACCTGCGTGGGTCGCATCGACGACCATCGGCTACGGGCACGTCGGCGTGGTGAGGGTCAGGGCGCGAAGTACCAGCAGTACAGGCTCAGGCCCTTCTCCGTACGACTGCCGGCCAGGGCTGACAGTCGCTCAAGGAGGTCCATCGCGTCGTCCAGCGAGATCTCGTCGTCCGGCTCGGATGCGATCTCGGTCCACGCAGCGGCTGTGGCTCGGAGTTGATCCCTTCGCGCAGTGGCCAAGGCCGTGCACAGCGGCTCCGGAACAGCGAAAACGGTGAAGCCGTCGTTGGCCATGGGCACCACGTCTCGGAGCGGGCTCGCCGTGCCCGTCAGCAGGGTCTCCCACCTGGGAACCGCGTCGTCTGGATAGATGCCGCCGCAAGGCACGGCAGCGAAATCGTGACTCCTGCGAGGGCCTACCCGAACTGCCGACTCATCGTCTCCGGCAAGGAAGAACTCACCTACACGCACCATCTGCCGATCTTTGCACGCACTTGTCGTCGCACAGCACGGGAGGCCTGCGCCTCAGGCGTCGGCCGGCTCGAAGTCGATCACGACCATCTTCTCCGACTGGTATCTGTCCAGTTCCGGGTAGTTCCAGAACTCACCGGGACGGATCTGGTGGAACCTGAACGTCCCGTTGGTCTCGTTCGCGGCGACGATGCAGCGCACCGGGCCCGGCGGATCGAGGCCGTGGATGAGCCGGCCGAACTCCAGAGCGAACGCGATGCCGTGGAGGAGCAGGATGCGCTGATCGTCCTCCGTGATCCGCGGAGTGCTGTCGACGAGGGCGACATGGACGGGGACGTGGTCCTCCAGGTGGAAGGAACTGTCGGAGCATTCCCAGCCGGTGAGATCGCCGAAGATCGAGGGAGCGCCGGCGGCGTTGCCGACGGAGTCGGCCCAGGTGAGCACGGATCCTCGGCGGCTGATCCCGCCGGCAAGCTGATCCCGCAGGCCCGGTGCGAGTCCGCCGGGCGGTGTCACGGCGGCCGGCCCGGAAAGTACGCCCAGCGCCCGCACGGCGGCGTCGTTCATTTTCAGCGACAGCATGACGCGCATGATCGCAGCCGTTGGCCTTCGGCGGCACGAGGTGACTCATGCCGCCGAAGGCCCGCAGGACCTGCCTGACGGTACGGTCCGGCGGTGGATCGTCAGGCCAGCAGGTGCTTCCACTCCGTCGCGGTGAGTACGCCCGCCGAGTGGGTCCGGTCCGCCCCGGCGCGGTGCAGGGTGGTCACCGCCTTCGCGATGTCGGCGTTCTCGCCCGCCCCGACCTTCGGGGTGATCAGCGGCCAGATGTCCGAGCCGAGGTAGCCGGTCTCGTCCGTGCTGCCGCGGACCATGGCCGCGCAGGTGTGCTTCTCCACGTTGTGCACGTCGGCCAGCTTCACCACCGCGCGCTTCGTCTCCGCGCCGAAGACCCCGTCCACCGGTACGTCCGAGAAGCCACGGGCCCGCAGGAGGTACTGCGCGGCGCGCACCTGAGGCCCGGCGGCCCCCGGGCGCAGCAGGGGCCAGACGGAGGGCCGGTCGGCGGGCGCGACGCCCAGTGCGCCGGCGACCGCGTCGCGCAGCTCCTGCAGTCTGCCGTAGAGCACGCCGCCGGGGCATTCGGTGGAGTTGAAGTCGCGGTGGCCCATGATGTCGGTGACCGGCCGCCCGTACTGGGTGGCGATCCACGCGACGAGCTGGACCAGTGAGTTCCAGAGCGCGGCCGGTACGTCGACCTCCGTGTAGAGGCCTTCGTTCTCGATGCCGATGACCTCGCTGTTCCGGCCGCCGACGTTCGCGCCCTGGACGTGCTGCGTACCACCGCGTACGACATCGAGGCTCTGGTGCCGGCCTTCGAGGACGAAGCCGCCGCGCGAGTTGGTGAACTGCTGGCCGGAGTCACCCCAACCCTGGCCGTCCATATGGAAGTTCTGGATCGACCGGCAGATCGCCATCGCGTGGTCCAGCGAGTAGTCCTCGCTGTTGCCGGGTTCGGCGGTGTGGTGCACGACGATGTAGGTCGGCACGCGGTCGAGCACGACGATCTGCTGGCTCGGGGGCCGCGCGCCCCATTCGGTGGTGCTGTAGATCCGGGGCTCGGGCGCGGCGAGCAACGATCCGGCCGCCGGGCGGCGGCTCGCGCGCGCCGGGGCGGCGGCGGCCGGTCCGTTCGCGGCGAGTCCGAGGGCGCCGACCGCTGTGGCGGTCAGACCACCCCGCAGCACCGTACGACGGCCGGGGCCTGGCTTGGTAACCATGTCGATCTCCTTGGGAAGTGGGGGGAACGCTCTCCCGGGTTCAACGACAACAAGCGCGTCGCGCAACAGGCGTACGCCACTCCGGTGGGGCGGAGTTGACGCGCGTCGACTGTCCACGACGCATCAAGACAAGCAATCCCGCCATGTCCCCGACAACCCTGTCGGGCAAGCTATTTGACGCTCTTTCGGCTGACTGAAACCACGCGCGTTCGCGAATCACCCGTGGGCCGACGAATCACCCCCGGCCGCCTTTGCTCGCACCAATGACGGAAGACCGGGGGAAGGTGAGACCGGGAGTCGCCTCATCGTCCGGGCATCTGACGTCGCCTTAGGCAGAACGGGGGAAATCTCCGGGTCCGTCTCTGATCGCGTATCTCGGCGCGGTCCGATCACACGATGATCGCGTTTCATGGCGCAGAGAAACGCGGCGGACGAGGACGGACCGCCTGCCACCGCCCACGAAAGGCCTGACATGCTCCCCCTCCCCCGCGCTCTCCATCTCGCCAGGGGCGCCCTGGCCGTCACCTCGCTCTGTACGTGCCTGCTTCTCACCGGATGCGCTGAGCAGGCATCCCCACCGGACGCCGGGCAGCCGACGGCGAGCCGGACCGCGCAGGGCGGGCCGCCGCGAAGCCCGAGTGCGGAGCGCCCGGCCACGGAGAGCAAGTCGGCGGACGGAGAACAGGACGGAGGACAGAACGGGGAGCAGGACGGAGAACAGGACGGGGAGAAGCCGGCAGGGCGGCCCGCCCAGCGGCACCAGGGCTCGCCGAACGAGGCGGCCCGCGGTCTTGCCGGAGGGCCGGTGGAGGCGTCTCTGGTGCGTGAGATCCCCGGTCTCGGCCCGGCCACCCGCTCCCGTGTCCCCGTCTCCAGCCGCCAGGCGCTCGTCGTCAACGGTGAGGGCCGGGAGTCGTCCCGGTCCGGGGTCGTGCTGTACGAGCGCGACGCGGACACGGGCTGGCAGCCCGTCACCAACCGCTGGCCCGCGCACAACGCTCTGCGCGGCTGGACCTACGACCACCAGGCCTCCGACCTGCGTTCGCCGATCGGTGTCTTCACGCTCGGCGACGCGGGCGGCCGGCTCCCCGACCCCGGGTCCAGACTCCCGTACGACGAGAGCGGCGACTTCGAGTCCCCGGGCACCGGCTTCCTGGGTGAGCCGCTGGAGGGCTCCTTCGACTATGTCGTGGCCATCGACTACAACCGGATCCCGGGGACCACTCCGCTGGACAAGAGCCGCCCTCTCGGGCTCGGCAAGGGCGGCGGCGTCTGGATCCATGTCGACCACGAAGGCCCCACCCAGGCCTGTGTCTCGCTGTCGAGAACACAGATGGTCGAACTCCTCCGTCTCCTCGACCCGGCGAAGCGCCCGGTGATCGTGATGGGTGACGCCGTGGCGCTCCGCGACTGACGCCGTCGAAGGGGCTCTTGCCGACGGGGGCGGGATGGCGACAGGGTGTCTGCCACAGCATCGGCAAGCACTCTCCCCCCACGAGTCATTCGAGGTGCCCGGCATGAGAAGCGACCGCACACGTACAGGAACAGAGGCAGAGACACGGACCGGAGGGCCGAGCCGCCGTCAGGTGGTCGGCATACTGGCCGCCGCCCTCGCGACGGTCTCGGTGCCCGCCACGGCAAGCGCGACCGCGACCGCGACGGCCTCGGGGACAGTGGCCCGCTCCCGTCAACCCCTCGCCACGGGGCCGCTGTTCATCGGTACGTACACCTCCAGCGGCGGTCCGGGCATCGGGCTCGCCTCGTACGACACGGCCACGGGCCGCATCACCGCCACCGGGACCCTCCAAGGCGTCGGCGACCCCTCGTACCTCACCGTGCATCCCGACGGCACCACCCTGTACGCGGTCAACGAGCGCCAGGACGGCGGCGTCACCGCGATCGCGCTGGGTGCGGACGGCGGCCACACGGTCCTCGGCACGCGCGGCACCGGCGGCTCGTCACCCTGCCATCTGTCCGTGCACCCCGGCGGGCGATGGCTGTTCAGTGCGAACTACGGCTCCGGCAATGTCGCCGTCCACCCCATCGAGGCGTCGGGCGCGCTGGGCGAGCGCACCGATCTGGTCACCCACAGCGAACCGGCTCCGGGGCCCGGCCAGAACGGCCCGCACGCGCACCAGATCGTCACCAGCCCGGACGGTGGCCATGTACTCGCCGTCGACCTCGGCACCGACAGCGTCTACACCTACCGCCTCGACGAGACGGCGGGCACGCTCACCCAGGTCTCGTACGCGACGCTGCCGGCGGGCGCCGGTCCGCGGCATCTCGTCTTCCATCCCTCGGGCCAATTCGCCTATCTGGCAAACGAGTTGAACAACACGATCGCCGTCTGCGGATACGACCCCGACAGCGGGGCCCTCACTCCCGGCGAACCCTTGTCCACCGGCGCCGGCGGCCCGGGCAGCAGTTTCCCGTCCCAGCCGGTGATCACCGCCAACGGTGCGTTCGTCTACCTCGCCAACCGGGGGCACAACAGCCTGTCCCGCTTCGCGGTGGAGGACGACGGCGCCGGCCTGCGGCTGCTGGACACGGTGCCGGTCGGCGGTGACTACCCGAGGCAGCTCGCCCTCTCCCCCGACGGGGCTCTGCTCTTCGCCGCCAATCAGCGGTCGAACGCCGTGTCCGTCTTCCACGTCGACCAGGACAGCGGTCAACTGGCTTCGGCGGGAGCCCCGTTCGCGTCTCCGGTCGCCGTCTGCGTACTGCCGCTCTGAGACGGACCGCCGCTCCCTGACCCGGGTCCGCCGGGCCGGCCGGTCAGTTCGGGCGGTCCGGCCGGCCCCGCGGTATCCGTACGACCGCGGTGCCGCCGTCCAGATCCACCATGGTCCGGTTCGGCGGAGCCCCGTCCTCCTCGTCGTCCCGCAGCAGCAGCGCCGACTGACGCTCCTTCAACTCGCTCTGCTTGCCCGGCGAGAGGCTCGCGTGCAGCATCTCGAAGCCGGTGGTCGAGACCTGCCCCTGCCGGACGGAGTTGCGCCAGGGCAGGACACCGGCCCGTCCGGCGCGGAGCAGCAGTTGATCGACGAATGCCAGCGCGGTCAGCAGAATGACCAGACCGGGCAGAGTGACGAAGACGGCGAATCCCATGCGTCAGTATCCCTCGTAATCCCCCGTACGCGCCGCCGCGTCAGCTGCCGGCGGAGCAGAGTTCCTGCCGTAGCGCCGGGTAGTCGGTGTAGCCCTCGCCGCCGTGTGTGTAGAGGTGCCGCTCGTCGGTGGTGTTGAGCGGTGCCCCGGAGGCGAAGCGCTCGGGGAGGTCCGGGTTGGCGATGAAGGATCTGCCGTACGAGACGAGGTCGGCGAGCCCGTCGGCGAGCACCGCCTCGCCGCCCTCGCGGGTGGTCGGGTCACGGTTCTCGCCGATGTTCGCGATGAGCGGGCCGTGCCAGCGGGGCCGCAGATCGGCGAGCGCCGGGTAGGTGTCGTTGTCGGTGAGGTGGAGGTAGAGCAGACCGAGGCCGTCGACGGCGTCGAGGAGCGCGCGGTAGACGGGGGCCGGGTCGGCCTCGGCCATGCCGAACTGCGGGTTGCCCGGGGACAGTCGCAGCGCCGTCCGCCCGGCGCCGATCGCGTCGGCGACCGCCGTGACCAGCTCGACGGGGAAGCGGATCCGGCCCTCGGTCGTACCGCCGTAGCCGTCCATGCGCAGATTGGTGTTGTCGGCGAGGAACTGGTGGATCAAGTAGCTGTTGGCGCCGTGCAGTTCGACCCCGTCGAAGCCCGCGGCCATGGCGTTCCCGGCCGCCTCGACGTGGTCGGCGACGGCCTGCCGGATGTCGTCGTGCGTCATCTCGCGCGGCGGGAGGGGGTCGGCCTTGCCGCCGTCGCGTACATGTACGGGGCCGGGCACCAGGACGGACGACGGGCCGCTCGGCACGTCCCCGTCGATCCGGGACAGCGGGTGTCCGTGCCGGCCGCCGTGCATCAGCTGCGCCATGATCCGGCCGCCGGCGGCGTGCACGGCCTCGGTCACGGCCCGCCAGCCCTCGATGTGCGCCTCGGTCTCCAGGCCGGGGAGCCGCCAGCCGCTCTGTCCCCGGCTGCTGGGCCAGATGCCTTCGGTGACGATGAGGCCGGCGCCGGCGCGCTGCGCGTAGTGCTCGGCGACGACCGGCAGGGGCGTGCCGTCCACGGCCGCGCGGTAGCGGGTCATGGGAGCCATCACCATACGGTTCGGGAGGCGGAGGGGGCCGAGGGAATACGGGGCGAGAAGCGTCGTTTTCGTCATGGCGGGACGGTAAGACCTCACACTGGTGTGAGGTTCAATCCCTGTCACCGCGACGGCGACGGTGCGGCCCCGGGAGGCAGCGTGAAGATCGGCGAACTGGCGAGACGTACCGCCGTCAGCGAGCGCTCGCTGCGCTACTACGAGGAGCAAGGGCTGCTCGTGTCCACGCGTACGCCCTCGGGCCATCGCACCTATCCGGAGCGGGCCGTCGACCGGGTGATACGTATCCAGGAACTGTTCGCCGCGGGGCTGTGCAGCGGGAAGATCGCCGAGCTGCTGCCGTGCATGCGGGACGAGGACGGGGGTCCTTCGGAGGCCGCGACGCCGTGGCTCGTCGCCGATCTGACGCGGCAGCGGGCCAGGATCGACGAGCAGATCGCCGAACTGATGCGCACGCGCGAGATCCTGGACGACGTCATCGTGGCGGCGTCCGGTGACCACCGGGTGGAGCCCGAGCAACCAGCCACGTCCCGGCCCTAGCCTCGCCGCTTGTCACCCGGCCTGTCACCCCGCCTCTGACCCCGCCTCTCACCCGGCTTGCCGCGCCGCTTCAGGGTGGGGCGCTTCAGGGTGGGGCGCTTCAGCGCGGGCCGTTTCACCCCGCGCAGCCACTGGGTGAACGCGGTGAGCTGAGGGTGCCGTTCGCGCTGTTCCCGGGTGGACCTGTCCAGCTCCTCCATCAGGCGGCGGGAGCGGTGGTCGGTGTCGAGTTCGTCCAGCAGTCTGTCGATCTCCGACAGCAGCGCGCCATGGAGCTGCCACTGCCGAGGGTGCCGCTGTACGCCTTCCAGCAGCAGTTGCGCCGCCCTCTCGCGCGTCGCCCCGGCGGCGCTCAGATCCCCGGCGAGGCGGGACTCCGCCGCCTCGGCGGCCTCGCTCGTCTGCGTCGTGACCAGCACGGCGAAACTGACGAGCGCGTCGGCGACCTGCGACAGCAGCTCCTCCAGGGCGGATCCCACCTCCGGCGAGAAGAGGTCTTCCTCCTGGCGCTCCTTGGCGAGGTCCGTGATCGTGCGGGTGAGTACGCGCAGTACCACCGCGCAGATCTCCAGCGTGTCGAGACCCGTACGGAGCACCACCCGGTGCAGCAGGCCCTCCTTGACGCGCGGATTGAGCCGCAGGCTGTCCTCGGCCTGGCGCAGCGCTGCGTCCACCTCGGCGATGCCGTGGTCGAGCCGCCGTGCCTCGCGCAGTCGGGCCGCGGCGCGTTCGACGGGGGTGGGGGTAGTCAGCTCCTCGCCGACGTCACGCATCAGCCGGCGCATCTGCCGGGCGAGGTCCTCGATGGACTCCCCGGCCGCGGCGACCCAGACCGGCGGCACGAACAGCACGTTGAACAGCAGCCCCACCACCGCGCCGATCAGCGTCTCCAGTACGCGGTCCCAGGCGGTGTCCGCCGCGTGGGTCACGCCGAGGACGAGCATGGCGCTGATCGCGACCTCGGGAACGAACTCGTTGACGCGGACGAGCCGGCCGGCGAGGAGCGAGGCCAGGATGATCAGCCCGAGGCTCCACCACGACAGCCCGACGAGCACGCTGAATCCGATGGCGATCAGCACGCCGGCGACGACGGCGTTCACCCGGCGGACGCTGGTGGTGAGGGTGGAGTAGAGAGTCACCTGGACCACGAGCAGCGCGGTGAGGGGCGCGGTCAGCGGCGCGGGCTCGCTGCTGAGCCACAGCGCGACGATGTAGGCGAGCGTCGCGGCCACCGTCGAGCGCAGCGTCTGGGTGACGGTCACGTCGTGCCGCAGTTCCAGCAGCTCGGTCAACGGCCCGTTTCCGGAGCCACCCTTGTCGTCCTTCTTGTACGCGGCCCGCAGTCTCATGAGCAGCACCCTGCACACAGACCTCACGCGGAGTCCGTACGACACGCGGCATCGGCGCCGCGTCGGGCGACGTGGGACCGAGGCGGGTCAGGTGGTGGCCACCAGGAAGTCCTCTCCGCTCGACGGGCGAAGGCCGTCGGTGCGGTCGGCGAAGTAGCGGTCGGCCAGTGCGGTTCCCGGCACGTGTCGGACGTCCTTGAAGCCGGCGTCGCGGGCCAGTTCCAGCATCTCCCGCGGGGTGTAGAAGCTGATGAACGGTGTTCCGGCCGCTTGCGCCCGCGGCTTGGTCGCCTCGAGCGCGGGGCGGTCGGCGTCGTCGAGGAGTTCGGCCGGCAGCATGAACGTCATGGCGAGCGTCGAGCCGGGTGCCAGGCCGGCGAGTCGGCGCAGGGTCGCCGCGGTGGCGTCCTTGGTGAGGTACATGGTCACGCCGGAGCAGGCGACAACCGCCGGCCTGCCGGGGTCGAAGCCGGCGCCGGACAGCCGCTCCCACCAGTCCGCCCCCGCCTCGAAGTCGACCGGCACCAGGCGAAGCCGGTCGGGGATCCCGTAACCGAGTTCGGTCAGACGTCGGCGCTTCCAGTCCTGGGTGCCCGGCTGGTCGATCTCGAAGATCCGCAGGCGGTCGGCCGGCTCCGGCGTGCGCTGGGCGAAGGTGTCGAGTCCGGCCCCCAGAACGACGTACTGCGTGACACCGAGGCCGGTCCGCTCGGCGACGAGGTCCTCGACGAACCGGGCGCGGGACACGATGGCCGCCCGGAACCCGCTGGTGGCGCGCGGGTCCATGTCCGGGCGGCTGCGCCAGTCGTCGCCGGGGTCCGCCAGCCGCAGGCCGATCTCGTCCTCGATGACATGGGGCGGCGCGTCGGCCCGGACATGCAACGCCCGCCAGAGGGCGACCCGCACCGCGGTGCTGTCCGGCATCCCGTTCCGGTCGTCTGCCACGACGTCTCTCCTTGCTGTCAGCTCCTGGGCCGTCAGCTCTCGGCTGGGGCTCGGAGGCTCCACGGGCGGCCGTCGGGGTCCCGGACGGTCAAGAGACGATGCCGGGCATCCTAGTTTTCCGGCCCGCCGGGCGGCGTGCACCATGCCGTGGGCGCGGAGCTGCACTTCAGTCGTACGGCGGAGCGGCTGGACAGCGCCCAGCCCGTGCTCTCCCAGCAGATTCAGCGGCTGGAGGCCGAACTCGACGTGCGGTTGCTGACACGTGACCGTCGCCGGGTGGCCTCACTGCGGCCGGGGCCGCGTTCCTGCCGGAGGCGCGCGAGACGCCGGCCCGCGCCGACCGCGCGGTGCGGACCGTCCGGAGTGTGGCGGCGGGTGAACTCGGGCGGCCGGCCCTCGGGTTCGTCGGGTCGGCGACGGCGGAGGCGCTGCCGCGCGTGCTGCCGGTGTTCCGGCGACGCCGGCCGGATCTGTGGCTCGTGCTGCGGGGGTTGAACGGGTGTGTCGCTGGTGGATCTGGCGGCGGCGGCCGTATCACCGTCACCTGACGGATCGCGTCAGCCTGGTGCCGCCGGATTCCGGCTCCGAGCCCGGACCCTGGCCTGGCTCCCGGCCTGGCTCCTGGCCTGGCTCCTGGTCGGTGTCCGACCTGTCGCCCGACTCCGCGCTCGGTTGTACGAGGGGGTCGTCGGCCGGTCGGCCCTTGCCCCGCAGTCGGTCCATCTGCCGCCATTCCGGGCGCAGTCCGGTGAGATTCGTCGTGAGGAAGTACGCGGCCCCGCCCACCAGCAGGACCGGTGCCAGCCCCAACGAGGCCACCGCGGCGCCCCCGAGCAGCCCGCCGAGCGGCATGCCGGACCAGGAGAGCGCACCGCTGAGCGCCTTGACCCGGCCCAGCAGACGGCGGGGTACGCGTTCGTAACTGACCGCCGCCAGGATGGGGTTGAGGAAACCGGCGCCGAAACCACCGATGGCGAACACGACCACCACGGCCCACAGAGGTGCGGGCGAGGCGAGGATCAGCCATCGCGGCGCGCCCGCCAGGAGGAATCCGGCGAAGAAGACCACGCGGCGCCGCATCCGGTGTGCGATGCCCGCCGCGATCAGGCTGCCGCCGATCGCCGCGAGTCCGCCCGCGCCGGCGCACAGGCCGATGGCGCTCGGCCCGTTTCCCGACTCCTTGGCCCAGACAGGGAGGAGCACGGTGCTGAACGCCGCGTCCAGGAAGTTGGTGACCATGACCATCACCATGATCGTGAGAAGCAGCGGTTCGGTTCGCAGGAAGGTGAAGCCCTGGCCGAACCGCCGCCAGTAGCCCGGCTCGGCAGGTGCACCGGAAGAGGGATCGGATGAGGGATCGGCACCGTCCGGCGGCGACGGAACATGCTCGGCCGGCCGGCCCATGCCGCGTGGCAGCATCAGCCCGATGATCACCGAACCGAGCGCGAAACAGGCCGCGTTGACGGTCAGCCCCGACAGCGGCCCGAGGAAGGCGATCAGGGCGCCGCCCGCCGCCGGACCGACGGTGGAGGCGAGCCGTTCGGTCACGCCGGCGAAGCCGGTGGCCCGTTCCAGAGGTACGCGGCCGTGCTCGGCCGCCTCCGGGACCATGACGTCCTTCGCCAGGTCGCCGGGCCCCCGCGCCGCACCGATCAACGCGACCAGCACGAGCAGCAGAGGGAACGAGAGCCGGTCCGCCGCGTGCAGGAGGGGAACCGCGAGAGCCGCCGCGGCGCTGATCAGGTCGGTGGTCCACGAGATGGTCCGGGGTCCGGCCCGGTCCACCAGCGGTCCGGTGAACGCCTTCACCACCACGTACGGCGCCATCTCGCAGAAGGCCACCACCCCGGTCTGGGTGGCACTGCCGGTGGTGACGAGAACGAACCAGGGCAGCGCGATGGCCGAGACCCGCGTACCGGTCAACGACACCGCCATCGCGGCGAGTACACCGACGAGCGGCAGCGACCCACGCCGCCCTGACATGGCGTCAGAACCCTTCGCCGGTATCGCACTTGCCCCGGCCTTTCTCACCACGACTCCATTCCCCGCCGGCGTCCACGAGCCGGGCCGCCGCCCTCGGCGGGGGCGCCGGGGGTGTCGTCGGGAGTGTCCGAGCCCGGCAGATCCAGCTCCGGCAGGATCTGGGTGATCACGGAGACACGCTCGGCGCCCTCCGGCGCCTCGGCCGCCGTCTCCGGGCTGTCCGACCGGTAGCGGAAGAGAAGTGCGTGCAGCTCCTCCTGCAGCCGCACCGCCTCCTCGGGCGTCAGCCGCAGCGGCCAGTCGCTGATGTCGAAGGTGCCCCGCCACCGGTCGGGCATGGTCTGAAGCTCGCCGAGAGCCCGTTGGGTGCGCAGCGTGTACGCGGCGGCGACCGACTGGAGATACGCCAGCGCCGCCTCGGGCTGCTCCTCCGCCAGCTCACGATCGCTGAACCGAGTAGACTGGTGGACCGCGCGCCACCAGCGTTCCCGGGCGTTGCCGCGCTCCGTGTCCTCCTCGACGAACCCCGCGTCGCCCAGCTGGCGCAAGTGGTAGCTGGCCGTACCGGAGTTGACCCCCAGCCGCTCGGCCAGCCGGGTGGCGGTCGAAGGGCCGTACTTCCGCAGGAGCCCGACCAGTTGGACACGTACGGGATGCGCCAGGGCGCGCAGTCCCTTCGCGTCCAGGACGACCGTGCTCGACTCGTGCTTCGGACCGCGAGGGGCCGCTTTCGAATCCGTCATGCCGAGCAGACTAGACCGCAAACAGTCCTTCGCAAAGACTTATTCGCGAAGAAGTCTTTGCGATCGAGTCCAGGGCCCCGGAGGTCCCGGTTCAGTCGCGCGGCCCCTCCGTCACGGCCAGCCACTTGGTCAGCAGGGATTCGAGCTGCGCGGCCTCCGCCTCGGTCAGCGCGTCCAGGAGACGGCGCTCGTTGGCCATGTGCTCCGAGAAGGCGCGATCGATGAGGGCGCGACCCTCCGAGGTCAGCGCGACGACCCTGCCGCGCCCGTCGCTCTCACTCGCGCGCCGGGAGACGAGTCCGGCCCGTTCGAGGCGGTCGACGCGTTTCGTCATCGCGCCCGTGGTGACCATGGTGTGCTCGGCCAGTTCGCCGGGCGCGCGCTCGAACGGCGCGCCCGCCCGCCGCAGCGCGGCCAGGACGTCGAAGTCGCCCTCCCCCAGTCCGTACTTCCGGTAGACGACGCACAACTCCTCGGTGAGGTACGCGCCGAGGCGGTGCAGCCGCCCGATCACGCCCTGCGGGCGCACATCGACATCGGGGCGTTCGCGGGCCCATTCCCGCTGGATACGGGCCACGCGGTCAAGAGATTCAGCCATGCCGGGAATAATACCTTCCAGGGAAGATATTATTGCTTCCATGGAAGCCACCGCCCGCTGGTCACTGGTCACCGCCGTCGCGCCGATCGCGTGGGGCACGACGTACTTCGTCACGCAGCGCTATCTGCCGGAGGGCCATCCGCTGTACGGGGCGGTCTTCCGCGCCCTGCCCGCGGGGATCGTCCTGCTGGCGCTGAGCCGGCGAAGGCCGCACGGCGCGCTGTGGTGGAAGGCGCTGGTGCTCGGCACCCTGAACATGGGGGCGTTCTTCGCCCTCGTCTACGTGGCGGCGCAGCTCCTGCCGACCAGCATCGCCTCGACGGTCATGGCGACCGCACCGGTGGTGATGATGCTGCTCGCCTGGCCGCTGCTGTCCGAGCGCCCGCACATACTGCCGGCCGTCGGAGCGGGCGTCGGGATCGCCGGCGTCAGCGTCATGCTCCTCACGAACGCGACCGGGATCGATCCGCTCGGCGTGCTCGCCTCCGTGGCGGCCATGACGATGTCCTCGATCGGCTACATCCTCACCAAGAAGTGGTGCCCCGACGTCGACGTGTTCGCGCTGACCTCCTGGCAGCTCATCGCCGGAGGTGTGGTTCTCGTGCCGGTCGCGGTCGCCGTCGAAGGGGCACCGCCGGCCCTGGACGGGGGCGCGGTGCTCGGTTTCGTCTACGTATCGGGGGTGGCGACCGCCCTCGCCTTCACCGCGTGGTTCGCCGGCCTGCGGCACCTGAGCGCGGGGACAGTGGGGCTCATAGGTCTCCTCAACCCGGTGACCGGCGTCCTGCTCGGCACACTCGTCGCCGGAGACACCCTCACCGCGCGCCAGGGCGCCGGGCTGGTGCTGGTGTTCCTCGGCATCGTGCTGGGGCAGCCGGGCGTGACCCGCGCCGCGCGTACCTGGCGCGCCCGGCGGTCGGCGGCGCGGTCCGGCGTACCCGAGTCGTGCCCGCGCCCACAGCCGCGCCAACAGGCTTGATACGGAGGGCGGTTGGTCCGGAGCGCGGCTGGTGCGAGGCCGAGGTGCGATCGACCCGGGACCGCGGTTCACCACCGTACGTCGTGGTCGCCGCCGTGAGCCGTACCCGCCGCCGTACGACGTGCCCGCCCCTCAGTGGACGTGGAACCCGCCGTCCACGAAGACCGACTGCCCCGTGACGTACGCGGAGGCCCGGCTCGCCAGGAACACAGCCGCGCCCGCGAAGTCCTCCGCCACCCCGTTGCGCCCCGTCATCGTGCGCGCGGCGAGCGCCGCCACCCGCTCGGGGTCGGACGACAGCCGTTCGTTGAGCGGCGTCATCACGAACCCCGGCACGAGCGTGTTGCAGGTGACCCCGTACGGCGACCACGCCTCGGCCTGCGAGCGGGCCAGCGACTCCAGCGCGCCCTTGGAGACACCGTAGACACCGCTCTGCACGAACGCCCGGTGCGCCTGCTGGGACGTGACATGGATGATCCGTCCGAAACCACGCTCGGCCATGCCGGGTCCGAACCGCTGCCCCAGCAGATAGGGCGCCTCCAGATTCACCGCCATCGTCGTGTCCCACACGTCGTCGCCGGTCTCCCCCATCGGGGGCCGCAGATTGATCCCGGCGCAGTTGACGAGGGTGTCCGGTTCGCCGAACATCTCCGCCGCCTCGTCGGCCACCGTACGTACGCCCTCGCGCGTGCCGAGGTCGCCGCTCACCCATGCCGCCCGGCAGCCGCGATCCGTCAACTCGTCCACCGTGGCTGCCAGTTCGGCCTCCCTGCGGGCCACGATCACGACGCTCGCGCCGGCGCGGGCGAGGGCCTCGGTGACGGCCTTGCCGATACCGGAACTGCCGCCGGTGACCAGGGCCACGCGGCCTTCCAGGGAGAAGAGTTCGGAGAGGTACGCCTGCGATTCCATGCCCGCAGATTAGACGTCGGACCGGCCTTCCGGCCTGGTGGGGGACGTGGCCGGCGCGCTGACCGACCGGATCGGCCGCCGGAAGCTGTATCTGGCCGGCTGTCTGCTGGCGGTCGCCTTCGGCTTCCCGATGTTCCTGATGGCCAACACCGGTAATCCGGTGCTCGTCGTGCTGATCTATCTGATCGCGATCGGCGTGATCCACGCGGCGTTGACGGGTACGCAGGCGGCTTGGTTCGCGGAGCTGTTCAAGACCAACACACGTACGTCCGGTGCCTCGCTGGGCTACCAGATCGCGGCGTCCGTCGCGGGGTTCGCGCCGTTCCTGGCCGTGCTGCTGGCGGAGTCGTTCGACTGGGCGGGTCCTGCCGGGTTCTACGTGGTCATCGGTCTGGTCGGACTGATCGGCGTGGCGACGACACGGGAGACCTGGGGGCCGCGCGAGACCACGAAGTCTGCGGCCGGATCGGAGGGGGCGGCGGGCCGGTCCTGATCGCCGGATCGCCCAAGCGCACCCGTACGCGCCTGCCCGTACGCGAGGGCGGGCGCGTACGGGCGTGCTCGCCCGGTCGGTCGGGCAGATCCGCGCGGACGGAATCGATGCGCCGGCCGGGGCATCCGCGACGGCCTCGGCGTCGAATACTTCCTGTGGTGGGTGGGGCCCCACCCACCACAGGTGACAGAAGAGAGGTCAGGCACCACGTGCCCGTCAGCGATCCCCGTGCCCCGCGCCCGCCCGCCCTCGTGCTCGACAGATCGGTCCGGCGGCCCCGTACCGCCGTGCTCCTGCTGCACGGCGGACGTTCGGAGGGCATGGCGGCGCCGCCCCGGTGGAATCTGGCCGCCGCGCGGATGCGCCCGTTCACCGGGGCGGTGCTGCGCGCCACCGAGGGGCACGACGTCCTCGTCGGCCGGGTCCGTTACCGGCACCGGGGGTGGAACGGCGAGCGCGCCGACGCCGCTGTGGACGCGCGCCGGGCGCTCGATGAGCTGGAAGCGCTCGCCGGTTCGGTACGAGTGGTGCTGGTCGGTCATTCGATGGGCGGGCGCGCCGCGCTCGCCGTGGCCGGGCACGACCTGGTGCGCGGCGTCGTGGGGCTCGCCCCGTGGTGTCCCACCGGGGAGCCGGTGGGGCAGCTGGTGGACCGGCAGGTCGTCCTCGTGCACGGTGACCGGGACCGTACGACCGACCCGCTGGGCAGCCGTGACGTCGCACGCCGAGCGCGTGCGGCGGGCGCGGACGCGTGCGCCGTCCTGATGTCCGGCGGGGACCACGCGATGCTGCGGCGGGCCGGCGAGTGGCATTCGCTCACCACCGGGCTGGTCTCGGGCCTGCTCGGGCTCGCGCCGCTGCCCGGTCCGGTGCGGCGGGCGTTCGAGGAGGGGCGGGACCCGGCCACGAGCGACTGACAGGAGCCGCGAGCGAGGGGACCGGCGTCAGTCGGACGTGACCAGCGCGGCGGGGAGGTTCGCGAGGATCGCCGAGACCGTCTCCTGCGGTGTCTGCTCCGTCGTGTCGAGCCAGAGGCCGATGCGCTCGGTCTCCGCCTGCAGGCTGTGGTCGAGCGCCTCGACCGTCCAGACGCCGTATCCGGTCTTCGGACGCGTCTGCTCCCTTCGGCGCACGGCCTCGGTCGACGGCGTCAGCACGACGACGTACAGCGGGCGCGTACGGACCCTGGCAACGAAGCGGCTCAAGTCCGGGCCGATGACGATGTCCTGGACGATCGCCGTCCATCCGTCGCTCGCGTACTCGTCGGCCACCGTCGCCGAGATCCGCCGGCGCAGGTCCAGTTGGGCCATGGCCTCCGCGGTCGGCTCGGGCAGCATCTCTTCGCGGCCGGAGACGAGCATGCGGCGGAAGGTGTCGCCCCGGACGTGGGCCGCCCGCGGCAGCCGTTCGGCCAGGAGGCCCGCGACGGTGGACTTCCCGGCTGCCATGACGCCGGTGATGAGGACGACGGCGGAACGCAGTTCGGTACTCACGGGGGCCTCTTGGCTGTCGGAAAGGCTGTCCAGGGGCGCGGGCGGGGATCAGCCGTGGCCGGTGTCGATGACGCAGAAGCGGTTGCCCTCCGGGTCGGCGAGGACGATGAAGTCGGCGTCGTCCGGATAGAGGTCCCAGTCGACGCGTTCGGCGCCGAGGGACACCAGGCGCGCCACTTCGGCGGTCTGCTCGGCGGCGTCGCGCGCGTAGAGGTCGAGATGGACGCGGGGGTGTTCCTGCACCGGTGTCGTACTGAGCCCCAGGGACAGGCCGGGCCCGGGACCCTCGGCGGGGACGAGGACGACCCAGTCGTCCGCCACCTCGCCGTCGCGCGGAACGTAGTTCAGTGCTCGGCTCCAGAACTCGGCCGCGCGCCGCACGTCGGCGGCCCCCATCACGATCGTCCCGATGCTGATCATCGGGTGATGGTGTCAGAGGCCGTGGGGAGTGATCAATTCAATTTGGCCGTCGCGCACGGCAATACACCGGGAATGCGCAGGCGGCACGGAGAAACCCCGGCGGCGTGATCATTCGATCTCGCTGCCGGGGTTTGTGGTCTCCGTCTTCGCGCCGACGCTTCCCGGTGGCGCTCATCCGCGTTTCGAGGCGTCGCCGTAACGGCGCTCGAATCGCTCCACACGGCCCGCGGTGTCAAGAACCTGCGAGTTACCGGTGTAGAAGGGGTGGCTCGCCGATGATGTCTCGACGTCGACGACGGGGTACTTCTTCCCGTCCTCCCACTCGATGGTCTTGTCCGATTCCGCGGTCGAGCGCGTCAGAAACGCGACGTCGGCAGCGCGGTCCCGGAATACCACCGGACGGGACTCGGGGTGGATACGAGGCTTCATACGTGATCCTTCCTGTGGCCGACCGCCTGAGGTCTGTTGGCCCCCGGTATCTCTCTCAACGGCGGGGGGAGGGCGGATATTCCACTGAATTCCGGCGGCCCACCCGTGGCCGACGAACTGGTAGTTGGCCCGTACCCGCCCCCGGCTGAGCAGTGCTTCCGGTGATATTCTCGTTATATGGCTGACCGAATACATCGGGTCATTATCGAAGGCTCCCGGATCAGTACTCCCCGGTTGACCCTTCGACCTTGGGCGCCGGGCGATGCCGCCGCGGCGCTGCCGGTCTACGGCGTGGACGAGGTGTCCCGATGGCTCGCCCCGGCGCTGGAGCCGGTGTCGGACCTGGCCGCCATGGAGCGCCTCATCGAACGGTGGGTGACCGAGTCGGCCACCCTCGAACCTCCCCAGGGCCGGTGGGCGATCTCGCTGCGCGAGACGGACCAGTTGGTCGGAGGGGTGGCACTGCTGCCGCTCCCTCCGTTCGGCAGCGACCTGGAGATCGGCTGGCAGCTGGCTCCGGACGTATGGGGTCAGGGCCTGGCCGCGGAGGCCGGGCATGCCGTGGCGCATCGGGCTTTCGAGTCGGACGCCGGGGTGGAGGAGCTGTTCGCGGTGGTACGGCCCCGGAACAGCCGAGGCGCGGCGACGGCACGGCGGGTCGGCATGGAGTGGGTCGGCGAGACGGAGAAGTACTACAACCTGTCGTTGCAGGTCTACCGTCTGCGCAAAGGAGACCTTGACGCGAGCGGTCCGACGGCGGCCGGCCGGTAGGCCCTGTCCGGCGGGCGGGCTCGGCGGGCGGGCTCGGCGGGCGGGCGTAGTGATCTGTCGGCAACACTCGGCCGGGAGCGCACTCGACGCGCTCGGCCGTGTGATGGTGGGTCAGGCAGCTCCACCACCGACCGGGGACGGGAAGCGTTCATGCCTGACGAGGCCCAGTACTTTCCGCAGATGATTGTCCCGGCCGGTCACGTCGAGCCGGTGGCCCGCCGTATCCGTGCGTTCCTGGCCGGCCGCGTGCTGTTCGACACCGTGCGGGCCCGGTACGTGTGGGAGTGGCCCGGCTACCCGCAGTACTGCGTTCCGGTGGAGGACTTCACCGAAGGCGTTCTCGTCGACGAGGACCACACGCAGAAGCTGAGCCTGGGGGTGGCTCGCCGCCATGGCCTGAGCAGCGGCGGGGTCGCGCGGCCCGGCTCGGCGCGGCTGTGGACCGAGGAGGCGCCGCCGGGTCTCGCGGGCACCGTTCGTATCGACTGGGCTGCTCCCGACGCGTGGTTCGAGGAGGACGAGCAGGTGTTCGTCCATCCCCGCAGCCCGTACACGCGGGTGGACGCGCTCCGGTCGGGCCGCACCGTCCGCGTCGAACTGGACGGGGAGGTTCTCGCCGAGGCGCCCTCGACCGTCATGGTGTTCGAAACCGGCCTGCCGACCCGCTACTACCTGGACCGCGTACACACCGATCTCACCCGGCTGGTGCCCAGCGACACCGCCACCGGCTGCCCCTACAAGGGGACCACCAGCGCCTACTGGTCCGTCACCACGAACGCCGGCAGCTACCCGGACATCGCCTGGTCGTACGACTTCCCGACCCGCCAGCTCACGCCCATCGCCGGCCTCGTCGCCTTCTACAACGAACAGACGGACATCTTCCTCGACGGCCGCGCGCTCCCCCGTCCGGCACCCGTCAGCAGGACCGCTCGGCCCAGGTCCGGCTGACGCCTCACAGCGAAGCCCGTCTGCGGGCCCGATAGGCCGCGGCCTTGACGCGGTTTCCGCACTCGTCCATCCCGCACCAGGTGCGCCGTGCGCCCCGCGAGCGGTCGAGATAGATACGAGTGCAGCTCGGGCGACCGCACTCCTTGAGGCAGGCGTGAGGGTCCGCGAGCACGGCGATACCGCTTCTGGCCAGGTGGGAGAGGACGGCGGGGAGGTCTCCCGTCATCCGCAGTCCCCCGTCGCCGAGCCTGATCGCGGGCACCGGTCCGGCCGCCGTGTCGTTGACGATGTCGAGGCCGCCCGGATCGAAGGGCCGGTCGAGCACGCGGTCGAGAGCGAGTCGGTAGATCGCTTCGCGCAGTGAGAGCGCGGACTCGAAGGTCGCGAGGTCGGCGCTGACGCGGTCGGGCAGCTCGTCACACTCGGCCACCCATCGTTCAAGATCCCCGGGCGCGGCCAGAGCGTCGTCGGGCGCGTCCCGGCGAGACCTCACGGTGCCGGCCAGATCGAGGGCGGGGTTGCCGCTGACAAAGGCGAAATCCACGTCACCATCTTGACCGGTGACGAGGCCGGTGGCAAGGTCGTCACCTGCTGAACCGGTGACTCCGGTGACACCGGCATGGAACGGGAGAGCGCATGGCCGACATCCGCGAAATCGAGGTCGTCGTCTTCGACATCCTCGGCACACTGGTCGACGAATCCAGCGGACTGCGAGCGGAGATTCGCGACGCGCTGCCCACGTCCGACGACGGTTCCGACAACGGCGCCGACGACGGCTCCGTCGATGAGCTGCTCGCCATGTGGCAGCGGCATGTCGAGACCGAGCAGCGACGCATCGGCCAGGGGCACCGCGCGTACGCCGACAGCGAGGTCATCGACGCGGAAGCCGCCCAACTCGTCGCCGACCGTGCCGGACTGACGGATCCGGCGACGATCGCCCGACTGTCGACAGCGACTCGGCGCTTGCCGCCGTGGGGCGACTCCGTCGCCGGTCTCGAACGGCTCACGCGGCAGTTCCCCGTGCTCGGGCTCTCCAACGCGGCGCGCACCGCACTGCTGCGGCTCAACGCGCATGCCGGGCTGCGCTGGCACCAAGTCCTGTCCGGCGAAGCAGTCCTGGCCTACAAGCCGGCGCCGGAGGTCTACCAGCTCGCCGTCGACACCGCCGGACACCCGCCGGAGCGCGTGCTCATGGTGGCCGCCCACGCCTGGGATCTCCGCGGCGCGCAGGCGAGGGGCATGCGGACCGCCTATGTCCATCGGCCCGTCGGCGATCCGCCGACGGACTCCGATGCCTTCGACTGGCGGTTCGACGGGCTGGACGACCTAGTCACCGCCCTGACGGCGAGGTAGCCAACCAGCCGTATTCGCCATGCACTTGACAAGGTCTAGACCTTCGCTTTCAATCCAATCGACACACCTCCCGCACATCTCCTCCTTAGCCCTGTCGGCTCGCCGGCAGGGCTCCGTGCGCCGTTGGCGCGAAGGGACAACATTCAGAGATGTTGAGCAAATCCGGCAGAGGCCTTTCCCTCGTACGGTCCGCGATCCTCCTCGCGGTCGCAGCCCTCATCGCCACTCTCTTCACCGCCCCCGCCGCCCAGGCCGCCGACGGCCAGATCACCGGGCTCGCGGGCAAATGCGTTGACGTCGCCGGGGCGAGCAACGCCAACGGCACCCCCGTACAGATCTACGACTGCAACGGCAGCAATGCCCAGCGCTGGTCGAACTCGGGTGACGGCACGCTGCGCGCGCTCGGCAAGTGTCTGGACGTCTCGGGCAACAGCACCGCCGACGGAGCACTCGTCCACCTGTGGGACTGCACCGGCGGCGCGAACCAGCGCTGGACGGTCTCCGGCGCGAACGACATCGTCAACCCGCAGGCGAACAAGTGCCTGGACGTCCAGGAGCGCAACTCGGCGAACGGCACCCGGCTCCAGATCTGGACCTGCTCGGGGCAGTCGAACCAGAAGTGGAACGCGCCGAGCAGCGGTGGCGGAAACCCCTCGCCGGGTGGATTCGTCGTCAGTGAGTCGCAGTTCAACCAGATGTTCCCGAGCCGCAACGGCTTCTACAGCTACAGCGGTCTCACCGCCGCGCTGAGCGCCTACCCGGCCTTCGCGAACACCGGCAGTGACACCGTCAAGCGCCAGGAGGCCGCGGCCTTCCTCGCCAACGTCAGCCACGAGACCGGCGGCCTCGTCCATGTCGTCGAGCAGAACACCGCCAACTACCCGCATTACTGCGACACTTCGCAGTCGTACGGCTGCCCGGCCGGCCAGGCCGCGTACTACGGCCGCGGCCCGATCCAGCTCAGCTGGAACTTCAACTACAAGGCCGCCGGTGACGCGCTGGGGATCAACCTGCTCGCCGACCCGTGGCGTGTCCAGAACGACTCGGCCGTCGCGTGGAAGACCGGCCTCTGGTACTGGAACACCCAGAACGGTCCCGGCACCATGACCCCGCACAACGCGATGGTCAACCAGGCCGGCTTCGGCCAGACCATCCGCTCCATCAACGGCTCGCTGGAGTGCGACGGACGCAACCCCGCGACGGTCCAGAGCCGGATCAACAACTACCAGCGCTTCACCCAGATCCTGGGTG
Organism: Streptomyces sp. NPDC057137; assembly: GCF_042670825.1. Taxonomy (NCBI): domain Bacteria; kingdom Bacillati; phylum Actinomycetota; class Actinomycetes; order Kitasatosporales; family Streptomycetaceae; genus Streptomyces; species Streptomyces sp. NPDC057137. Next base: position 1,127 of record NZ_JBHUUW010000030.1, on the reverse strand, counting down.
TCGCGCCGGGCGGCAACCTGTACTGCTGACCCGCGTCGGCCGGACCTCCGCACCGTGTGGCCCCGGGGAGCCTTCCCCGGGGCCACCCGCCGTTTCCACGCCGCCGTAGGGTGATCGCGTGAGAGACGAAGCGGAGACGAAGAACGGCGACCGGCTGCTCTACGGATGTATGGGGCTCGGCGGCGGCTGGGACACCACTCCTTACGGCCCGGCGGACATCGACGCGGCCGAGGCGGCGGTCCGGGCGGCGCTGGACAGTGGCATCACCACGTTCGACCACGCCGACATCTACCGGCACGGCAAATCCGAGGCCGTCTTCGGCGAGGTTCTCAGCCGCACCCCCGGGCTGCGGGAGCGCATCGTCGTGCAGACCAAGTGCGGCATCCGTCTCGCCGACGGCGACCGGCCCGGTATCTACGACCTGCGCCCGGCGAGCATCGTCCGGCGCGTGGAGGAGAGCCTGACCAGGCTGCGTACGGACGTCATCGACGTCCTGCTCCTGCACCGGCCCGACCCGCTGGCCGACCCGGACGACATCGCGAGCGCGCTCACCTCGCTCCACGAGCAGGGTCTTGTCCGGCGGTTCGGCGTGTCGAACATGAGCAGTTGGCAGATGACTCAACTCCGGTTGTCGCTCGGACCCCCTCTGGTCGCCAACCAGTTGGAGATGAGCCTTCACCGGCGGGACTGGGTAGAGGCCGGGGTGCTGGTGAACACCCCGGCGGCGGCCGACGTCGGCTATCCGCACGGGACGACCGAATACTGCCGGGCGACCGGAATCGCGCTCCAGGCGTGGGGAGCCCTCGCGCAGGGCCGGTACACCGGCCGTGAGGAGACCCCGGACGAGGTGGCCACGGCACGGCTCGTCGCGTCGCTGGCCGAGGCGAAGAACACCACGCCCGAGACCATTCTGCTGTGGTGGCTGCAGCGCCATCCGGCCCGGATCGCGCCGGTCGTCGGCAGCGCGCGGCCGGAGCGGATCCGGGCCTGCGCCGACGCGGCCGTACGGGAGCCGGAACTCACCCACGAGGAGTGGTACGACCTGTGGCTGACGGCGCGCGGCGCGCCGCTGCCCTGACCGGGACCACCCCGGACACGAAAACGTGGTCCCCGGCGAGCCGATCGGC